>CAMVGH010000043.1 GCA_947166945.1 uncultured Clostridia bacterium
TCCCTTCCTTCCCCTCTTTCCCCCTGCCCGCCGGAGGCACTCGAGCGCAGCGACCGCTCAAGCGCAGCGACCGCTCAAGCGCAGCGATCGTTCGGGCGCTTTCCGAATTTACGCAGGTAGAAGCCGACAGACATGACTGTGGCGACAGTCCAGCCGACAGGCCATGCAGCCCAGATACCGTCCGAGCCAAACGGTACGGACAGGATAAAGGCGAGTACGACACGGAGAATGAGGTCTGTGAAAGTGCCTGCCATGAACATACCCATAAGACCCGCGCCGCGAAGGACGCCGTCTGAAGCAAGTTTGAGGGACGCAATGATGTAAAACGGGGTAACTGTGCGGAGAAATGCGGTGCCAGCCTGTAATGCCGCGTCGGTAGGTTCGTCCATGAAAAGGCGCATGAGAGGTTCACCGGCAAAGAAATACAGCAGAGCGGCGGGAACAGCTACCGCGAGAAAGAGTTTCAGTGCCGCTCTGAAGCCCGCATTTATGCGGTCGAGCTTACCTGCACCGATGTTCTGCGCGGTGTAGTTCGAGACGCCGTTTCCGAGGGTGGTGAGTGAGGTTATGACAAGATTGTTCAGCTTTACCGATGCCGCGTAACCGGCGATGACCCCCGAACCGAAGCCGTTTATCACGCCCTGTATCAGAATGTTGCCGACAGAGATGAAGCCCTGCTGGAATGTGCTGGGGACTGCTACCGCGGCGATCTTTTTCAGTAAGGGGAAGGAGAGTGCTTTTGCTTTCTCGTCCGTTTTAAACGCCGCGATACGGCGGAGTACCACAATAAGGGCAAGTACGCAGCTTATTCCCTGACAGATGAAGGTTGCCCATGCGACACCCGCTACCCCCATATCGAAGACGGCAACGAACAGGATATCCGCGCCGATGTTGGCGGTTGATGAAGCGGCAAGGAATATGAACGGGGTCTTTGAGTCCCCGAGTGCCGAGAAAATTCCCGTGGACACATTGTAGTAAAAGACGAAGGGCAGGCTCAATATGTATATATTCAGATAAAGCAGTGAGTCGGGAAGAATATTTTCCGGCGTCTGTATCACCCGCAGAAGCGCTTCCCCCGCCAGATATCCCGCCGCCATGAGCAGCAGACATACCGCTCCGCTCATAATGAGCGAAGTATAAACGGCGGTCTTCATCTGCGCGAGCTTCTTGCCGCCGAAAAGCTGTGATACCACCACCGAACAGCCTATGTTGCAGCCGAAGGCGAACGCCAGAAAAATAAGAGTGATCTCATAGCTGTTGCCGACAGCCGCGAGAGCTTCCTCGCCTATCAGCTTGCCCGCAACGAAACTGTCCGCGAGATTGTAGAGCTGCTGGAAAATGATGCTCCCGAGCATAGGGAGACAGAAGCTCCGCAGGACTTTCGACGGCTCGCCGACCGTAAGATCTTTGCTTGTTGTCATTTTATCCCTTCTTTGCGGGATATATTATACCATAAATCGGGTAAAATGTAAAGCCCCTGCCATTTGGAAGGTTCTTGACAGGGGCTTTGCCGTATGCTATAATTTTATTGCGCGGATATGGTATTGTAAAGCGTATCGAGCGCGTCGGCGGCTTCGCAGGGGATATCCGGCATAATGTATTTGTCCGGGCAGTCTCTGTCCGCACGGAAGAAACGCTTTGTGGAAATGCTGAGGCGAATACCGCTCTCCGGCAGCACAAACATGGTTATTTCGCCGTACCCGTTGGGGTCATTCCCCGGCGGCTCCCCGATAAGGGTGCCGAGCCCGTTGTCCTTTATGTACTGCGGGAACAGCATTGCCGAGCTGAATGAGCCGGAAGACATGAGGATATACAGGTCGCCGGTGAATGTAAGACCGGAATAACGCTGATTTGCGGCATAGTCTGCGCTGCGGGGAGTTGTGAGAAATCCGAGCCGCTGATATTCGGACGCGTATTTAAACCCGTCCGTGTCAAGATACCGTATAAACTCCGTGGCAGTCCGGTCATTTCCGCCGCCGTTATCCCGGAGATCCACCGCCACATTGCGTATCCCCTTTTCCTTTACCTCGGTGAACATATCCCGCAGACAGTTTATATATTCGCTGTTGTAGATGCACTCCGAAAGTGTGAGTACCGCAAGGCTCCTGTCTTCATCTATGTCGTATGAAACGAAGCTTCCTGTATCTGCGGGCTGATCGGTGATACCGTTGAATTCAAGATATTCGGCATAGGTGACGTAATCGGCGGTATAGTAAGTCTCGGAGCGCTGTTCGCCGTCGGGATTTTCAAAGGTATATTCCACCCCGTCCGCAGGCGAAAATCCCAGATAATCAAGCCCCCGCAGGTTCAGCAGGTCATTTTTCATACATTCAAGCTCCCAGCTTTCCGCCTCGAAGCTGTACAGTTCCGTGCTGCGGGCAAGAAGCTCCTTCAATGTGATGCCGTTGAGGGCAGTGAGCTTCCAGTCACCCTGTTTCCATTTGTAGTAATGTTTCAGGTACAGCGGCGCGTTGTCCTGCACGAACGCGTTCGTATGTGCGTCATTCAGCATGGTGAAGATGCCCTCGGTCTGCCGCGCAAGCTCATTCACGGTGACGCTGCCTGCCGCTTTTATATCAGCCTTTGCCTGCTCATATTTCTGCCGCATACCGGCGGGAAGCCCGTCCATAAGCGCGGGGTGGCATTTTTGCAGGTATTTCATGGCGCAGTCAAGATCGGCGCACGCCCGATCCGCGGAAAGAACCGTGTCATACCGCTGCGAGGGTCCGGCAGGCGAAAGGTGCAGCCACGTTCCGTTGAAATACGGGTCGATTATGATCCCGCCGAGCGCTCCGAGTACGGTAACTGCCGCAAGGCATACCGAGACCGCCTTTACAGGCGCTTTAGCCCCTGCTTTCACAAAAACAAGGACAGCCGCCGCAATGACCGCGGCAAGCATCACATATATCACCCACTCCGGGACCGTGAATATAAACAGATCAAGGGGAAAAAGTCCCACTGTAATTATGCAGAGAACTATAAGCAGAATAAAATATAATTTTTTCATAATATATCTCCTCCGCAGGATATTATATCACATATCAAATTATTTGTAAATAAGAAAAAAGGAGTTTTCCATGCCTGTAACGATCACAAAATATCTGCCGGAAAAATACACGGAATGTAAGTCCGTAAGCGAGCTTGCCCTGCTCAGCGGGACGGACGGCGGCGATATCGCCGTGCTTCTCCCTGAACCGGGAATGCTGCATGAAGCGCTCCGTACGGTAAGCGGCACGGAGATGAACATTACACTGATAGTGCCGGATCGGGCAGCCGGGGACGATTATCCGGAACTGCAAAGGATACTCGCGGACAGGTTTATCCCGCCTGTGATGTACACGGGCGCGGCAAAATGCTCCGCAGCGGTCCCGGCACCCGCGCCGAAAAAGAAGACCGGCGGATTTCTCGGTGCTTTGCACAGAAATGTGAAGAACAGTGCCGCTGCGGAGGAAGCCTGTGAAGACGAGCCGCTGATGCGTGCAGCGGCATTGCCGCTGGAGCTTGACAAGGCACTTTCGGAGATAGACGAGAGCTTCACGGAAATGCTGCTGCGGAAGATAGACGAGCGTGGAATGACCGACGCGGAGTGCTATAAGAAGGCGAACATAGACCGCAAGCTGTTCTCAAAGATACGCAGCGACCTGCATTATCACCCCAAAAAGACCACGGCGATAGCTTTCGCGATCGCTCTCCGGCTCGACATCACCGAGACGGGGGAAATGCTCCGCAAGGCGGGATTTGCGCTTTCACACAGCAGTAAATTCGATATAATTGTGGAGTATTACATAGAAAAGGGTATCTATGATGTATTTGAAATAAACGAAGCCCTCTTCGCTTTCGATCAGTCTCTTATCGGAGCCTGACCGAGAATACTGCCCAGCGCTTCAAGAAATCCGGAAATATCGGATCCGGAAGTGAGGTCTGACATGGTTATGCGCAGGGAGCCTTTTGCTTCTGTGGGAGTGCAGCCGATCGCCTTCAGGACATGGGACGGGTCAAGGGATCCCGAAGCGCAGGCGGAACCTCCCGAAACAGCGATCCCCCGGAGATCGAGCTTCAGTATGAGCGTCTCGCTCTCCTGACCCGCAAATGAGAAGTTCACATTGGAGGGGATCCGGGAGATCGGGTCGCCGTTGAGCTTCGCGGACGGGATCCGGGAGATCTCATTTATAAGGCGGCCGCGGAAAGCAAGGAGTTTTGCCGTTTTTTCGGAGAGCCCCGCCTCCGAAGCGCGAAGCGCTTCGGCAAGCGCGGCTGCCGCCGCGATATTCTCCGTTCCGGGGCGCCTGCCCCCCTGCTGTGCTCCGCCCAGCAGGGCAGGCGCCAGCGGTACGCCGTCGCGCACGTACAATATCCCGATGCCCTTGGGAGCGTGCAGCTTATGTCCCGAAAGAGAAAGCATATCAACGCCCTGTTCGTGAATGTTGAACGGGATATTGCCTATTGCCTGCACCGCGTCTGTGTGGAATATGATACCGCGCTCACGGCATATCGCCGCGAGTTCTTTTATCGGCTGGATCGTGCCTATCTCGTTGTTGACTGCCATTACGGAGACGAACGAAGTGTCGGGCGTTATGGCGGCTTCCAGATCGGCGGGGCGTACTATGCCGTTTTCATATACCGGTAGGTAAGTGACCGTAAAGCCCTCTTTTTCCAGACGTTCCATAGGTCTGAGTATTGCGTGATGCTCGAACGCGGAGGTGATGAAGTGCCGTTTTCCGCTTTCCCGTGCGGAATGAGCCGCCGAGAGTATTGCGGTATTGTCGCTCTCGGTGCCGCCGCTCGTGAAAATTATCTCACGGCTGTCGCAGCCGAGTGCCTCCGCGCACTGCGCACGCGCCTTGTTCAGGGCGATGGCGCTTTTTCGTCCGAGGGAATACAGCGACGAAGCGTTCCCGTAGCCTTCTTTCAGCCACGGGAGCATTGCTTCGATAACGTTGTCCGTTATTTTTGTTGTTGCCGCGTTGTCAAGGTAGATCTTAGTTTCGCTCATACTGCCTTCCTATATGAATTTCGCCTTCCCGTTTTCCGGAAAGGCGAATGTTGTTTATTTCTTGTTCATTACGTCAATGATCTTGTTTACTTTGTAAAGGTTTATCGAACTGTCCTCGCTCACCGTGTACGCATCGCCTGCCGAGTGCAGCATCTCATTGAATTCATCTTCCTTGAGAGAGGTACGGAGAGAGGTCACTGCGGACTCAGTCTTATCGGAAGGCAACGACAGGATATCGAATTTCTTTACGATATATTCCGTGGTTGTCTCGCCGCTTGTCACGGATACCACGCTGACCGTATTCTCGGCAAGTTCCGTTACCTGCTTTACGAAATCCTCGGAGGGGGTTGTGGAATCCTTATTTATGACCACGATCAGGGAGTCGGTCTCGGGAACGCTTATCGGATCGGGCTTTACGGGAGGCTCGGCTTCCGCGGTATCGGCGGTATCCGCGTCCTCCGCGACCTCGGTCACGCCGTCTTCGGACTGTGCCGCTTCGTTTTTGCTTGCCTCATATTCCGCAAGTTCCTTTTCGTACTCCTGCGTGTTGTATGCGTCGGTATAGCTCCTGAAGATCTCCTCGAAGGATTCGCCGTTATTGATGCGGTCAACATAAGCCTGTGCGCCGTCACCGTTATCCAGCTGATATGTGATATACTCTATAGCCGAATAATCGCTTTTCAGCGCCGCGTTGATCTCGTCCTGCGTTGCAGCAAGCTCGCCGCCCTCGCCGTAAAGGTGATCGAACAGTGCTGTTCTCATTTCGCTTACTTCCTGAAGTTCCTTGAAGGACTGCTTTCCTATACCCATTTTCTCGAAGAAAGCGCCTACCGTGTCGGTACCGTAGAGATACTGCGCATAAGCGTTGGTCTCGTCCCAGATGCTGTTGACGTTGCTCTTTACGGATGCGTTCTGCTCGGCTGTAAGGGTGAGCCCGTTGCTTGCGAACAGTCTTTTTACCGCGATGAATTCCCGGCACTCTTCTATGGCGTTATCCTTAACCCAGTCACCGAAGCTCTTGCCCTCAACGGTCTGCTTTGTGAAATCGAATCCGTCAGCCGTTGTATCGAGGTCGGGCTGCTCCTCGCCAAGCTTTGACTCGGCGGAGTTTACCGAACTGAACTGCTGATAGAGATAGATGCCCGCGCGTATCTGTTCTCCGTCTATCGTGAGGGGGTATGTCTGCTGTGACGCGCATGACGCCGCGGACACCGCGAGTATTCCGCAGAGCATTGCGGCAGCGGCTTTTACCGATCTTTTCATAACTGTTACGTCCTTTCTTTGTTCCTTTATCATTCCTTGTCGCCGCGCTTTTCTTTTTCAAGCTTTTCTATGGCGGCTTCGAGTTTCTTTTTCTTTGGTTTCAGCGACTCCATCCACGCTTCGTCGGATTTTTTCTCCTCCTCGGAATAGGTGTAGCCGTTTATATATTTGTCCGTGTCGGCGCGTTCATAGACGATGCTCGGCTCGGGCATTGATTTTTTGCGGAGTTTGCCTTCAAGGAACTCCTTGAACAGCATATAGATGATAGCGAACACCGGCACAGCGAGGAGCATTCCGACAAACCCGAAAAGTCCGCCGCCTATTATGATACCGATAAGCACCCATACCGACGGAACGCCTATCCTGTCGCCCTGAATGAGCGGGACCATGATATTTCCGTCGAACTGCTGCATAGCGACCATGAAAATACCTATCCAGAGGGCTTTCCACGGGTCGTCCAGCAGGGTGATGAAGCACACCGGGATACCTCCGATGAACGGACCGAAGAACGGTATCACGTTGGTGCAGGCGATGATGACCGCCATGAGCATCGGGTACGGGGTACCTATCAGGGTAGCGCCTACGAAGGTCATGCAGCCGACGAAGAACGCGTCTATGATTATACCTATTATATAATGGCTGAATATGGTATTTATCCGGCTCGACACGGAGAGGAGAGCCTGTACCTTGTCATTGCGGAAGAAAGCGAAGAGCAGCTTTTTAGCCTGCGCCTTGAGCATTTCCTTTGAGGAAAGCAGATACACCGCTATGATGAATCCTATTATAAAATCCTTGAAGCCGAGTGCGAAGCTTATGACGCCGCCGCCGATCTTCTGTCCGATAGTCAGCACGTTTGCGGAAATATCCGACCAGCTTGAAGTGAGGAAGCTTTCTATCTGGTTCATGGGGTTTTTGATCGCTTCCACGATCTGCGGATAATCCTTGAATGTTTCGGAAGCCCATTCTATGAGGTTCTCGGAATAATCGTCGAAATTGCTTACCAGTCCGGAAAGGCTCTGTACGAACTGGGGGACTATCAGCAGGACAAGTCCGGTCAGGAGTGCGAGGGTGAGGATAACAACTATTGTTATGGAGAGGTTTTTTATGGCGCTGTAGGTCTTCTGCGAACCTTTTTTCTTTTCCGCCCAGCCGCGGAAGACCTTGTTCCTGAAAAACTCGACCGCGGGATTCATCAGGTAGGCGATGACAATGCCCCAGATGATCGGGACGGCGGATTCGACGAGCATCTCGAACATTTCCCGGAGATTGGGGATAGCCTGTGCGCTCATCAGCAGGAAGCCGCTCACAACTATAACGATCACCGCCAGCACGGCGATCTGCTTGTATTTCGGGTCAAATCTGAATTTCATAATTTACCTGCAATACACTATTGATAATAAGAACTGCCGCTGCGGATACAACGGCTGTATTCCTATCTGATGGCACCCCCTACCGGAATCGAACCGATAACTAACCCTTAGGAGGGGTTTGTTATATCCATTTAACTAAGGAGGCATATTTCAAGCGCTTTGCGCACTGCTCATATTATTATACTACTTTTTTTTCAAAATTACAAGACTAAAATCAAACTTTTTACTAAAAGACTGAATAAAAATAAAAAGAAAATCATAAAATTTTTTGTGAAAGTATTGACATCGGGGGAAAAAAGGTGTATAATGCCAATAGTGTAAGACCGGGTTGACAAATCCGGTCTTAATGTTTTATAAAAAAGCACTGCTTCCGGATAATGCCGGAAGAAGTCTGCGAAGGGGTGTTATTTACGGCTAAGAAAGACAGCAGCATAGAAGAACGGGCGAGAGCCGCGGTAATGCCCATAATCGAAAAAAGCGGGCTTACGCTCTGGGACGTGTGCTTTGAAAAAGAAGGAGCCATGTGGTACCTGCGGGTGCTGGTGGACCGCGAGGGCGGTCTTGACAGCGACGAGTGCGAGGTCGTGTCGAAACCGATCAACGACATACTCGATAAGCAGGACTTCATAAAAAGCGTGGATATTCTGGAAGTCGGGTCGCCCGGACTTACCAAGAAGCTCCGCAGACCCGAGCATTTCAGGGCTTGCATGGGCGAACCGGTACGCGTGACAAGGCGCGGCGAAAAAGGTAAAGAATTCAGCGTTTACGGCACACTCGCCGCTTACGACGAGGAAAACGGGACAATAACGCTCGAAGATGATAACGGAAAAACAGAGTTTTCGATCGCGGAGTGCGTAAAGATCAACTCCGACCTTTGAAGACCCACAGGAGGAACAGTAAAAAATGACTAAGGGAAATAAGGCTTCGACCGAGAAAATTATGGAAGTTCTCCCTCTTCTCGCCAAGGAAAAAGGCATAAAGGAAGAGGTTCTGATAGAAAAGATCGAGACCGCGCTGAAAACGGCTATCAAAAGAGATTACCCGAACAGCGAGAATATCGTGTTCAATGTCGATCTCAACAAGGGAAAATTTGAAGTGGAACTTCAGAAGCTCGTGGTAGAGGAGGTCGAAGACCCGGCGAACGAGATAACCCTTGAGGAAGCGAGAAAGATAAGCTCCCGCCTCAATATCGGGGATATGTGTCCGATAAAGATAGATACGAAGAATTTCGGAAGGATCGCCGCGCAGAACGCAAAGCAGGTCATAAAACAGGGCATCAAGGAAGTCGAGAGAGAACAGCTGGTGGAGCGCTGGGGAAGTCTCCAGAACACCACAGTCTCCGCTGAGGTAAAGAAGATCGAAACAGACTCGCTCAACGCCCTGATAAGCGTGAACGGCACCGAAGTAATGCTGTACAGGGGCGACCAGATACCCGGCGAGGTCCTCCATGAGGGCGAGATAGTGAAAGTCTATGTTTACGGCTCCACGGATAAAAGACCTACACTGCGCGTTTCGAGAACACACCGCGAACTCATCAGAAAGCTCTTCGAGCTGGAAGTCCCCGAGATCGGCGACGGTACGGTGGAAATAAAGGCGATAAGCCGTGAAGCAGGCTCCAGAAGCAAGATCGCGGTCATCAGCAATGATGAGAACGTTGACGCGCTCGGTTCCTGCATAGGACCCCAGAGATCACGTATCTCAAAAGTATGCGAGGAGCTTAAAGGCGAAAAGATAGATGTGGTCAAGTACAGCGACGACCCGAAGGAATTCATCGCGCAGGCTCTGAAGCCCGCCGCCGTGATAAGTGTAGATATCCCGAACGAGGAAATAAGAGAATGTTCGGTGGTGGTGCCGGATAATCAGCTGTCACTCGCTATCGGAAATAAGGGTCAGAACGCGAAACTCGCCGCAAGACTCACAAACTTCAAAATAGATATCAAGCCCGAAAGCGGATTCTTCGAGGGCAAGAGCGAAACGGAGCAGTAATGGGACAGAACATACCGCTGAGAAAGTGTCTCGGGTGCGGGGAAATGCTCGGAAAGAAAGGGCTTGTGCGCATCGTGAGATCAAAGGACGGCGAAATTTCCCTCGACCCGACAGGAAAAAAGTCGGGAAGAGGCGCATATATCTGCAATGACAGGGAGTGCTTCGACAAGGCTGTAAAGAAACGAAGCCTCGAAAAAGCACTGAAATGTCAGATACCGGCAGAATTATATGACGGACTGAAGGAGCTGATCGGAAGTGAATAATACCCTTTCGACCCTCGGACTGTGCAAACGCGCCGGAAAGCTGATATGCGGCTTCGACGCGGTGGACGCGGAGCTCAAAAAAGAAAAAACAGCGGTATGCGGAGTTCTGACAGCGTCGGATCTTTCGGAGAAATCCAAAAAGGAAGTGCGGTTCATCTGCGCAAAGAAAGATATCGCGGTCACGGAGCTCGCGGAAACACTGGACGAAATAAAAAGTGTCATAGGAAAGAGAACGGGGATAATCGCCGTGCTCGACCAAGGATTATACAGATCGGTAATAAATAAATCTCATACATCGGGGGAACGCTAATGGCAGCAAAAGAACAGAAATTCAAAATAAAAGACGCGGCAAAGGATCTTGAACTCTCCGCAAATGATATCATAGATATCGTCCGCGAATATACGGGAGCAGAAAAGAAGCCCTCCGCATCAATAACGGCGAGCGAGCTGAATATCGTGCTTGAAAGCGTTTCACAGAAAAATCAGGTCACGAGCTTCGACGCTTATTTCGCTATGGCAGACAGCAAAAAGCCCGAAAAGAAGCCCGAACCGGAAAAGAAGGCTCCCGCAAAGGCTGAAAAGTCTGACAAGCCCGAAAAGACAGAAAAGACCGAGAAGGCGGAAAAGCCGAAGAAGGAAGATAAACCCGAAAAGGCGGAGACAAAGCCGGAAAAAACGGAAAAAACGGAAAAAACGGAAAAAACCGCAGCGGATACTGCCGCGAAGAGCGAAAAACCGCAGGAGAAGCCTCCCGTTAAGGAGCAGGCTCCCGAAAAGCCTGAGGAAAAGCAGCAGGCTCCGGAGAAGAAGCACGAAAAGGAAACAACACAGCAGGCTCCCGCAAAGAAGCCGGAATACCAGCGCCCTGTATATGGGAAGCCCGACAAGCCCGCGAAGCCGAAAGAGAACAAGCCCGTTCCGCGCCCCGTTGAGGCTAAGGTGGATCTCAGCACCGTCAAGACCAATGAGCCGCCCAAGTCCAAGGTAAAGGGCGAAGCGGTACAGCGCGGTGAGGTGGTCACCAAGCGCGTGGATACCCGCGGAAGCTACGTGGATCTCGACAAGTACAACGAGAGATATGAGACCATGGCGTCCCAGAAGAACGGCAGCGGCAAGCGCGATGAAAGTTTCTCCGCAAAGAAGCAGAAGATCAACCAGAAATCCCAGCAGAAGGGCGGAAAGTTCGGCGGCAAGAACCGCGAGACAGAAGCTCAGAAGCTCAAGCGGCTCGAACTTGAGCGCGCGAGAAAACAGCAGCTCAGAGTACAGATACCCGACGAGATCGTGGTGTCCGAGCTGGCGCAGAGACTTAAAGTCACAGCTACCGAGGTCATCAAGAGACTGATGATGCTCGGAGAGATGTGTACCATAAATCAGGTCATAGACTTCGATACCGCTTCCCTTGTTGCCGAGGAGCTCGGCGCAAAGGTCGAGAAGGAAGTCGTTGTGACTATCGAGGAAAGACTGTTCGAGGAAACAGAGGATACAGCCGAGGATCTCAGACCCCGCTCCCCTGTCGTTGTCGTCATGGGTCACGTTGACCACGGCAAGACCTCTCTGCTCGACAAGATCCGTCACTCCTCCGTCGCAAGCGGCGAGGCGGGCGGCATCACGCAGCATATCGGCGCGTACCGTGTAAACGCGGGCGGCAAGGATATCACATTCCTCGATACTCCCGGACATGAAGCGTTCACCGCAATGCGTGCGCGCGGCGCGAATATGACGGATATCGCTATCCTCGTTGTCGCTGCCGACGACGGCATCATGCCCCAGACGATAGAGGCTATCAACCACGCGAAAGCAGCGGGAGTAAGCATAATCGTCGCAATAAACAAGATGGATAAAGAGGGGGCGAACCCCGAAAAGATAAAGCAGGCGCTCACCGAGCATGACCTCGTTATCGAGGAATGGGGCGGCGACATCATTTGTGTACCCGTTTCCGCAAAGACCGGCGAGGGCATCGACACCCTGCTTGAAATGGTGAACCTCACCGCGGAAGTGCTTGATCTGAAGGCTAATCCCGACAGACTGGCAAAGGGCGCGGTAATAGAAGCAAGGCTCGACAAGGGCAAAGGCCCTGTGGCAACACTGCTTGTACAGAACGGTACGCTCCATACGGGCGATGTCATCATCGCGGGTACATCTGTGGGACACGTTCGTGTTATGCGCGACGACCGCGGCAGAACAGTAAAGGAGGCAGGGCCTTCCGTTCCTGTGGAGATAATGGGTCTGTCCGAAGTACCGAGCGCGGGCGACAGCTTCGCGGTAGTAGAGGACGAGAAGCTCGCAAGAGAGCTGGTCGAGAAGCGTAAGTTCGATGCCAAGGAAGAGCAGTTCAAGATGTACAAGAAGGTAACTCTTGATAATCTGTTCTCCCAGATCGAAGAGGGCGAGATGAAGACTCTGCCGATCATCGTAAAGGCGGACGTACAGGGTTCCGTGGAAGCGGTGCGCCAGTCGCTTGAAAAGCTCTCCAATCCCGAAGTGCGAGTTCAGGTTATCCACGGCGGCGTAGGCGCTATCAGCGAAAGCGACGTAATGCTTGCGAACGCCTCCAACGCAATAATCGTAGGCTTCAACGTAAGACCTCACCCCGACGCTGCCGAGAGTGCGAAGCGTGACGGCGTTGATATCAGGCTTTACAGAATAATCTATGATGCCATAGAGGAAATAGAAGCCGCTATCAAGGGTATGCAGGCTCCGAAGTTCCGCGAGACCGACTGTGCGCGCATTGAAGTGCGTCAGGTATATAAGATCACAGGCGTGGGCGTGGTTGCCGGCTGCTATGTGCTCTCCGGCAAGGTGGACAGAAAGTGCAGCATACGCATAGTGCGTGACGGCATAGTTATTGCCGACGACAAGATCGCGGGGCTCCGCCGCTTCAAGGACGATGTCAAGGAAGTAGCGGAAGGTTATGAGTGCGGTATCTCTCTCGAAAAGTACACAGATATCAAGGAAGGCGATATCTTTGAAGCCTTCACTGTTGAAGAATACAGAGACTGATGAGAGGTCGCTGCGCTCGGGTGCCTCCGGCGGCGCAGACCACGGACGAAGCATATACTCAGGCAAACGACTACTGAACAAGGAGCAGTTATGGCTAATCACAATCTGGGCAGGTTAACGGAGGACGTCAAGCGCGAGATATCGGCGGCACTGCCGGAGATAAAAGACAAGCACGTAAGCGGGGAGATCGTTTCGATATCGGCAGTAGAGATAACGAGCGACCTCTCTTACTGCAAGATATACGTTTCTGTGCTCGGAGACGAGCGCAAGACCAATGACGCGGTAAAGGCGCTGGAAAAGGCGGCGGGATTTCTTGTGAGAAAGATCAACGCCCGGATAAAGATGCGCAAGATGCCGCGGCTGATATTCCTGCCGGACAATTCGCAGGAATACTATGAGAAGATAAGCAGGATACTGGATTCGCTGCCGGAGCCTGCGGGAGACGGCGAGACAGAACAGAAAGGCGAGTAGGATATGTCTGAAAGGATAGGACTTCGGGAAACCGCTGATTTCCTGAGAACACACGACGATTTCCTCATAATTTCCCACGCGAACCCCGACGGTGATACCCTCGGGTGTGCCTTTGCACTGTGCGCGGCGCTGCGTTTAATGGGAAAAAAGGCAAAGAACATCTGCGCGGACACCATTTCGGATCGTTTTGCCTTTATGAGAAAAGCTCTTCCGGAACAGGAGGATTTCGAGCCGAAGACCTATATCACCGTCGATGTGGCGGACAGAAAGCTGCTGGGAAGCAATAACGAAAAATACGGCGATATGATCGACCTCGCAATAGATCACCATGTTTCCCATGTGGATTTCGCAAAGCTCATATACTGCGAACCCTACGCGGCGGCAGCCTGCCAGAGCGTATATAAGACCATAAAAGAACTGGGCGTCACGATCACCAATGAGATCGCGGCGTGCCTTTATGTCGGTATTTCCACCGATTCGGGGTGCTTCAGGTATTCCTGCGTCACCCCCGAAACTCACCGCATAACCGCGGAACTGCTGGAATATGATTTCGATTTTGCCCACCTCAATTATATCTTCTTCGATATGAAGACAAAGGCAAGAATAGAACTGGAAGAGCAGATATACCGGGAAATGGAATTCTACTGCGGCGGCAGGTGCGCTGTGGTGTCCCTTACGACCGAGCAGATGCAGAAAGTCGATATAGAGGACGGCAACGGCGTCTCAGGCATACCAAGAATGATAGAGGGCGTGGAAGTAGGCATTGTGTTCAAACAGCGCGGAACGGGCTGGAAAGCATCGCTGCGTTCCAATAATTCAGTCGATGTGCAGGCTGTATGCTCTGTTTTCGGCGGCGGCGGACATAAGAAAGCCGCAGGCTGCTCGTTCAATAATATGAGCCTCGAAGAAGCGAAAAAACTGCTCATCGGAGAGATCGGAAAGGTGCTTGAATGAACGGCGTTATCTGTATATATAAGGAAAAGGGTTATACCTCATTCGACATTGTAGCGATCATGAGGCGGTTCTGCGGAACCAAGAAAATAGGTCACGGCGGGACTCTCGATCCTATGGCGGAGGGAGTCCTTCCCATTTTTGTGGGAAATGCCACAAAAGCTGTGGACTACTGCCCGGACAATACAAAGGAATACCGCGCGGAACTGCGGTTCGGCGTTACCACAGACACACAGGATTTTACCGGCAAGGTGCTGTCAACCAATGATACGCCGGTCTCGGCAAATATGCAGTATATGCTCAAAAGCAAGTTCACCGGCGATCTGATGCAGACGCCGCCTATGTACAGCGCGGTGCAGGTAGATGGTCAGAGACTCTATGAGCTTGCGAGAAAGGGCATAGAAATAGACCGGGAACCCCGTGCTGTCAAGATATTCAGTCTCGAATTTGAAAAATTTGAGGACAATACCGCTACTATGCTGGTGTCTTGTTCAAAGGGGACATATATCCGCACGCTCATTCACGATATGGGCGAGGAAGTCGGCACCGGCGCGATAATGACGGGACTTATCCGGACGCGTTCGGGGAATTTCACCCTGCGTGACTGCTACAGACTGTCCGAAGTGCAGGAGGCTGCCGAAGCGGGCGGCAAGGACGCGGTGGAGAAGCTTCTGATGCCGCTGGATATCGTGTTCAACGCTCTGCCCGCCGCAAGGCTCACCGAAAAACAGACAAATATGCTGAAAAACGGTGTGGTTCTGGATATCCGGCGGGTAAATCTTGACCGCGACGAGGGGCCGTTCCGCATAATAGGCTGGAACGAAGATGTGATCGCGATAGGAAAACGCGGCGAAGATGACTCGCTTGACATAATCCAGCGTTTCTATACTATGCCGAAAAAGACGGGAGAAGAAAAAAAGGACGACGGTGACGAGGGACACGGCAATCTGAAACCGCTTGAAGGGCTGAAAGGTGTCAGACTGTAATGGAAAACACTGAAAAGACAGCAGCGGCACTCGGATTTTTTGACGGCGTTCACATGGGTCACAGAGCCGTTCTGCGCGCAGCCTGCGACGCGGGCATACGGCTCGGGGTAACTCCGGCAGCATTCACGTTCGAGGGACAGCCTGCCCTGCCGAAATTCGGCGGACGGCGTGATATGAGCCTGCTCACCCGTGCGGACAAGCGGGCAGCTCTGCTCGCTTGCGGCGCGCAGATCATCTTCCCCTCGGATTTTGACAAAATACGGGATATGTCTCCCCAAAAATTTTTTGAAGATATAATAATCGGAAAAATGCACGCGGTATTCGTGTCATGCGGCGAGGATTTCCGTTTCGGAAAAGACGGCGCCGGAGACGCGGCACTGCTCCGGAAGCTATGTGAAGAACGCGGCATGGAATACGGTATAGTCCCGCCGGTGTGCATTGACGGCGTGCCGGTAAGCTCTTCGCATATACGGGAGCTTATACGGGACGGCGATGTTTATACCGCCGCGAAACTTCTGGGGCGGCATTATTCTTTCACCCTGCCCGTTCTGCATGGCAGGCGGCTCGGCAGGACAATGGGCTTTCCCACCGTTAATCAGGTGATCCCCGATTTCATGGTACACCCGAAACACGGCGTTTACGCAAGCCTTGCGGATATCCCCGGCGAGACGAGGGAATACCCCGCTATCACGGATATCGGCATCAAGCCCACGGTGGACAGCGACGGCTCGGAGATAATGGAAACACATCTGATCGGGTACGAGGGCGACCTGTACGGAAAGCCGGTCACGGTAAAGCTCCACAGATTCATACGCCCCGAGAAAAAGTTTTCCGGTCTTGACGAATTGCGCGATCAGCTCATTTCCGACAAAAGATATGCCGAGGAGCTGTTTTCCGGACGTATTGGAGCACTTTCATAATATTTTCATACAATTTACACTTAAATATAGTAACATAAGAAGCAGAAATCTCTTGAACTTAACAGCAGCGCGTTTAAAAGTTTTTGAAAAGGGGTTTGGGGGAAAACTTTTTTCAAAAAGTTTTCCCCCAAGACTTGCGCCACAGGCGCCAAAAAGGAGGCTCTGATATATGATCGAAGTCAGAAATCTGACGAAGAGCTACGGTCCGAAGAAGGCCGTGAACAACATATCATTTACTGCCGAAGACGGGCAGGTACTGGGATTTCTCGGTCCGAACGGCGCGGGAAAATCCACGACAATGAATATATTAACGGGGTACATCTCCTCGAATGAGGGACAAGCCTTCATAAACGGGGTGGATATACTCGAAGATCCCATAAAAGCAAAGAGCTTTATAGGGTATCTGCCGGAGCAGCCTCCGCTGTACTACGATATGACGGTGAACGAATACCTGAACTTCGTGTACAGCCTGAAAAAGTGCAGGCTCCCGAAAAAGTCACACCTGAACGAGATATGCGAGATCGTAAAGCTGGGCGATGTCCGGGGACGTCTCATAAAGAACCTCTCCAAGGGCTACAAGCAGCGTGTCGGCTTTGCACAGGCTCTTGTGGGCAACCCGAAGGTGCTTATACTCGACGAGCCGACGGTCGGACTTGACCCGAAGCAGATAATCGAGATACGCACGCTCATCAAGCGGCTCGGCAAGAACCATACCGTGATCCTGTCCTCCCATATCCTCCCCGAAGTGCAGGCGGTGTGCGACAGGATAGTTGTCATCAATAAGGGCAGCATCGTTGCCAACGGCAACGCAGATACCCTCGCCCGCAATCTTTCCGCCGACCATAAGCTGATAATGCACATCGAGGGCAGCAGCGACGAGATCAAAAAGCTCATATCTTCCATAAGTGATGTTGAGCGCGTTTTCGTCGGCAGACAGATAGACGACAAGGTGTGGGAATACCACATCGAGGCAAAAGAAGGCGCAGATGTGCGCCGCGATATCTTCAAAAAACTTGCCGCCCGCAGCTACCCTATCCTCCTTATGAGATCCAGTGAGCTTTCGCTTGAGGAAGTGTTCCTCAAACTCACCACCGGCGACGAGTACGGCGGCGCGGAAAAGATCGAGGATAAGCTCGATACACTCGGAAAGGCAGGTGAGCAGAAGTGACCGCAATACTCAGACGCGAACTTTCCGCGTACTTCAAATCCCCTATCGGCTATGTTTTCATAGCCGTGTCATTCCTGTTCTCGGGTGCGTTCTTCTGGTTCTTTACCCTGAGCGTGGGCAATACCGACGTATCCTATGTTTTCCTCGGAATGTTCTATGTTTATATGATCTTCGTCCCCGTTCTCACCATGCGCCTTATGGCGGACGAGAACAAGCAGCGCACGGATCAGCTCCTGCTGACTGCCCCCGTAGGGCTTATGCGGCTCGTTATGGGGAAATTCCTCTCGGCTTACGCGGTATTTATGATAGGCGACCTCGTAATGCTGATCTACGGCGTGGTGCTGAGCTTTGTGGCAGCTGTCAACTGGGCGGTGATCTTCGGAAATTTCGTCGCTCTCGCACTTATAGGCGCGGTATTCGTATCCGCGGGACTGTTCGTGTCCTCCCTTACCGAGAGCCAGATGGTGGCAGCCATAGGCTCCATAGCGCTGAATGCGGCGCTCGCCCTTATCAATCTGATAGCGTCGGTCATACCGGTAAAGATCATTGCCGATGTGCTGAAGACCCTCTCGGTATTTGACAGATACCACGAGTTCACTACCGGCATATTCTCTCTCAACGGTGTGATCTTCTTCCTCAGCGCAGCGTTCATTTTCCTGTTCCTCACCGTTAGAGTGCTTGAACGCCGCAGATGGGCGTGAGCGCCTCACCCTCCCACACCATATATTAATCACAGCAAGGAGTTATTATTTCTATGGCTGAAAATGAAGAGATAAAGACCGAAGAAACCGAAGATATAGCAACAGAGGAAACATCGGCTCCGGCAGAAGAGAAAAAGCCGGAAAAGCCCGAAAAACCGAAAAAAAACCGGAAAAATCCGTTCCGAAGCAGGAAATTCAAATACGGCTCCCTTTCCGTTATATTTACTGTTATCTGTATCGCCGCGGTAGTGCTGGTGAATGTCATTCTCAACCTCGTCCTCGACAGATTCAATGTCGAAGCCGACCTCACCACAAATAAGGTATTCACCCTCAGCGAAGATACCGAAAACTATGTAAAGGGCGTCAATGACGAGATAACACTCTATGTCACCGCCGAAAAGGATAACCTGCGCAATTCGGACGAAACTCTCTATGAGCAGATAGTTGCGTATCTCGACAAAATGGAGACGCTCAATCCGAAGATCAGCGTAAAATATGTAAATCTGCTTACAGACCCCGATTTCTCCAAGGATTATGTGGAGACACTCTCCAATTACCAGATCATCGTAAAGAGCGGCAAGACAAGCAGATACCGCATACTTACGATCAACGACTTCCTGCGTTTCACACTCAGCGACGGCAAGACCTATTCCTACAGCGAAGCGTCAATGTACGTCAACTACGGCGGCTATACAGTCACCGACTACTCCAGCAATGCCGAGGAACAGCTCGTTTCCGCGATGATGTCCGTGTCAAAGGAAAATCCCACCGTCGTTACCTTCCTCACGGGATATAACGAATCCGATACCTCCGTTCTTGAAAAGATACTCACCGATAACGCGTATGTCGTCGAGACCGCCGAGATAGACAAGATACAGTCGATTTCCGCAGACACGGATATCTGCGTGATATGCGGTCCGCGTGATGATTACAGCCTTGACTCCCTGACCAAGATCGACGAGTGGCTCTCCAACGGCGGACAGTACGGCAGAGATCTCATATACCTCGCCACACCCGATGCCGCGGATACTCCCAACCTCGATGAATACCTCGCGGAATGGGGACTTTCGGTAGAGAAAGGATATATCATACAGGAGGACGCAGCCCATTCCTACTACACCGGACTTACTATCGCCCTCATGCAGGACCTCGATATCAAGACCGACACTTCATATTATGAGAATATGAAGCTCGCTGACGGTTCGAGTTTCGTCGGCTATTATGTGCGTCCCGTAACAAAGCTGTTCGATGAGCAGGGAAATATAAAGAATACCGTCATAGCAAGCGCTTACGGAGAGCAGTGCAAACTGTTCCCGTTCACTGCCGACGAGAGCTGGTCTCCCGAACAGGAGGAAGCGAAGGGCTACGATGTTATGGTGGAATCCTCAAAGGTGCGCTTCGAGGGTACCGACCCCGTGTTCAGCAAGGTGATAGTCTGCGGCAGCGACCTGCTGTTCAACCAGAACTTTACCTCAGCTTCCAACTACAGCAACGGCGAAGTTGCGTTGTCACTGTTCGATGCCAATTCCGACACCGACAACTCCGATATCCGCATAGTTGAAAAGTCATTCAAGGCTGAGACCTACCAGCTCAGCACCGAAGTGCAGGTCACTATCGGGATCATATTCGCGGTGGCTATACCGCTCGTAATGATCGCTGCCGGCATAATCGTATGGGCAAAGCGCCGCAGACTCTGATATAAAAACGGAGATAAGCAATATGAGCAAGAACAAACAGATACTGATATGGTCGCTGATAGGGCTTGCGGTACTGGGGGCGGTAACGGCGATACTGCTCCTCACGGCTCCGGCAAAGGAAACGGACGCCGCAGACACCGACAGCGCCGATATCACCGCAGACACGGCAGAGAACAGCGAGCTTGTGCTTTTCGACCATGACGAAAGCGAGATAGCGAGCATCAGAGTCGTCAACAGTACAGATACATTCTCGATACTCCCCACAGCGGACAAGGACGAGAACGGCGATATAATATGGTCGGTGGACGGCACCGGTACCGCGCCCCTCAATACCGCAAGCCTTTCGGCGGCGGCAGGATACGGGGCATTCGTCGAGGCAAAGGAATTTGTCGAGGAAGTTCCCGACAGCTCACAGCTTGAAAAGTACGGGCTGTCCGAACCGCAGGCGACTGTGGAGACCACTCTTGCCGACGGTACGGTATTCTCATTTAAGATCGGTGATCCTGTTCCCAACTCTTCCACCTCCAGCTACATGACCGCGGACGGAAAATCGGTCTATACCTGCTATAAGAGCCGCACAGACTGTTTCCTCGGGAACAAATACAGCTTTGTTGATCTTACCGCGATACCGAATTACGACACATCGAGCGAAGAGATACTGAAAATGACTATTGACCGCATAGACCTCGAAGAGCCGATAGTTATTGAGATGATACCTGCTTCCGACGACGAGGACAAGATACAGGTCTATGCGTACCGTCTCACAAGTCCCTACTATGCGTATATGGATCTCACCAACGCCCCCACATTCCTGTACAGTCTGTTCGGACTTACGGCAGCGGAATGTGCGCGTGTCGGGATAAATGATGATGTCCGCGGGATCGTAGGGCTTGACAACCCCAACTGCACGGTAACTATCGAGACAAATTACCGCACATACTCCCTCACACTGGGGAAAGCGGCTTCGGAAGAGCAGAAAGACGCGGACGGCAATGTCACAAAAACGCTGACATCGTTCTACGGAGTTTCGGGAGACAATCCCGACATTCTCTACCGGTTCAATGCAAGTGATCTCGAAGTCATGACCATTAAGCCGGAAACGCTCATTTCCAATCTGTTCCTTATGCCCTATATATATTCTCTGAAGTCTGTTCGCTACACCGATCCCACCGGCAGAGACGTAGATATCGGGATCGAAACCATAAAGGCGCAGGAAGAGGGCGGAGAGGATATCCACAAATTCACCCTCAACGGCGAGCCCACCGATGAAAGCGCTGCCAAGAACCTTTACCAGTACTTCATCTCCGCTTCGGGTGAAGATCTCTATTTCGATGAGGACAAGGGTGAACTTCTCGGCGAGATAACCTACACTTATCTCGACCCCAACGAGGGAATGAACGGCAAGGACGTTGTGCGCTTCTACTCTTCCAACACAGACCGCAAGGTCATCATTGAGCTGAACGGCGGCAATCTCTTCAAGACTCGCCAGATGTACGTCACACAGCTCTTCTCCAATATCGACAAGTACCTCGCCGGCGAGGAGATCGTCCTGACATACTGAGTGCCTCCGGCGGGCAGGGGGAGAGAGGTCGCTGCGCTCAAGTGCCTCCGGCGGCCAGCCCCCTTTAAAAAGGGTGCTGGATCCCCTAAACAAACCGCTTCGCCTTGCAGATTAGTTACTGAGTACAAATAAAACAGTAAAGAGATAATACAGAGTAAAAGAGCCTGTCAATTCAGTTCTGAATTGACAGGCTTACTTTGTTATTTTATGATACTTTTTTCTCTGCACAGGTGTAGTTCCTGCCCCCGCT
>CAMVGH010000044.1 GCA_947166945.1 uncultured Clostridia bacterium
ACTATTGCAAACAATGCGGCACAGTGATATAATATAGAAGATGAATAAATCATCACGTTTTACTTCTATTATTTTGCATCATTTCATTTTTTTCATAACTTATCTCCTTTATTTTTTCGCCCCGTATGTGCAAGCGTACGGGGACTTTTTTGTGCGGAAAAGCTGCTGACGTTTTTCTGTGAATGTATAATGTAATAACAAGTTGTAAAAATACTAAAAAAATAACTTCCGGATAATAAAAATATTGGTAAAAATTTTAAGAAACCTATTGATTTTTTTGCGTTGAAATGATATAATAAACATGAATATAATTAATGTGTCCATTTAATGTGTCCATTGTAAAATATATTGTCCGGTAAGCCAAGCAAACGCTGCCTGCCGGATAATCAAATGATAAATTCGGGAACGGAGGAACTGCCTCATGAAAGACGATCTCAAACTTCTGCTTTTTGCTTTTGATTACGCGCTTGCTACCCCGGGTCATGCCGATGAAGCGCTGAAAGCTCTGAAAAGCTTTGTGGCAGATGTCACAAAAACGAAGAAAGATATCCGTGTATCCGCGATCTCGTTTAATGACGGTGAGGAGATCAGAATAGAGAATACGCCCATAAACAAGATCAGGCTTCCGAAGCTCTGTGTCGGATCCAAGGCGGGCGGTGCCTGCTCGATGCTCGACAAGACCTCAAAGCTCATAGATGATGTGGGCATCAGACTCAGCGCTACTCCCGAGGAGGAGCGCCCCTCAAGAGTAATACTCACAATAATGGTTTTCGGACGCGACAATGCCAGCAAGAACTGCACGTATGAACGTCTCCGCGAGATGATAGCCCTGCAGAGAGATGTTTATAACTGGAAATTCTACCTTATTACCGACTTTTCGATAAATATGGAAAAACTCGGCATCGCCGAAGAAGATACCATAATGATAAAGCACGCGGAGGGTGAGTGGTTCATACAGCCGTTTGCGGAGCTTTCCGAAAAGATATCAGGGCAGTTGCAGTAAAATCCCGGCACCGTGCGACCAGATCTTTGCGCGGTGCCGTATTTTGTCAGTGGGACGGGAAAGGTGGTGAGCTCATGGAAAAGAAAATAGGGAAGATAAAGGACAGCCTTACTTCGGCAGAGTACCTCTTTGTCGGCATTTTTGCATTCGTCGCCATAACGGCGGCTATCGTGCTGATGATATTTATTCCGTCTGTTTCCGGGCTTGTGACCGGTTACGCGGAGACGCGCGTGCTCAGTGCCACCATGGGCAATGCCAATACAGCCGGTGCGTATTTTGACTCCAATATGAAGATACTGCGCAGCACCGTCTCGGAGTTTGAAAATATCGACCCCAAGGATAAGGCGGCTGTCCTTGATATATGCAAGCAGCTGGCGATGAATACCGGTTTCCGGCATATCGGATTTACCCGTACCGACGGTATCACCGTAAGCAGCAGCGGAAAGTCTTCCAATACCTCGGCACGCGGATTTATCAGAGACGGGCTTGCGGGTACGGATACGCTTTACGCGCACACGAACTGTGATTTCGACGGGCATCTTGTGGATATGTATTCCGTTACCGTAAGAGACAGGAACGGCGATATCAAGGGTGTTCTTTCCGCGGACGTGGTGCCGCTGAAACTCACCGATCTCAATCTCGTGGATATCACCGGGGATACAAGCTGCTTCTTTATACTTGACGCGTCGGGAATGGTGCTGTATGAATCCTCCGCTGACAATGCGGCGGGAATGAGATACGGAAGCAACCTGCTGTCCATGCTGCGGGGAAATGATGCGGTCGCGAATGAGATATCCTATGCTCTGAACAGCGTGGGTGGGACGACTTTAAAACGCATAACGCTGAACGGAGAGGATTTTTTTGCCGGCTTTGCCCCGCTGCAGGGAAGAGACTGGACTTTCGTTTCTCTTTTACCGAGCAAGCAGGTAATGTCCGTTTTCGACAAGCTGATAATATTCACTATTGCTTCCATAAGCGTAATGGCACTGCTGGTGATCGTATGTTCGCTGATGATAGCCTTGCGTATGCGCCGGATTTCCGAGGAAATAAGCGAAGCTGTCGATGAGACTCTGCGTGCAACATACGTTGACGGTATCACGGGGCATGAGACGATAGCGCGTTTCAGAGAGCGGTTCGTGTCGGCTATGAAGGATACCGCCACCGGACACGCGCTTCTGTCCCTTGATGTTGACAGGTTCAAGGCGGTCAACGATATGTTCGGGTTCGAGGGCGGAAATGAGATAATCAAGAAGCTGTCCGATATAATAAAGATGAATCTGCGCGGGGGAGAATTCTTTGCCCGCAGCACAGGCGATCTGTTCTACATACTTGCGGAATTTTCCGAGAACGAGGAACTTATCGACCTCGCCGAGCGCATCATCTCGGACGTTTACTATCAGATAACGGAAGTAAGGCTCACGATTTCCGTGGGCATATACAAGATCGATGAGCCGTCGATACGTTCCCGCGTCGCCGCCGACAGAGCGGATATGGCAAGAGAGTCAACAAAGGGCAGGAAGCAGAGCAGATACGCGTTCTTTGATACCTCAATGCTTCAGAAGATACGCCGCGAAAAGCGTATCGAGGATATCATGGAAGACGCGCTCGCGCTGGGAGAATTTCTGGTTTACCTCCAGCCGAAGTTCGGGCTGGGCGACGACAACCGTGTCGTGGGCGCCGAGGCGCTGGTGCGCTGGCAGCATGACGGAAAGCTCATACCGCCCGGTGAATTCATACCGCTGTTTGAGAAAAACGGCTTCGTAAACAAGATAGACTACTACATTTTCGAGGAAGTATGCAAACTCCAGAAAAAGTACGTGATGCTGGGCTATGAGCCTAAAGTCATTTCGGTGAATATGTCCAGAACACATATCCATCACCCGGGATTTGTCGATGAGCTTGCGGCAATGTGCGAGAAGTATGAGGTCGATACCCGCTACTTCGAGATCGAGATAACCGAGAGCGCGGCTTATGAAGATATGGATATTCTCTGCGACATTTTCAGGGAAATAAAGAGCAAGGGATTCCATGTTTCGATAGACGATTTCGGCACCGGATATTCTTCTCTGAATATGCTCAAGGATCTGCCGGTCGATGTGCTGAAGATAGACCGTTCGTTCCTTACAGAGAATGCCGACGAGCATGAGAGCGCAAGCATCATAATCGGCTGTGTGGTATCGCTGGCGGCAGCTCTTGAGATACGTACTATATGTGAAGGCATCGAGACGAAGGAACAGGCGCTCCTGCTCACAAAGCTCGGGTGCAATATGGCACAGGGGTTCTTCTTTGCGAGACCCATGCCGGTACCGGATTATGAAAAACTGACATACGGTATATGATACGGAGGACAACAGATTGAACGATGAGGATATAGAACAGAGACTTGTTGATCTTATAGACGGCGCGTCGGAGACTCTGTTCCTTGCACTCAAATACTGCTATCTTGTAGCCGATGAGGATTTTTACAACATCAACATAAAGGATCTGTTCAAGATAGGGCTCAGAGACATAACGGACACCGAATGTTTCCGTAATCTCGGCTTGTCGCTGGAGCACGGAAATATCGGGGAAATGGCTGAGGAGAGCTTCGGTGAAGTGCTCGATATTATCAGGTACAGCTTCGCGGTGCGGCTCCCGTTCGCGCGGCGTGATGCCGACAACAGCTCTGTAAAGGACGGACAGATACGTGCTGTATATGAGATGCTGGGAGAATACGGCTTTGCAAATCCCGACAATATAGTTTCACTCAGCTATAAATCTTCCGCGTGGCTCGCAAGGACAAAAAAGCCGGAGCCGCAGTACGACACGGAGTGGTTCCGCACATGGGTATATACATACGGGCATGAGATAGCCGCGATAAACAACCGGAATATGTTCCTGCTCGGCTGTGCGGACGCGCTGTTCCCGCTTTACTATTCCTCGCTGAAGGAACGGCTGATCGACGAATTGAACGGAGAAAACGGCGAATGAGAATAAAAAGGTTATTTACAGCCGCGGTGCTTGCTGCCGCGGCATTTATTACGGCAGGATGCGGAGCGGGGAATGCTCCGGTACAGTCCGCCGCAGCGCAGGCAGAGACCGCGGTGATGACGGAGAAAATAATACAGACAACGGTTCCGGAAACGGAATACGAGACGGGTTCCGTTACTGATGAAACTGCGGAAGAATATCCGAAGGGAGAGAATACTGTGAGAACGGCAGAGGAGCTTGCGGGCAAGAAGGTCATAGCGCTCACATTTGATGACGGACCGAATACCGGAGTGACGAATGAGATACTCGATGTCGTTGAGGAATACGGGATCAGGGTATCCTTCTATGTTATAGGACAGAACATTTCCCCGGAGAGCGCGAAGGCAATGCAGCGGGCTCATTCCCTCGGCTGCGAGATCAACAGCCACAGCTTCACACACAGCTACATGGATCAGATGTCCGCCGGGGACATAAAGGACGAAATGGACAGGACGGCGGAACTTATATACAAGTATGTCGGAGAATATCCGAAATTCTTCCGCCCGCCGTACATAGCGGTGAACTCTGTGATGTACGATTCCATAGACCTGCCGTTTATTGCGGGTATAGGCTGCAATGACTGGGACGACAAAGTGAGCGTCGAAAAAAGAGTGCGCTTCCTTACTGAAAAATGCCCCGAAGGCTGCATCATACTGATGCATGACGCGGCAGGCAATGAGAATACCGCCGAGGCTGTACGGCAGGCAGTCCCCATGATGCTGGAGCAGGGATTCGAGTTCGTCACCACCGAGGAGCTTTTTATCGCAAAGGGCATAACCCCCGCCTCCGATAAGGAAATAACATACAGCTACGCAACTGAGTCCGGCTGGAAATAAGAATGACAAAAAACGGCATAATGCCTCCGAAACATCGCAAAATTTAATAAATTTGTGCAAAATGCTAATTGATTATGGAAAAACATTATTATATAATATAGTGTGACAGGGCATGAAGTATGCCCATTTTAAGGAGGATAAAATACTATGAAATTCAGAAAAGCTTTCGCAGGCATCGCAGCCGCAGCTATCGCTGCAACAGCTTCCGCAGCAGTGGCAGGTGCCGAACTCATCGTAGTTGACAATATCAAGGGCGCTAACGGTCTTGATATCTTCACAAGCGGAGACAACGCGTGGATGCCTATCGCTTACTCCAACGGCGAGCGTGACGCTTCTTCCAAGGATGTTATCGACTACGGTGTGGATTTTTCCAAGGCAGCAACAGTAGAGGTTATCTTCGTTGTTGACGATAAGGATCCCAACTACTCGCGTGACGACTGGGACGGCAGCTTCGGCGGCGCTATCGTTGTATCCAGCCAGGCTGACGGCAACGTGACACATAACTGGAACGCAAAGGCATTCTGGGGCGTTAACGATGAGGAGCTTGAGATCGCAACCGTTGATGACACAAGAGATATCATTCTCGAAAAGGTCGGCGACTATACATACAAGGCAGTTTGCCCTGTTGATGAGGATAACTCCGTAGTTGACAACGCACAGCTCGTACAGATCGCTATTCAGGACTGGTCCGGTGTTACATGGTACGCAATGAGAGTTGACTCCATGACAGTCAAGGACGCTTCCGGAAATGCAATCATCGCGTGGGACGCAAACGGTAACTGCTCACTCGCTCCCGTAGGCGCAGCAGCAGTTGAAGAAGCTCCCGCAGCAGACGTTGCGGCAGCAGTTGAAGAAGCTCCCGCTGCAGCAGAAGAGACAGTTACAACAACAGCTGAAGCACCCGCAGCAACAGCAGGTGACACAACCGCAGCAGTTACATCTTCCAAGGGTTCCCCCGATACAGGTATCGCAGATGTAGCAGCAGTTGCAGGTATCGCAGTTGTAGCAGCAGGCGCACTTGTAGTAGCTAAGAAGAGAAAGTAAGTTCTCTGCTCACACAGTAATATTGCGGAGTCGGGCGACCGGCTCCGTTTTATTTTTGCAAAATAATGCCAATTTTTGCGAAATGTGAAAAAAAATATTGACAAACCGTTTGAATGGCGCTATAATAAATGATAACAGGCGTATAATGATTTTCATTTGCGCGGAAATTAAGGAGGATTATTATTATGAATTTTAAGAAAATAGCAGCTGTTTCTGCATCTGTAATGGCAGCGGCAGCTCTGTCAGTTTCTGCAGGCGCGGCTCTCGTAGTTCCGGATAACGCTGCTAACGGCTGTGATTTCGGTACAGGCAACTGGATGGTAAGAGTATTCTGCCCCGAAATGAACGTTGATTACGGTATCGACTGGTCTCAGCTCGGTTCCTACTCCGTAACTATCAAGGCAGCTGATCCCGATTGGTTTGAAGGTGCGACAGGCGGTGCTCTCTACGTTTCCTGCGGACCGGTATCCGTATGCCCCGCAGACCACAACTGGGTATCCAGCAACTACTGGGGAGTTATAGACGAAGAACTTGAACTTGAGACACAGGACGCAACTCAGCCTGTTATTCTCGAAACTCTCGGCAATTACACATACAAGGCAACTCTCAATATAACAGACGATAACTGTGTATATCCCGAAGCTCTCAGCGATCCCAGCGGCTATGTACAGATCGGTATCCAGGAATGGGGTCAGGATATGTCCGAAATTGAAGTTGTCGGCATGGAAACATTCGACAAGTCGGGCAACCTTATGGCAAGCTTTGACGGTCAGGGCAATATCACTATCGCAGCCGGTGCCGCAGCCGCTGTTGACGCAGCAGCAGATGCAGCTCCCGCAGATGCAGCTCCCGCAGATGCTGCACCCGCAGCAACAGCAGGTGATACAACCGCAGCAGTTACATCTTCCAAGGGTTCCCCCGATACAGGTATCGCGGATGTAGCAGCAGTTGCAGGTATTGCAGTTGTAGCAGCAGGCGCACTTGTAGTAGCTAAGAAGAGAAAGTAATCGGACTTTCAGATAAACGAATAACCGCTCTCTGAAAAGAGAGCGGTTTTTGTTATTTTATAGTACTCATGCCTGTCATATTTCGTACGAAATTGCGCATCTCTGTGCGGGAACCGATGCTTCCGGTCCGGTCTATGATCTGGCGCTGTCTTTCCGAGGAAAGCTCGGCAAAGTACTTCAGAGCCGCTGTATTCTCGGCGAGGGCGTAACCCAGCCCGAGGGGGATCTGCGGCTTCTCGCTGTTCTGCATAATATCATTCCTTTCGGTGATATTATGTGAAGAAAAAGAACGGATATGCTGTCTTTATTTTTCCTTTTTCCTGTCGGTCTCTTCGTCATAAACGACCGGAACGATCTCTTTCTTTTTTTCTGTGAAGAATAGTACACCGATGAATGTTCCCGAAAGTATCATACCCGCCGCCGCAACGGTGTCTATCGCGGACATACCGGCTGTCGATGCTCCGCCGAAGGCGTAGGCGATCAGTTTCGGCAGAGTGTGGGTAGAACAGAGAATAAATGCCATACCCGCGGTTATAAGTTCTCTCATTCTTGAATTGATCGTTTCAAGGCGGGAGAATGCTCTTGCGGAGGACGCAAGGAATGCGCCGATGAACACATAACACAGAATGACGATCAGCTTATCCGAACGCCGTATCATAACGAGGTCGTTCTCATAGAGTTCTGCGATGAGCGGGAATATGAGCGCTGCGGAAAGGATCTTCAGATGACCGGTGATAGTGGGGGGAACAATATTCCGAAGCTGTATGAAACCGGTTATGAGAAGTATGAGTGCGATCCCGCCCGCGCTGATGATCCTGAATACCGGAGCTTCGCCCGCTGTTATCACTCCCCACGCAACAAGGAATGCGCTTACTATCTCCGCCGCGCCCAGCACCTGGGTCGCGTGGCTGCCCATGCCGTCGGTAGATACGCGGTAAGCGGCTTCGCCCTTTTTATTGCCTATGATAAGAAGTACCGTATAGATAACGGCGATGACCGCCATAAGAATGTATATGAGTATTCCCGCTCCTTCGCCGTTCTTTGTGAAAAATCCTGTCTGATAATCCATGATGCTGACATACTGGAAAAAGCGGAGAACCGCGCAGGCAATTACGCCGATAAGCAGAAAAAACGGAATGATCTTGCTTGATGTTTTCATTACAATCCCTCTTTCAGATGATACCATTCTATTATAGTATATTTTTCACGCAAAGTCAATATAATTAAACATAATTTATATACGGAAAGAGGAACGGTAAAATGAAGGACATGCTTATAATTCTGGTAATGTTTGCGGCGGCGATCTTCGGGCTGCCGATGCTTTGCGGCGGGTGGCAGGGGCTTTCTTCCCCTGTGTCCGAGGAAACACCGGCAGTGTTTCCGGATACGGTCAGTGTGTATATGAACGGAACCGGCGGTATAGTTACCGTCAGCGCGGAGGAATATATCGAGGGCTGCATAGCGGCACAGATACCGATAAACTACGAGCTTGAAGCTTTGAAAGCGCAGGCTGCTGCCGCTGCCACATACGCGATGCGTCTCATGACCGATCTGCGGGACAGCGGCAAGCTTCCAGAAGGTGCGGACATTTCCGATGATCCGCAGCTCTGCCAGCCGTATTATTCTCCCGAAAAGCGCACGGAGGAATATGGTGCGGACTATGAGAAATTCCGGGAAAAGGTACAGACTGCCGCGCAGTTCGGAAAATCCCATGTTCTTACAAAGGACGGCGAACCGATATATGCGGTGTATCATTCAGTGAGTGCGGGGCGCACCTGTCCGTCGGAGTATATCTGGGGTATTTCCATAGATTACCTGAAAGCTGCCGACAGCCCTCACGACACCGAATTCATCAATTACGAGTGTGTCAACGAGATGCGGTCTGAGGAAGCGCGGCTGGCGCTGATACAGTATGATCCCGATATCGAGATACCGGCGGATCCCGCGAAATGGTTCACCGAATTCCGCACTAATGAGGACGGATATGTTATATCGGTTAATATCGGAAAGAACACATTCTCCGGCGGGGATATCTGGCGCATTTTCAGACTTCGCTCCACGGCGTTCACCGTTACCTGTACCGACGGGATATTCACATTCACCACCCGTGGTTACGGTCACGGGGCGGGGCTTTCGCAGTACGGTGCCAATGAAATGGCGAGGTCGGGAAAAACTGCCGAACAGATACTCGCTCACTATTACAAAGGGATCTGACGATGGACCGCCTGTTTTTCCAAAGTATTTTTCCGAATAATGCCAAAACAGCTCACCGTGTTATACGGTGAGCTGTTTTATCTGTATATTATTTATTCTTTACTTTTCTTCTTCTGCAAGGTTCTGTTCTGCATTTGAGAGATCTACGCCGCTTTTAGCCATGCGCAGATTGATTATTATGCCTATAAGTATCGGCAGATAAAATGTAAGGAATCTCCATATAAAAGTGGAAACGCCGGTATAATAGTCACCGAAGATACCTTTGAAGAATGCCGCGTATGAGCCTTCCGCGGCTCCCATAGCGCCGGGGAGCGGTACAAATCCCGATATCATAAGCACGAACGCCTGACAGGCGATTATAGTGAAGAAATCTGTCTCTTCCATTCCGAATCCGCGGTAGATGACATAGGTTATTGAGAAATACACCAACAGCTGTACTACCGTTATCAGGAACATTTTCAGCACCATAACGGGGCGGCTTTTTATAAAAAGAAAATTCTCGTAATACTGATCGAGTTCCTTATCGATGTATTCCCGCTTATCTTCGGGGTGTTTTATCAGTTTTATCTTTCCGAGCAGTGCTATCACGCCATGCGCAAGTTTGGTCGTTGCTTTACGGAAGAAGGCGAGCATGAACAGCAGGACTATCACGGCTGTATTTATAACGAATCCCGCTATGACGAGGAATGTGAGCGGTTTCAGTTCACCTTCGGTAAACATTGAGAGTTTGAATATCAGGAACACCACCGAATACAGTGTAAGCGTGAACTGATACACTATAAATCTGCTGAGCAGGGCGGTCATAGCTGAGCCGAGTGACATTCCGCGTTTGAAATATGTGTATATCTGCATAGGCTGTCCGCCTGACGCGAATGGGGTTATGCAGTTGAAATACTGACCGATCATTGTGACCAGCAGTGATGTTCTGAAGGTAGTCTTTTCATCAAGGCTTTTAGCGGCGAGGTGCAGCCCGGCGGCTTCTCCGAACCAGTAGATCAACATACAGCCGACAGCCATGAGCAGGAACAGCGGGTTCAGCTGTGACAGGGCGTTCAGTATATTATCCACGCCCTCGGACATCAGCACGATGACCATTACAATGAACGCTATCCCGCAAATTATAAGATATATCCTGTTTGTTTTCTTTTTACCCATTCCATTCTCCGGTTTTACTATTCTCAGAAAAGGAGTATTTACTTTCTTCCTTAAAAGCAGCGCGTATAAAAAGTCTTTGGAAGGAGGGGGTCCGGGGGAGGGAACCTTTCTTCAGAAAGGTTCCCTCCCCCGTTCTCGCGCCGCAGGCGCCCTCTCGCGCCGCAGGCGCCCTCTCGCGCCGCAGGCGCTCTCCTGCGCCGCAGGCGCAATCAGCGCACAGTGCTGCCGTTGGAGACACTGTCATCTACGAAGAGGACTTTTGCTCCGCCGTCATCGGTCTCGGCAGAGAGGATCATGCCCTGGCTCTCTTCACCACAGAGTTTTGCGGGAGCGAGGTTGGCAACGAAAACTATTTTCTTGCCGATAAGATCTTCGGGTTTGTAATACTGAGCTATACCGGAGACTATCTGTCTGCCGTGTCTGCCGTCATCTACCTGGATTTTCAGGAGCTTCTTCGACTTGGCTATCTTCTCACAGGCGGTTATCTGACCGGTACGGAGTTTTCCTTCCATGAACTGATCTATGGTGATCGTGCCTGCTTTGTCGAGATCATCGTCCTCACGTATCTTCTTTTCGGGGACGAGCATTGCGTTGAGTTCTTCAACTTCCTTTTCCATGTCTATTCTCGGGAAAAGAATCTCACCCTTGTGAACGGTGACATCTGCGGGAAGCGTGCCGAACAGAGCCGTTTTGTCGTAGGTGACATCTTCAGCCTTTGCCCCTATCTGTTCCCATACCTTTGGCATTGTTACCGGCATGAACGGCGAAAGGAGGGCGGAGCATATCCTGATAGTTTCAAGAAGATTGTACAGCACCGATGCAAGGCGTGCCTTGTTGTCTTCACTGCGTCCGAGCACCCACGGCTCGGTCTCGTCGATATATTTGTTTGCGCGGTCGATCACCTTGAATATCTCTGCGAGCGCAAGGGAATGCTGCGCTTCGTCGATATATGCGGCTACCGGTTCGCGCAGAGCTTTTGCCATGGAGATGAGCTCATCATCTATCGGTTCAGCCTTTCTGTCTGTCGGAAGAGTACCGCCGAAGTATTTGTCAGCCATTGCAACAGTTCTCGAAACAAGGTTTCCGAGGGCATTGGCAAGATCGTTGTTGATGCGCCCTATCATTATCTCGTTGGAGAAGTTGGAGTCGGAGCCGTACGGCATATCACGGAGTATCTGATAACGAACCGCATCAACGCCGTATCTCTCGCCCAGTACAAACGGATCGACAACATTTCCGAGGGATTTGGACATCTTTGCGCCGCTGAATGTTATCCAGCCATGACCGTACAGGCGCTTCGGGAGCGGGATATCCAGCATCATCAGGATAGCCGGCCATACTATCGAGTGGAAGCGCACGATCTCTTTTGCGGTCATGTGCATATCCGCGGGCCAGTACTTGTCAAAATCGTGATAGGTGTCGTTCTCATATCCGAGAGCGCTGATATAGTTTATAAGCGCATCCATCCATACATAGACAGTGTGCTTTTCGTCAAACGGAACGGGAATACCCCACTTGACGGAGGTCCTCGAAACGCACAGATCCTCCAGCCCGTCTTTTACGAAATTGTTTATCATTTCATTTATACGGCTTTCCGGACGGAGATAGTCCGTATTTTTCAGAAGATCGGTGACTTTTTCGGTCATTGTCGAGAGTCTGAGGAAATATGCTTCCTCTTCCGATTCGATCACCTCGCGCCCGCAGTCCGGACACTTGCCGTCAACGAGCTGTGTTTCTGTCCAGAAACTCTCGCATGGCACGCAGTATTTGCCCTTGTATGTGCTCTTGTAGATGTAGCCCTTGTCATACAGCTTCCTGAAAATATTCTGCACGGTCTGTATATGGCAGGCGTCGGTAGTTCTGATATAGCGGTCATAGCTTATGTTCATGAAGCTCCAGAGCTTCTTGAAATTCTCTACTATGCCGTCAACGTATTCCTGCGGGGTCATGCCCTTTTTCTCGGCGTTCTGCTGTATCTTTGCGCCATGTTCGTCCGTTCCGGTGAGGAACATGACGTCATAGCCCTGCATTCTCTTGAAACGCGCGATAACATCACATGCCACCGTTGTGTAGCAGTGTCCGATATGGGGATTTCCCGACGGATAGTATATCGGTGTGGTTATATAATAGGTCTTGTTCATAGAAAATCACTCCTTATAACGAGGTTATACAAGGTATATTATACCACAAAAGCCCGGTTTTGGCAATATGTAAAAAAAATTATAATAAAAATTTACATTTTTGACAGAAAAGACTTGATTTTTTTTGAATTTTCTATTAAAATATAAGTATGTATGATTATGCGCCGGAAAAGGTGCATGGAACGTGAAAAATACCGCCGCAGGCAAAAGCGCGATAGTCCTCCGCAAAGGCAGGGGACTGCGAGAGTCAGTTGTAAACCGCGGCGGAAATGGCTGAAGCCGCAGAAAGGACAGGGCAGTATTATGTCAAACAGATTATTCCAGGGAGTAGTTCACCAGATGAGAGAGACCGTCGGCAGAGTTATCGGCGTTATCGACGAGAATGCCACGATAGTTGCTTGCAGTGAGCTGTCGAAGATCGGAACTTCCAACGACTTCTTCTCGATCGAGTTCAGTGATTCGCATGATATCTTTATCCGCGACGGTTATACCTACAAACCGTTCGGCGTACACGTAAAGCCGGACTATGCGGTATTTGTCGAGGGGACGGACGAAATGGCGGGCAAGTACGCATCTATCCTCGCTATCTCCCTTTCAAGCATAAAGCAGTACTATGACGAGAAGTATGACCGCAACAACTTTGTAAAGAACATCATTCTGGACAATGTTCTTCCGGGCGATATCACTATCAAATCCCGCGAGCTGCATTTCAACGCGGACATCAACCGCGTTGTATTCCTTATAAGCATCATTTCGTCCAACGATGTTTCCGCTTATGATGTTATACAGAACCTCTTCCCGGACAAGAACAAGGATTTCGTATTCAACATCACCGAAAGCGAGATAGTGCTTGTAAAAGAGATCAAGAGCGGCATAGACGTGAAGGACCTCGAAAAGCTTGCGCGTTCGATAGCGGATACTCTCCAGACCGAATTCTTCACCCGTGTGAATATTGGTATAGGAACACCGGTCATCGGTGTAAAGGATCTTGCCCGCTCCTTCAAGGAAGCTCAGATAGCTATTGAAGTCGGCAAGGTATTTGATACCGAAAAGAACATAGTAAGCTACGACAATCTCGGTATCGCGAGACTTATCTACCATCTTCCCACCACACTCTGCGAAACATTCCTCAAGGAAGTATTCAAGAAAGGCTCTATCGAATCTCTCGACCATGAGACTCTGTTCACTATACAGAGATTTTTCGAGAACAACCTCAATGTTTCCGAGACTTCCAGAAAGCTGTTCGTACACAGAAATACCCTTGTTTACAGACTTGACAAGATCAAGAAACTCACAGGGCTCGATCTTCGTGAATTCGACCACGCGATCATCTTCAAGATCGCTCTCATGGTCAAGAAGTACCTCTCCGCAGACCCTGTAAAGTTCTGATCGGGCTGCGGTACAGCTTCGATGAGGCAGTACGTGTCCTGAAAAACATAAAGACGCAGACTTTATTGCCGGCAGAAAAATACCGGGTTTAAAAGCGCAGCGATATAAAAGTCTTTTGAAGGGGGTCCGGGGGAAACTTTTCTTCAGAAAAGTTTCCCCCGGTCTCAGGCGAAGAGACAGACTTGCGCCCGCAGGCGCCATTTATTGCACTGGAGATAGTTTTAATGGTAGAATTAAAGAATGTTGACGTACACTACACCGACGGCGTAAAAGGCGGTGTTGACGCGCTGAACGATGTCAATATACGGATAAATGACGGTGAGTTCGTATTTATAGTCGGGGACAGCGGTGCGGGTAAAAGTACCCTGCTGAAGCTGCTTACCCGCGAGATACAGCCTACCGGAGGGAGAGTGTTTGTCAACGGTTACAATCTTAAAAAGCTGAAAAACCGCAAACTGCCATATTTCAGAAGATCTCTCGGTATGATATTCCAGGATTTCAGACTGATACCGACTATGACGGTCTATGAAAATGTGGCGTTTGTTCTGCGTTCAACGGATAAATCGAAGAAATACATAAGACAAAGAGTCCCGTATGTACTTAACCTCGTCAAGCTCAACGACAAGGCAAAGGCATACCCGGGACAGCTTTCGGGCGGTGAGCAGCAGCGTGTCGCTATAGCGAGAGCTTTCGCTTCCGACCCGAAAATAATAATCGCGGACGAGCCGACCGGAAACATCGACCCGAAGCTTTCGTATGAGATCGTGGAGCTGCTCCAGGATATCAACGACTGCGGCACCACGATAATAATGGTAACGCATAACCACGACCTCGTAAAGTATTACGGCGGCCGTATCATAAATCTGCGCGAAGGCAGCATAGCTTTCGACGGAACGATAGAAGGCGCAATAGAAGAAGGAGAATGAGCTTTTAAATGAGAATGAGCAACTTCGGCTACCTCGTCCGCCGCGGGGTAGGTTCGGTTTTCAGAAACGCGATGATGTCGATAGCGAGCTTCTGCGTGCTGCTTGTCAGCCTGCTGCTGATAGGGCTGTCAGTACTCGTCGCTATGGATATAAATATAGTACTGTCGAATATAGCCGAAAAGAATGAGATAGAAGTGTATGTGAGCGGCGAGATAACGAGTGAGGAGTTAAGCCACATATCGGACGCTATCTCGAATAATCCGAATACAATGTCCGGCGGAGTGGTATTCTATTCCAAGGAAGAAGCATGGGCAGACCAGAAAGCCAAAATGCCGGATATGGAACAGCTTTTTGAATACCTCGACCAGAATCCCATGCCGCATACTTTCCGCGTTACGGTGAATGATATCTCCCGTATAAGCGATACAGCGGAGGAGTTTGCCACAATAGAGGGCGTGGAGAAAGTCACCGCGCCGTATGACTTCGCGTCGGCACTGGTGAATATCCGCGCCACCCTTGCGGTTATAGCGGGCGCATTGCTTGTAATAATGGTAGTTACCAGCGTTATAATCATCTATAACGCGATCAGAAGCAGCGTCTTCGCGCGCGCAAAAGAGATCAATATAATGAAAGTCGTAGGAGCAACCAACTCCTTTGTAAAGGTGCCGTTCTTTATCGAGGGTATGTTCATCGGGATCGCCGCCGGAGCAGCTTCGTGGGCGCTCACAAAGGTGATATACGAAGCGCTGATCCAGCTCTTCGAGGACGATATCACGATATGGAGGATCTTCGGACTTGTAAATATCGTACAGTTCGACAGTATCACATGGTACCTGCTGGCGGCGAACTGCGTTCTCGGAGCGCTGCTCGGAGCGATAGGCACTATCATAAGTACGGGCAAATATGTAAGAGTATGATCAAAGGTGATATAATGATAAACAGAAAACTGCGCATAGTGCGCAATGCGGCGCTTTCTCTGCTGTGCTGCGCGGCTGTCATCTTAACGGGAAACACCGTTTACAGACCGGTCCCGTCCTATGCGGACACACAGGCGGACCTGACTCAGCAGATAGCCGACGCGGACGCGAAGATAAAAGAGATCGAAGCCAAGATAGAAGCCGCGGGGACGGATATCGAAGCCAGCAAGGTGCAGCAGGACAACTACTGGAACAAGCTGGTTGCCACACAGGAAAAGATAGACCTCGTAAACCTCTCGGTCACAAATAAGCAGAACGAGATAGCTGCCAAGGAACAGGAAATAGCGGACGTAGAGCAGCGGATAGCGGACAAGGAGCTTGAGATCGAGGATACCGAACTGAAAATAATAGATACCGAGCAGAAGATCGCGGAGCTCGACGCGAAGAAGCGCGACAATATCTACCGTTTCGGGCAGATAATCAGGGCAATGTATATGACCGATTCCGACAACTACTATCTGTCGGTGATATCCGGTGCGGAGGATTTCTATGATATCTTTGTGCGCAGCGAGATAATGAAGAATGCCAGCGATCAGAACCTTAAATTCATGAATGACCTGCTGGACAGCATACAGTTCCAGGAGGAAGTAAAGGTCGAGCTGGGGAATATAAAAGAACAGCTTGAAGATGATAAAAAACAGCTCGCCAACGATAAGCTCACCCTCGAAAGCGAAAAGGAAACGCTCGAAGATGAGAAGTATGCGCTCGACGAGAATGTCAAATATTACAACGACCTGAACGCCGGTTACTGGGACGAGTATAATACATATTCGGTGCAGATACAGGACCTCAAGGACAGACAGGCAAATCTCCAGTATCAGAAGAAGGTAACACAGGCAGACCGTGAGAAGGCGGAGAAAGCGCTTGAGGAAGAAATAAGAAGAGCTCAGGAAAGAGCCAAGAACAACACGGTCTATGATACGGGCGAGTGGACATGGCCGCTCAATCCGAGCTATCAGCTCATAACCACACATTTCGGTTATGACGCATGGCGCGGCGGTAATCACGGCGGTATCGACATAGGCAACTCCGGCATAATGGGGGCAAATGTGTACGCTTCAAAGGGCGGCGAGGTGCTTGTTGCAAAGACCACATACATACCCGGTTATGACTACGGAATGTATGTTGTCATCGACCACGGAAACGGCTATAAGACGCTGTACGCGCATCTGAGCGCGATATATGTGTCGGCCGGACAGGTGGTCGAGAAGGGGGAATGTATCGCGGCGGTAGGTTCTACCGGCTGGTCCACCGGACCGCATCTGCATTTTGAGGTGCGCCAGAATGATACAAGGATAGACCCGCTGAGCGTTGTGGCTCTGCCTGTATTATAAAAAGAGATAATTTTCGGGAAATAAGCTTATGAACAGAAAAATACCGATCGGCATAGCCATAAGTATCGCGGCTATCGCCTGTGCGGTGACGTTCGTCATTACAATGACGGTGTCGCTGAACAACTACAACGGCAAGATCGCCGATGTGCAGCAGCGCGGTGAGATCTACACCAGACTTCAGGAAATTGACTCCTATATCCGTAACTACTCTCTGTACGATGTCAGTGACGGGGATATGAAAGCCGGAGTATATTCGGGATACCTGAACTGTATCGACGACAATGCCGCGAAATATTATACCACAGATGAGTATTACTATAAGACCCGTATGGAGAGCGGCAATGTTGTCGGGCTCGGTATGTCCTTCGGGAAGGAAGAGAGCGGATATATCAAGATATCCGATGTCTATGCGGATTCACCCGCGGCAAAAGAAGGAATACTCCCCGGTGACGTGATAATCTCCGTCGAGGGTACCAGTATCCTTGAACTCGGGTACGATAAGGCAAGCGAACAGCTCCGCTACGGCGATGAGGGAACAAAGCGGCGCTTTGTTGTCCGCAGAAGCGGCGAGGAAACGGAATACAATCTCGAACGTGCGTCATTTGAGATACCCTCGCTTGACGCGGTATTGCTGGATAACGGGATTCTCTGTTTCATATTCTCGTCCGTGAACAACGCGACCGGCTCCAAGATGTCAAAGCTTCTGAATAACTATACGGACTCGGTCATCACGGGGTATGTGTTCGATCTCCGGGGCGTGTCCAGCGGAGTTTATTCCTCGGTGTCTGATATAGTCTCGTCCTTTGTTGATGCGGAAAATATCGCCTTTGCCGAATATAAGAACCAATCGACAAGAGTCGTCGCGGAATCCACCGACGGGTACTTTACAAATCTGCCGGTCAGCATTATAATAGATGAAAAGACAGGCGGTTCGGCGGAACTTATCGCGGACATCCTCCGTGAATACGCGGACGGTATCACCGTAGGCGAAACAAGTTCGGGTTACGGTACGCTCCAGGAGACACGCACGTTCAACGACGGAACTGCTATCGAAATATCCGTAGCGCTCATAAAACGCGGATCCGACGGCGGGACATACAATGAAACGGGTATTTCTCCGGAATTTATGGTGGAGTATGACGGGGCTTACGAAACGAACCCTGCCGGATATATGGATTCCTCGGACACACAGCTGAAAAAGGCAGTGGAGGTTATCAGCACCCGCGCGGCGGCAGCGGCAGGAGAAGCGGCAGCGGAAACAGCCGCTTCTGAAGAACGGTCACAATAAAATAAAAATATACCAAAACGAGAAAGGAAAAACATCATGGCAGCTAAACAGACAGTACTGACACAGGAAGGACTTGAAGCTCTCGAAGCGGAGCTTGAAAATCTCAAAACAGTCAAAAGAAAAGATATAGCGGAGAAGATCAAGGTCGCACTCTCTTTCGGAGACCTTTCCGAAAACTCCGAGTATGATGAGGCGAAGAATGAGCAGGGTATCATCGAAGCGCGTATAGCGGAGATCGAGGCTACTCTGAAAAACGTCGTTGTCATCGACTCCGACAGCCTTAACACAGAGCATATCCAGCACGGCAACAAGATAATCGTCAAGGATATCGAGGAAAATGTGGAACGCGAACTCCACATCGTCGGCTCAAAGGAAGTCAATGTAAAGGAAGGCAAGATCTCCGATGAATCGCCCATAGGAAGAGCGCTGCTCGGTCACAAGAAGGGCGATATAGTAGATGTTGAAACTCCCTCGGGCATATTACAGTTTGAGGTACTGGATATAGGAAAATAATCGAAAAGGAAATAATAACATGGCAGACGAAACAGAAGTAAAGACAGAAGAAATGACCGAGGAAGAGGAACTTGCCAATCTCTCGGAACAGCACAGAATAAGAATAGAAAAGCTGAACAAGCTCAAAGCTGACGGCAAGGATCCGTATATCACCACAAAATTCCCGGTCGATACCCTTGCAAAGACTATCCGCGACAACTATGATTCCATGGAAAATCAGACCGTCGCTATCGCGGGCAGAATGATGACCCGCCGCATAATGGGCAAGGCAAGCTTTGCGGATGTCCGCGACGGCAGCGACAGAATGCAGATCTATGTAAGGATAGACGAAGTCGGCAAGGACGTATTCGATGAATTCAAGACATGGGATCTCGGTGACATCGTAGGTGTGACCGGCTATGTGTTCAAGACCAAGACCGGCGAGATCTCCGTACACGCAAAGAGCATCACACTGCTCTCAAAGTCCCTGCTTCCGCTGCCCGAGAAGTGGCACGGATTAAAGGACAAGGAAGAGCGTTACAGAAAGCGTTACCTTGACCTTATCGCAAACCCGGAGATCAAGGATACGTTCGTTACCCGCTCCCGTATCCTGCGCGAGATACGCAGCTATCTTGACGGTATCGGCTACATCGAGGTGGATACCCCTATCCTGCTCCCTCTGGAGATAGGCGCGGCGGCAAGACCTTTCAAGACCCACCATAACGCTCTCGATATAGATATGTATCTGCGTATAGAGACCGAGCTTTATCTGAAGCGGCTTATAGTCGGCGGATTTGACAAGGTATATGAAGTCGGCAGAATATTCCGCAATGAGGGCATGGACGCTACCCACAATCCCGAATTTACATCTATTGAGATGTATCAGGCATACACCGACTATTTCGGAATGATGGATATAATCGAAGACCTTTACCGCACTGTAACATTAAAGATCTGCGGCACCGACACCGTACCCTATCAGGGCAAGCAGATCGCTGTCGGAAAGCCGTGGGAACGCCTTACAATGATCGAGGCGGTAAAGAAGTATGCGGGTGTGGATTTCGCCGATTGGACAGACGATGAGGCGGCAAGAAAGGCTGCCGGTGAAAAGCACGTCGAGCTTGAAAGCAAGACAGCCACAAAGGGTGAAGTGCTTATCGCGTTTTTTGAGACATTCGTCGAGGAGAACCTCATTCAGCCTACTATCATCTATGATTACCCGGTCGAGAATTCCCCGCTTGCAAAGCGCAAGCCCGAAGATCCTATGTTTACGGAGCGTTTTGAATATTTCATCAACGGCACCGAGTTCGGCAACGCGTTCTCAGAGCTGAATGACCCGATCGACCAGCGCGGGCGTTTTGAAAAGCAGGTAGCCGCAAAACGCGCGCAGGGCGGTAACGATGCACAGGTAGATGATGATTTCATCACTGCCCTCGAATATGGTCTCCCCCCCACGGGCGGTCTCGGATTCGGCGTGGACAGACTTGTTATGCTCCTCACCGACAGCGCTTCTATCCGCGATGTGCTGCTGTTCCCCACAATGAGACCGGAGAAGAAGTAAGCAGTCGCCTGCGGCTTGAGAGATCGCTTACGCTCGAGTTGCCTCCGGCGGGCAGGGGGAAAGAGGGAGGGGGAGAGAGGTCGCTGCGCTCAAGTGCCTCCGGCGGCCAGCCCCCTTTAAAA
>CAMVGH010000045.1 GCA_947166945.1 uncultured Clostridia bacterium
CCTTTCCCCACCGTGGCGGTGACGCGCGACAGGGCGAACACCGACGACTACACGTTCAAGGACGAGCTGCGCGTTTATGACCTCAAAGCTAATCCCGATGACCTGAAGGAGATACTTACGGAACTGTATCACTCACATTCGCTGAATGACGGGGATGTTGTCCGAATCGGCGATGATGAAACCATTTATTACTGCGAAGGCAAAAAATTCTGGCATCTCCCGGATTTCTCGAAGTCCCGCAGGGTGGTCGAGCGTGAACGCCAGCAGGAACTCTTGCGTCAGCAGCAGGAACGTATTGATGCCGAACGACGCCGGAAACAGCAGGAAGAACAGGAGCGTAAGAAGGCGGAAGAAAAACAGAATCAGCCGTCTGCGCCCAAGAAAAAGAAGAAAAGCATTTAACAATGAAGTAAAGCAGAGGAAACACTAAGACCGGACAAGCCAAGATATATACGGCTTGCCGGTAGAGACGGGAGGTCTATTTGAGAAGTTATGAAGTCAGGACGAGCACCGTAGCGGAGACTACGGACGAACAGATCAGGGCTCTTGCAGCCAGCTTCTACCCGACTATTCGGGCGTACTACGATACCGAGGAAGGGAAGAAGATGTTCGAGGAATTCATGGACGCGCAGAATGTGGGGGATAACAAGCCTGCGGCGTGATTAAAATCTGCCACCCGCCTCATAACGAGGCGGGAAGGTAGATCGTTAAAAGTATCACATATACTATTATAATATCGTTATAGAAAAAATATCAGAAATCACGCTTTAAACTATTGAAATTCAGCTCAAGGCGTGATATAATAGGGAAAACGAGATGTTCAAGGAGGATAGAAAACAATGAAAGCAGTGATTTATGCAAGATATTCGTGCGACAACCAGCGCGAGGAGAGCATTGAAGGTCAGCTCCGCGAGTGTCGTGACTTCGCAGCAAAGAAGGACATGACCGTGGTCGGCACATACATTGACCGCGCCATGTCAGCCAAGACTGACAACCGTCCGGAGTTCCAGCGCATGATCGCGGAGAGCGGCAAGAATATGTTTGATACGGTCATAGTCTGGAAGCTCGACCGTTTCGCCCGCAATCGCTATGACAGCGCCCGTTATAAGATGTTACTCCGTAAGAACGGTGTCAAGGTCGTATCAGCAACGGAGGTAATATCCGAGGGAGCCGAGGGCATTATCCTTGAATCCGTGCTTGAGGGGTATGCAGAATACTACTCAGCGGAGCTGTCGGAGAAGGTTATACGCGGCATGACCGAAAATGCCTTGAAAAAGCAGTATAACGGAGGAAACGTGCCAACCGGTTACTACATCGACGAACAGAAACACTATCAGGTCGACAAGCTGGTCGCGCCGTTCATCCGTGAAGCCTTTCAGATGTACATCAACAACCGTCCGATCAAGGACATTGTGGCGTATCTGAACGAGAATCACGTCACGACCTGTAAGAATAAGCCTTTCACAAAGACATCGGTCTCGGCAATGCTGCAGGTTCGCAAATATATGGGGGAATACCGGTACCGGGATGTGGTATTCGAGGACGGAATCCCCGCGATAATAACGAAGGAGGATGTTTCGTATTTGCGGTGCAAATACTATGGCACAGCAGAGGCTTGAAAAGAACAGATATGCCCCCGCGTGTATGAAAGCCGACATAACATACTTGCTTACTACCAAGCTGATTTGCGGTCATTGCGGCGCATTTATGGTAGGGGAGAGCGGAACAGGTACAGGTAACAAGAAGTATCACTATTATAAATGTGTATCCGCGAAGAAGAAAAAGGGCTGCACCAAGCGGACGATACGCAAGGAATTCATTGAAAACCTCGTGGTTGACAGCGTTGTGCGGAATCTGTTCAATCCCGACACTATTGATAGGATTTCAGACGCCGTTATGGCTGAGCAGAACAAGGAAAGTACCGTGATACCGCTTCTGGAGCGGGAACTTGCCGAAACCGAGAAAACTCTCAATAATGTTATGTCGGCTATCGAGCAGGGTATCATCACGGACACCACGAAGCGCCGCATGAAGGAGCTTGAAGCCAAGAAATCCGAGATCGAGACCAAGATAATCCGTGAGGAGATCAAGGAGAGAAGGCTCACGAAGGAGCAGATCGTGGCGTGGCTGACAAAATTGACCGAGCTCGACCTCGCTGACGAGGGCAACAAACTCAGGATCATCGAGACTTATGTGAACTCGGTGTACGCCTATGATGACAAAATTGTCGTTAATTTCAACTGCAGGGAGGAACCGGAAACGGTTCCACTCCCGCTCAAAATAGTGACGGATGTTTCGGATTTGTTGACGGTCGGGGAGCCGCGAAATCCCCTTAACCAAGCCGGTTGAGGGGATTTTCGTTTAGATATGGTATTTATTTTGGCTCTTATGTTCGTTGTAGGTATTGCACATAAAACGGAATAATATTATGTGCATACTGCACACTCCTATTTAGTATGACCGCTTGCTGTTGAAAACTTTTTCGATGTTAATAATTTAATATTATTTTGGATATATCCGCTGCCCGGAGATCAGATTTCTGATCGTTTTTTCGTCAGAAATATCTCTGTGATAGTCTGACTATCAATTTTCGGCGGATTTTTTGTGTTTTCCTGCTTAGTTCGAACGCTGTCAGGAAATTCGTAACAAAAGATGAAAGTATTACCATAAGTCGAGTTCTTAATTATAAAAATATGTTTAAATAATTACAGGTGATTGATTAAAATTTTAACAGAACGATAATTTTTGAAAGTCTGATATTGTACAATATATAATAGATACGACATTGAGTGATCTAATATAAAAACTGCTTGCAATTTTTGTTGAAGATTTACATATAACTACTTCAGCTACTTGAAAAAATTGTCATTTTGTGATATAATATTAAAGATTATGTATTTCCTTTATGGATAATACTTTTGATTGCTTTAAGGAAAGGAAATTCCTCTATGAATAAAGTTGATTTTGTACCCGGAATGCGTGTAATTATTAGAGATGAAGAATGGATGATTAAACAGGTTCGTACTAATGATATTGGAAATCAGTCTTTATATTGTATTGGTGTTTCATTGCTTGTTAAGGATAAATCTGCTATCTTTCTTTCAGATCTTGAAAAAGAGATCAAAATTATAAATCCTGCGGAAGTAAAATTGGTAGCTGATGATTCGCCCAATTATAGGAAAACACAGTTATTTCTTGAAAGTAAATGGAGACAGATTATTCCTACAGATACAAATTTACATATCGGGGATAAGGCTGCTATGGATACTATGCCTTATCAGCTTGAACCTGCTAGTATAGCATTAAAAAGACCTCGTCAGCGTATTCTTATTGCTGATACAGTTGGTCTTGGTAAAACGCTTGAAGCTGGTATTCTCATGTCTGAACTGATTAAGCGCGGTAAAGGCAGAAGGATTCTTGTCGTAACCGTAAAAAGCATGATGACACAGTTTCAAAAAGAAATGTGGAATAGATTTACCATTCCTCTTGTTCGACTTGATTCGCAAAAAATACAGCGTATTCGTCAGGAACTCCCTTCAAATTATAATCCCTTCTTTTATTACGATAAAACAATAGTGTCTATTGATACTATTAAACGCGACATTGAATATAGGACGCACCTTGAAAAAGCATATTGGGATATTATTGTTATTGATGAAGCACAGAATGTAGCTGATCGAGGCGATAAGCAGGCACAAAGAGCGAGGTTGGCTAAACTTCTTGCAGAACGTTCTGATACAATGATAATGCTTTCGGCAACGCCTCATGACGGACGCGCTAAGAGCTTTGCGTCGCTTATGAATATGCTTGATCCTACAGCTATTGTAAACGAAAATGATTATACTCCGGATGATATAAAAGGTCTTTGTATAAGAAGGTTCAAGAATGATGTAAAGGATCAGGTGTCCAGTTCTTTCCCTGAAAGAAGGGTTGAGCTTGAAAGATGTCATGCTTCTATGGCTGAAGAATATGCATTTAAGATTTTCAGCGAAATGCAGCTCCAAATGGATACAGATAAGAAAAAAGGAAGCGGACAGCTTTTCAAGACAAGCCTTGAAAAGTCTCTGTTTTCAAGCCCAGCTGCCTGCAAAAAGAGTATAGAGGAAAGGCTTAAAAAGCTTCACAAAAAGTACGGCAATACAGGATTCAAGGATATTGAACTCCTTGAAACCTTACTTGATGCTCTTGAGAGAATAGATGCTGCTGATTTTTCACGCTATCAGAAGCTTCTTAAGTTGCTTAATGATAGTGACTATGGCTGGGATAAAACTGCCAAAGACGACAGAATAGTTATCTTTACAGAACGCATTGAGACAATGAAGTTCCTTGCTGAAAAACTGCGCAAAGATCTCAATATGAATGAGAAGCAGATAGTAGATATGTCTGGATCTATGAGCGATGCCGAACAGCAGGAGATTGTTGAAAACTTTGGACGCGAAGAATCTCCTATGCGTATCCTTGTAGCATCAGATGTTGCGTCAGAAGGTCTTAATCTGCACTACCTCAGCCACCGTATGATTCACTTCGATATTCCGTGGTCACTTATGGTGTTTCAGCAGAGAAACGGACGTATTGACCGTTACGGACAGAAAAAACGCCCTGACATTAGATATATGCTTATTGAAAGCGATAACAAAGCCATAAAGGGCGATATGCGTATTATAGAGATACTTGTGTCAAAGGAGGAACAGGCTCTAAAAAACATCGGAGATCCTACGCTTCTGCTTGGTAAGTTTGATAAGGAAGCAGAGGAACAGGTCGTTGCCGAATCCATAGAGAATGGTGCAGATGTTGACGCTTTTGAGAGTATGTTTGGAGCTGAAAAGGAGTTTAATCCTTTTGAGGAGCTCATGAAACAGGCGGCATCAGATAAAATTACCGAAAAGGTTAAAACTGTTTCTGATGAAACTCTATTTAATGATATTGACTACTTAAAAAACGCATTTACTTACCTTAACAGGAATGAGAGTCATCCAATTATTCCTCTTGAAACTGTTTCCGGACTTGAAATAAAGGTTACAGACGATCTTATGAGAAGGCTTAAAGCTCTTATGCCCGAAGAAGCTCTTCCTCAAAATGGATCAATTCGTCTATGCGATGACAAGGAATTCTGCATGGAAGAAATGAAGCGTAGTATGCAGAATAATATGGAAGATACTGCATGGCCAAAGATTCAGTATCTCTGGGCGCTTCATCCCATAATGTCATGGGTCAACGATAAGTCCGGTCTGCTATTCGGACGAGGTGAGGCTCCGGTTTTAGGTGTTAATACCGGTCTTTCGCAAGGAGAGATTGTTTATATTCTTACCGGAAGTATTCCTAACAAGAAATCAACACCACTTGTTGATGAATTCTTCGGGTTCCTGTATAAAGACGGTAAATATTCTGATATGCTCGATATGGAGCAGATTATAGCCAGAACAGGATTAAGGAATGAACATATTCCTAATACTGGCGCTATTGGTGATAGCGAGATAGATACCGCTTCTTCTCTGCTTGAAGATGTTGTATCGCACGCCAAAGAACACTTTAGTACCAGATACAGAGAGTTTCAGAACTATATGCAGCCTTTGCTTGACGAAGAACTTGATAAACTTGGCGAGCTCGAAGAAAGACATAAGGATTATCAGATGTCTCTGTTTGAAAATGAGAGAAAGAAAAGCGAGCAAGAGCGTAAAGTTGATGACCTTTTCAAAAAGTTCTGTTCGTGGGTCGAAGATACGCTTACTATTCAGGATAATCCGTATATCCGCGTTGTTGCAGTAATCATGGGGGTATAACACTATGAGTATGGATTTGACAGGTATTACGAACATAAACGAATACTACACAAATCATTATTTTTCTTCAATATTTGAGGAAAATGCTGATGAGGTTATTTCCTCATGGAGAACAAGGGCGAAAGAAAACGAGGATTATCGAGCACCGTGGGCGCTGCTGCGTGATTGCGGAAGATTATTCTATCCCGTTATTAACAGATTCAAGACAAACAGAAATTGTTTGCAGACTGTGCAGGATATTCGCACATTGGCAGACAGTTATCTTAAAGCTTTCGGTTACCCGGAAGCTGAGGAATTCAATATTACCGTTGATGAAGCCGAGGTTCCTGTTTATCTGGAAGTGAATAAAGCGAACGGCGCTCCGTTGTTGTGGGTTTTGCTTGCTCATGGGATTGAAGAAGACAGTTCAGTAATGAGCAGCAAGGTTTTCAGCGTCAAAACCATAGATGACGATTCTGCGCTATTTGCAGATATGTTTACAGATATTCCGGTCGAGGATCTTACCAGTAAGCTTTTGTTTGGTTTGACTGAATCTCCGCGATTTCTTATGATCATAACCATGAATCAAATCGCGCTTATAGATCGTGAAAAGTGGAACTCAAAGCGCTATCTGCAATTTGAGCTTGAGGATATTTTCTCGCGCCGTGAGGAGACAACCTTACAAGCTATGCCGAAGTGGTCTGCAACAGAGTGAAATATCAGCATATCACGGTGTTTGACGCAATGGCGGCGCAGGGAGATATGCTTGACAGAAACAGAGGAAAAGGTCGGGCTTTAGTAAAGGCTTTGAGTGGAATTGCTTCCAGAAAGACTGTTGAAATCTTCAATATAATACTTGATGCAGGTTATGGAGAATATGCAGAGGACAAGTTCGCAGGCAAGTTAGAGATACTGGAAATGATAGCTAAAGCGGAACCAAAACCGAAGGATTTTCTGAAAAGATTGGACGACCTTGAGACTCTTGTAAAAAGTAAGCCTGACAACAGCGCCAAGATAAAGCTGTCAACGATGCACTCAAGCAAAGGGCTTGAATTTGATACGGTTTATCTTATTGATATATTTGATAATATGATACCGCAGTATAGTATGTATGCTACGGATCAGAAGATGTATCAGGAAGAACGGCGCTTGTTTTATGTTGCTATGACAAGGTCAAGGAACAAACTGTATGTGTATTCCATAAAGAATAAGAGAAGTTCATTCGTAGATGAGATACTGCCGGAGTGCAGACAAATGAGACTTGATGTGCAGGTGCAGGAGAATGTCAGACCCGAACAGATTGCACGAAATTTTCGTTCTTCATTCGATAGTATTATTGATACAGCAGAACTCGACTATGATGCTTTTGAAGAGGGTGTGGAGATCGTTCACAAGAAGAATGGTCGGGGAACCATTGTTTCGGTAGATGAAAAGCAGAAAGCTGACGGTGATTGGCTGTATATCGTTAAGATCAGATATGAGGACGGAACTGAAAGCAGCGCTGACCTCGGCGTTTTACTTAAACGTGGATTGATAAGGATTGCTGATGATGAAGAGTATTGATTATGATTAACGTATAAAAAGGAGTACCTCATGAAACAAGTCAATATAAACGGCAGACCCGTTCCCGCGATAGGGCAGGGAACATGGCATATCGGTGATGATCCGAGACTGCATGACCGGGAAGTTGAATCACTCCGTACCGGCATTGAGAACGGCATGACGCTTATCGATACTGCCGAGATGTATGGTTATGGCAAAAGCGAGCTTGTGGTCGGTGACGCGATAAAACCGTATGACCGCGAAACGCTGTTCATCGTGTCTAAGGTGCTGCCGCAGAATGCGGGAAAGCGTGATATGCGACGTTCGTGCGAGGAAAGCTTGAAACGGCTCGGAATGGACTACCTTGACCTGTACTTGTATCACTGGCGCGGCTCGATACCGCTGCCCGAGACTGTGAACTGTTTGCAGGAATTGAAAGATTGCGGACTTATTCGGGAGTGGGGAGTGTCCAATTTCGATACATCAGATATGCACGTATTATCGCGATTAAAGCACAGCGGTAATTGCGCTGTCGTGCAGGACTTGTATCATGTAGGCTCGCGCGGCGTGGAGTACAGCCTGCAGCCGTATCTGCGAAAAAACAATATCGCGTTTATGGCGTACTGTCCGCTTGCGATGAACGGAACGCTCCGGAAGGGAATATGGGCAAACGCGATATTTCAGAATATCGCGGCTGCACATAATGCAACGGTTCAGCAGATAATGCTTGCGTGGGCGATACGCGACGGTAACACGATCGCGATACCGAAAAGTTCGACAAAAGAGCACACGCTTGAAAATGCAGAGGCAGCAAGTATCGAGCTGACGGAAGATGAACTGCAAATGATCCAAAATGAGTTTCCGGCACCTGACAGAGAGATGCCACTTGATATGGAATGAGGTAGATCATGGCTATAAAGAACGACATAATATTTGATATAGGCGACATCACGCGCCTTGACGTTGACGTGATAGTGAACGCTGCGAACAGTTCGCTTCTCGGCGGCGGGGGAGTTGACGGGGCAATTCATCGCGCCGCAGGACCGGAGCTTCTTGCAGAGTGCCGCACTCTTGGCGGGTGCAGGACAGGTGAAGCAAAGATAACGAAAGGTTACAGGCTGAAAGCGCGGTATATTATCCACACAGTTGGACCAATCTACAGCGGCAGTCCAGACGACGCGAAGCTGCTGTATTCATGCTATCACAATTCGCTTGAACTTGCAAAGAAGAATGATGTTCACAGCATCGCGTTTCCCGCAATCTCGACTGGAGTGTACGGTTATCCGAAAACCGAAGCTGCGGAGATCGCGCTGAAAGCGATAAATGACTGGTTTGGCGCGAACTCGGATTATGGCATGAGCGTGGTCATGAGCTGTTTTGATAAGGGGACTTATGATACATATCAGAAAATAGTAACAAAGGCACAGGAGAAATAAATTGGAAACAAAAATAACACTTCAAGATCTATTGACGATCAATGGCATTGACCCAAAAGATGTACTGCTTATCAGACATTCTTTAAATCATGAGAATTTTAGAAAGTGTTTTGATAAGAATTTTGTGTATGAATATACACAGATACAACCCGGAAACCTCAAAGCACTATCCGAACATAAATACTGGATGGTTTTCATTAGCGGAAAAGGGACGCAGGCAAGATTTTTCAGACTATATGAATACAAAGGGAAGAGTCCCATTACTGAACACATACCTTCGGAAAACTATCCCGGTGAATGGCAATCTGCCGATGTCTTCTATCAGCTTGAAGAAACAGATTTGTTTAGAGATTTAGAAAAACGCTTGATTATTGATTGGGGAAAAGGGGTTATCAATTGGTATTATAAAGGAATTAACCAGAAGTCGATTTTGGCAATACAAAATCCTGATCCTAAGGAATTTATCGGTTTTGATAAGCTGGTTTTAGACCACAGCCAATTAGAATCAATTGTAAATGATGTCACCGGAGAATATCTGAATTACAGAGTCGCTCTATCTTCTGTTATGGGCGTATATCTTATTTTAGACAAGACATCTGGAGATCAGTATATAGGTTCTGCTTATGGTGATGACGGAATATTTGGACGTTGGAAAGAGTACGCAAATCCACCATATCATGGAGGAAATAAAAGACTAATTAAGATTTTGAATGAGCAGAACGATAGATTTAAGAGTTTTCAGTTTTGCATATTACAGATATTTTCGAAATCTGCAACCAAAGAAGAAGTCATTGAAGTAGAAAATCGGTTTAAAGAAAAGCTTGGAAGCCGTGTATTCGGGCTGAATGCTAATTGATAAGAGTTTAGCCAAAGGAGAATCTATGCCAAAAGAAAACTTACTTACTCGTGAACTGTACCGAAAAATTAAATCTATGGATAAGGCTTTTATGGAGCAGACTTTGAACAATGTTTATGAAATGGGTGCAAAGGAAGCACTTGCTAATGCTGTTATAGATCTTGATATGGATAGGCTTCGTTCGGAGATAGGTACTGTTAGTGGTATTGGCGAGAAGCGGCTGGAGCAGATAATGGAGATCGTTCAGAGGAATATTGCCGAAGCGGACAGTAAAGGACAATAACAAGCGGAAAGCAAGGATTTTGATGATGAATATAGAAACTCATAGATTAGTAATATATCCTTCTTCTCAGGAAGTAATGGAGCAGTTTATTGAGGTGCAGACTGCTGATGTTCTGAAAACAGCTTTTACGGAAATGCTTACCGGAAGTCTTGAGCATCCCAGTCAATGGGAATGGTACGCAATCTGGATGATAGAACTGAAAGACGGAACTCATATCGGAGAGCTGTGCTTCAAGGGGCTTTCTCAGAGCGGAATCGCCGAGATCGGGTATGGCATTTTGGAGAAATACCGGAATAAGGGATATGCTACCGAAGCGGTAAGCGCAGTACTGCAATGGGCATTTGATGATCCCGCTGTAACGGCTGTTGAAGCTGAAACAGATCCGGAAAATGCTGCTTCGGTCAGGGTTCTTGAGAAATGCGGATTCAAGGCAAACGGGAAGACCGGCGAAGAGGGACCTCGTTACGAAATATCCCGCAGGGATATCTGAGGCAAGTCGTTTATAATAATTTATGAAAATATGGAGGTACATCATGCAATTTGTTGTAAAAGCCTATGACGGAAAAGGTATGCTTGAAAAGAGAATGGAAGTCCGTCCGCGTCATCTCGAAGGAATGAACAAGCTCGGAAAGCACATTGTCTGTGCCGGAGGATTGCTCGATGATGAGGGAAAAATGAAAGGCTCTGTGCTCATACTTGATTTTCCCGATCGTTCGGCGCTGGACGAATATCTCGGAAAAGAACCCTATGTTCTGGAGAAGGTCTGGGAGAAAGTCGAAGTTGAGGTGATGAACGTCGTGCTTGTGAACGGCGAGAGGTTTGACAGATCACCTCATTGACATTTGTAGAAAATAATGCTATAATAATAAAAAATAGTTGAACTGCCACCGGGTAGTGATTGCGTTAAGCATTCGTTCGCACATCGTTAGGTCTCAGAAGATGTGCCTGCGGATGCTTTGCTTTTTAGGAGAAATGATGAAGTTTAAAGGTATCGGTTATTTTTCGGGAGTTGAGCTTGTTTTATGGAGCGTTTCGGTCATCAGCGTTGTTGTTTCGTTCTGTATTTTTGACAGGTCTGATATATTATCGCTTTCGGCTTCTGTCATAGGTGTAACATCTCTGATATTCAGTGCGAAAGGGAATCCGACAGGTCAAGTTCTTATGATAGTTTTCAGCCTGCTTTATGGTATCATCTCATTCAATTTTGCGTATTACGGTGAAATGATGACATACGACAGCTTGTTATCAAGGCATTGAAGTTTAATGAAAAAGCGGACAAGGGATATACTCTCAGGGCTGTTTTGGATAAACATCCCATATGGACACACCATACCCGTATAGCCGTATTCAATAACTAAAAAAGGCTCTGACCCGCTTAATAACGCGGTACAGAGCCTTTTGTAAATTATAATAAATCGTCTTGTTTCGGAGATCCGTCTCATCGGGATCAAACCCCGAACTACCACAATTCATCGGGTCATTATGCCGATTTCAGAAACCGATCGACCCGGTATATATCGGAATGTTTTTCTCCGCGTATTCAACAGCCTGTTCTAGGGTCATGCCGTAAAAATTACCCGCGCCGAAGTTTCGTCCGGATTTTTTATCGTCCACAAACGCGCCGACCACAACTCCGGGCAGTGAGCTTTCGGGAGCATTCGGGGCGTGCTGACCGCCGAGGTCTGTCCTACACCAGCCAGGGTCGGTGATGTTGATACAAACATCCGTGCCGGTGACTTTAGATGCGAGATCCATAGTCACCTTGTCGAAAGCCGCCTTGCTCGCGGAATAGCCTGCCTGTTCGGGCTCGAGGCGTATGCCGCTCGTCGTGTTTACGATGCGCCCGAAGCCACGTTCCATCATCTTCGGCAGAAAATGATATACGATCATCATCGGCGCTATCGTGTTTATGAGGAAGCTCTTTTCATAGTCCTCAGCGGGCGTTTTCAGGTATTCGGCGCGGTATGCGACCTGGATCCCCGCGTTGTTCAGCACGATATCGACTTGCTTTCCGAGGGCATCGATATTCGCGAGCATCTTCTCCACCTGCGAAAGGTCGGAGAATTCCGCGCCAACCGCGTAAGCTTCAACACCGAGCTCTTTAATTTCATCAAGTACCTTCGCACAATGCTCCGGAGTTCTTCCGTGCAGTATCAGATTGCACCCGTGCTCAGCCATAAATTTCGCCGCGCCGTATCCTATTCCTCTTGCCGCGCCCGTTATGAATGCCCATTTTCCTTTTACGTCAACCATTGAAATTCTCCTTCATCTTCTCAACTGCCAATATCACTTTATCACACCAAACGTCAAATTCATCATCGTCTTTCTGACATTCCGGGTGAGAGATAACATACTCCACTGTGCGCTTTATTCCTTCTCTTGCAGTGATTGCTGCTCTGAAGTCCGGAACGAGCTTTTTCACTTTCGAGTTGTCGAATACCACCGAGCAAGCCTTGTCTCCGATAAGACTTCCGGTGAAGTCATAGTCCTTTCCGAGCGCCGCGAGTGTCCCGGATGAAACATAGTAAGGCTTAAGCGTAACGCCGAGCGCGTCTGCGATATATCCGTATATCTCGTTCCAACTGACGCTCTCGTCCGTTGTGATATGGAACGTTTCACCTATCGCAGCCGGGTTTCCGATAAGACCGGTGTACGCTTTCGCAAAGTCGCTGTTGTGGGTTATCGTCCAGAGCGATGTTCCATCGCCGTGTATTATAACAGGCTTGCCTTCCATTATGCGCTTTACGACCTGCCAGCTTCCGTTTTTTCCGTGTACGCCGAGCGGGACGCTGCGTTCGTCGTAGGTGTGGCTCGGACGAACTATCGTGACCGGAAAACCGTTCTCGCGGTACTGTTTTATCAGATATTCCTCACAGGCTTTCTTGTTGCGGGAATACTCCCAGTACGGATTTTCAAGCGGGGTCTCTTCGGTTATGACATAGCCTTCCATAGGTTTTTTATATGCCGACGCAGAGCTTATATAGATGAACTGTTTCGTCTTTCCTTTGAAGAGCCGGAAGTCCCGTTCGAGCTGAGAGGGTACAAATCCGATGAACTCACCGACACAATCGAATTCCATTCCCGCAAGCTTTTCGGCAGCAGCTTTTTCGTCGTTTATATCGCAGTTTATGATCTTAACGTTTTCGGGCAATCCTGAATTTCTGTTTCCTCGGTTGAGCAGATAAAGCTCGTCGCCGCGCTCTACCAGCAGACGCGTTATCGCCATGCTGATCGTTCCCGTACCGCCGATAAAAAGTATCTTCATAAATCCTCCTTAAAGCGAAGCATGAGCCGCTATCCGGTATATTTCGGTAATATCGTTCCTGTTCAGTTTCATAAAGCCACCGGTCGTGCCGTCACCTATGCCGAATTTCTCAACGAGCGTCGGGATATCTTCTTCCTTCGCGCCGAGTTCCGTGAAGTTTATCGGCATACCGATGCTTTTCAGAAACGAACGGAATCTGCGTATACCCTCAAGAGCGGTAGCTTCGGGATTTTCATAATTCATCTGACAGCCGAATACTCTCGTCGCCATCTGACAAAAGCGCATAACATTATGACCATGCACATACTCCATCCACGCAGGCATTATCACTGCAAGTCCCGCTCCGTGAGCGACATCGTACAGTCCGGACAGTTCGTGCTCGATGCCGTGACTGTTCCAGTCCTGCTCGCGTCCCACGCCGCAGAGGTTGGTATGCGCGACTGTTCCCGCCCACATTATATTCGCGCGAGCTTCATAGTTGTCGGGGTCGGCAATTACACGGGGAGTTTCCTTGACCATTGTCAGCAGCACCGCTTCACAAAGGCGGTCGGTTATCTCTACTTCCGTGGTGTTGGTGAAGTAACGCTCAAAAACGTGCGCCATTATATCCGTAGCTCCGCAGGCAGTCTGATAAGCGGGAAGTGTCTGCGTGAGCGACGGATCCATTATCGAAAATCTCGGGCGCAGAAGATCAGAGCCCGTGCCGCGCTTTAACATACCGTCCTCTTTGGTTATGACAGAATCGCCGGAGCCTTCGCTGCCCGCCGCCGCGATAGTAAGCACTGTCGCCACGGGAAGTGCCTTTTCAACAGGCTTTCCCGAATACATATCCCAGAAATCACCGTCGTAGGGAACACCGACAGCAATAGCCTTCGACGAGTCAATTACCGAGCCGCCGCCGACTGCAAGAATGAAATCAACACCTTCCGCTCTGCACAGTTCTATACCCTTGTAAACGAGGGTGTCGCGCGGATTGGGCTTTACTCCGCCGAGCTCGCAGTACGGAATTCCGGCATCATCGAGCGACTTCTTCACGGTATCGATGAGCCCGGACTTCACCGCCGAACCGCCGCCGTAGTGTATCAGCACTTTTGTGCCGCCGTACTTCTTCACAAAATGACCCGCTTCGGCTGCGCGTCCTTTTCCGAATACAAATTCCGTGGGGCTGTAGAAGTTGAAATTTAACATGATGTGTTCCTCCTATGTCAATTTTTGTTATTTTTTGAACAGATATGCAAGAACAAACACCGCCGGAGAGTTCCAGTATATCGTTATCTCGTTCAGTGAATAGCTTGCCGTGTCGTCGGCATAGCACTTCATCGGCGGCGTTCCTTCCGGTATCACAGTTCTTGCGAACGGATCCGAACGATGTCCGTTGGGACCGCCCGCTACCATTCCCGGTATGCATTCTTCTACACCGTCGGCGAACGCGGGACGCAGGTGGGGATAGTTGCAGCGGAACTCGCCGACACCCGTGATATAGCTTATCCCGAGCGGGTTCTCGCCGAGAAGACAGTGCAGATGACGCTCGGCGTATTCGCGGCAGGTATGGTCACCGAAGAGAACATCGGTTATCGCGAATATCATCGCCTTCGTCATAAGCCCCATATTGCTTCCCCAGCAGTAATCTGCGCTTTCCATAGCGACACCGTAGCCGCATTTGCCGGCTTTCTTTTTCAGCTCGTCCGCGCATCTGCGAAACATATTTTTCAGCTTGTGCAACAGATTAACGTCCTTACCCTGTTTACAGAGAATATACGCGAGAGCTCCAAAGCCTCCGACTTCCCCGTAGCCGAGCGCCGTCAACGGGAAATCCGCTTCCAGCGCCGAAACAAGCTTTTCGTGATATTTAAGGTCGCCGGTAAGCGCGTACATTTCCGAGTAAGCCCAAAAGCGGTTCGAGTGATCGTCGCGCTCACCATAGCCGCCTGTGTTGCAGCCCTCCGGATTTTCAAAGCCGATGAACTGCGGATGTTTATCAAGCCATTCGACCGACTTTTCTGCGGCTTTATGAAGCTTTTCCGAGAGCTCTTTGTTGTAAGCTCTGTATATGCCCGACGCAAGCGCGCATACAGCCGCAAAGTCGGCTGTCGCCATAGACGAAACGGGGAAAACGAACATCTCCGCGGTATCGTCCTCCGGCATAACGAACGGCGCGTGCATAGCGGTCGTTGCCTTGTGATAAACGCCGCCCTCGCTGTTCTGCATCTTCAGGAACCATTCAAGTTCATACCGCACCTCAGACAGAATGTCGGGGATACCTTTTTCGGGAATGTTCAGATCCTGCTTTTCAAATACGTCCGGAAACAGCCTGAACGCGTACAGAAGATGAGCCGCTGCACAGGCTCCCGCCGTCACATATCTGCCGTAGTCGCCCGCATCGTGCCAACCTCCGGTCACATCAAGAGTCACGCTCCTGTCATCCCACAGCTTCGCGGGCGCGGTATGGCATTTCCCGTGATACCATACTCCTGCGTGATGCTCATCAAGTCCGCAGCCGCAGCGAAGATAATAGAACGCTTTTGATGTTTTGCTGAAAACATCGTCGTAAACGTCACCGCCGATACGGAACATTGCGGAAGTCCTGCCGCCGGCTTTAACGCAGTAGTTTCCGGCTTCCCGAAGCCCCGAAAAATCGGCGAGCCAAACGTTGTCACCCGAAGTTTCATCATATCCCGCAGAAACGGGCTGGCCGGAAAACCGTACCTTTCCGTTTATGTCCGTGACATCGAAGCTGTCACATTCAAACGGTATGACAGCCTTTTTCCTGCTGTCCGGATAATACCCCGCCTGATCGACGAATATACTGAACGGCGTTGTCCGCAGGGGTTTCGGGGTCATATCAAAATATTTTCTGTTCATAGATCCACCCGATTTAAGCTGTTTTATGCAGAAGCTTCTTTAAAGTGTCCGTTATTACAAGATACAGTATCCCTACTACTATCAGCAAGACAAGTATAACGATGATCCACCATGCGCAGCCCATAAACGGAAGTTCGTCCGTAAAGCCGAACGCCCCGGCGGGGCTTCCCCAGTTCAGGAAGAAATAAGGATATGTGATCCCTTCCGCGAACTCCCAGCCGCAAATATATCCTATACCCGTGTATGCCGCATACAGAATCGGCGGGATCGTGACCCATATGACGCTGCGCTTTCTTATGTCACCGCTCACGCCGGTCACAAAGAAGTCGATAACTGCCACCAGCGGGACAACAACATGGGTAAGTATGTTCTGTACGTTCCATGCCGCGTCGCCCATTGTCGGAGCAAGCACAAAGCAGAACACAACTCCCGTCAGCGTTATGGAGACCGTTCCGACGAACTTGACAACATACCATCCTCCGGAGACCGGCTTTTTCCCATTAATAACGAACATTCCGATAACACTTATCACGGCGACGGCAATGTTCGACTGTATCGTGAAGAACATAAGTACGTTCGCGCCGCCCATGAACGAATCCTTACCGGCGTACCAGCTCAGGAACGTACCTATCGCCGAGGACATAAAAACTATTATTTTCAATGCGGAAGAAATTATCTTCTGCGGTCTTGATATCTCATTCACGGCAATCACCAGTTCGTCCTGTCGGGGTCTGCCGAAAGTCCCACACATCCCGTAAGCCCTGATATCGTCCTCATATCCGCACCCGAAAGAGTGAAGCCGAACACATCAAGATTTTCTTTCATCCTGTCCGGGTTTACAGTTTTCGGCAGCGGCAGAAAGCCGTTCTGCAAGCTCCAGCGAATGCACACCTGAGCAACGCTCCTGCCGTAATCCATTGCTATCGCATTCATTTGAGGTATGCCGAATATCTTGCCGGTTCCGAGCGGACTGTACGCTTCAAGCAATATACCCCTTTCCTTACAGTACGCTACAAGCTCGTTCTGCGTGTCGCCGGGGCAGAGACGAATCTGATTTGCCATAGGCGCGATTCTTGCGGTCTTCATCAACTCGTCTATGTGGTGCTGCCGGAAATTGCTTATACCTATCGCGCGTATCTTTCCCGCACCGTAAAGCTCCTCGAATGCCTTCCATGTCTCGGCGTTGGTCTGCTGCCATGTGTTGCGGAACTGTAAAGGATTCGGCCAGTGTATCAAGAACAGATCGACATAATCCGTTCCGAGGTCGCGCAATGTCTTATCAAAAGATGACATCGTATTATCATATCCGTGATTCGGATTATCAAGCTTTGAGGTGATGAATATTTCATTACGTGGGATCCCGCTCTTTTTTACTGCCTTTCCAACAGCTTCCTCGTTGTGATAGCCCTGCGCCGTGTCGATATGACGATATCCCGCCTCCAAGGCGGTAAGAAGCGCGTCCACACCGGTGTCATCATTCGGGATCTGCCATGTTCCGAACCCGATAACGGGCATTTTTACATCGTTTGAAAGAATGTAGTATTCCATATTGTCCTCCTGTTGTTTTACTGCACGACAAGTTTTTGCTTTTTTCTGTGACACATCGTCTTTCCGCTCTCGCGCGAATATATCACCTTGTATGCCGCCGCGTTGAGTATCAGCGCGCCTACCCACGCGCATATCTCGGCATACGCTGTTGCCCTGAAACCTATCTGTCCGATAAACAGCGAGATCGTCCCGATACGCAGCACCATCTCCGCGATACCGGAGATCATCGGCATAAGCGGAAATCCCATGCCCTGTACGGCATTGCGGAACACAAACAGCATATCCACCGAGAACAGCATGACTCCGCATATCGGAAGAAATTCCGCTGCATAGCCTATCTGTTCTTCTCCGGTAAGCAGCAGCGAAGCAAGCCATTCGGGAAAGAAAAGCATGGCCGTACCGAGCACCGCGTAGGATATCCCCGCGATCAGGAGGCATACTTTCAGCCCCTCGGATATCCTGTCAAAACGCTTTGCGCCGTAGTTCTGACCTGTATATGCGGACATCGAGAATCCCGCAGTGCACGCAGGCTGCATAAACATATTGATGTATTTGCTGCACGCGGAGTACGCCGATGTGTATGCGACACCGAGACCGTTGACGAAGTACTGCACCACCATGCAGCCTACAGCGGTTATCGAATTCATCAGTGCCATAGGCACGCCGTTCTTCATCAGCTTTGCGTACAGCGCACCGTCCGGCTTTGTGTCGCTGTCCTGTTTTCTGAGGAAGTCGATGCCGCGGAGCTTTTGCAGACAAACGACGCCGGAGATGATCTGCGAGATGATCGTAGCTGCCGCTGCTCCCCATACGCCTGTGCGCAGGACGAAAATGAACAGACTGTCCATCGCGATGTTGAGCACCGACGATATCACTATCGCTTTGAGCGGCGTTTTGCTGTCGCCGAGTGAGCGGAGAATGCCCGCGCTCATATTGTAGAAGATCGTCGCGGAAAGTCCGCCGAAAAGTATGTACCCATAAGTCAGGCTGTCTCCGATTATGCTCTCGTCCGTCTGCATAAGCGTCAGCACCGGATGCAGGAACACGATGCTCAGTATTGTGAGGGCGCTTGTAATGATGACTGCGAGCCGTATCATTGCAGACAGCGTCCGGCGCAGCTCCGGAAAGTCCTTTTCGCCGTATCTCTGTGCGATCAGCACCGAGAACCCATTTGCAAGTCCCATTGAAAATCCGATTATCAGGAAGCACAGCGAGCCCATATTTCCTACTGCCGCGAGCGCGTTGTCACCGAGACCGCGCCCGACTATTGCCGTATCCGCGAAAGAATAGAACTGCTGTAACATTCCCGTCGCGAGCATAGGGAAGAAGAACCGCAGTATCGCATTACTCGGTTTTCCCTGTGTAAAATCAATATTTCCGTTCATATATATCACTCCGTATCTGATCTTTTGTTCTGAGATCATTTTACATTTTTACGGAGCATTTTTCTATCAAATATATTGCTTTTTTGTCAAATATATGGTATAGTTGAAACAGCCGGAGGTGGTCCTATGAATACAAACAGAGAGCTCAACTATCGTCTTTTCGTCCAGACGGAGGAGGATTTCAAGCGTACCGAGATAAGAAGCGAATTTGCGAGATATGACGACATAAAGAACGGTGATATTGAAAAAGTGCGGGAAAACATAAGAGAGATCAAGGCGCATTACTATGAAGGAAAGGGTATGCTGTCCGACAGCCTGCTTAGGAACAACCAGTACCACTTCGCTATCGGTGTCGGGATAATCGCACGCGTCTGCATCGACGGCGGTATGAAGCACAATATCGCATACACGCTGAGCGACATCTATATCCGCAGGGGGGATAAATGCCGCGAGCCGCAGGAGCTTATCGAGCTCACCGGCACTATGATGCTCGATTTTGCAGAGCGTATGGCAGAGGTACGCAAGGAAAACAGCGTGTCACTTCACACTCGCAGAACGGTGGATCACATCTACGAAAATCTCCACAGACCGCTGACGCTGAAAATGGCTGCGGAGCACGAACATCTCGACCCGAGCTATTTATCGAAGCTTTTCGCGAAGGAAATGGGGATACCGATAAAGGCGTATATCCTCAAAGCCAAGATTTCGACCGCGCAGAATATCCTCATTTTCTCTGATTTCCCGATCGCGGATATTGCCGACTCGCTCGGTTTTTCATCACAGAGCGCATTCGCGGCAGCTTTCCGGAAGATCACGGGACTTACCCCGATGCAGTACAGAAACAGATACAGCGAGGAATATTCGCTGCGGACAAAAGATGAATAAATGCGACTCGTTTAAATCATTTCAATACTGTAAACACCCCATATGGACACACTCACATCGCGCAGCCGTATTCAATAGCCATAAAAGGCTCTGAACCGCTTAATAATGCGGCT
>CAMVGH010000046.1 GCA_947166945.1 uncultured Clostridia bacterium
CACGCTCACGAAGATAGCCTACTCCGGCGAGCAGGAAATGGTGGTCAAGGACGCGGCTGACGACGCGGTACACGGTCTGAACATCAGAATAAACGCGGGTGAGCACGTCGCGTTCGTGGGACCGTCCGGCGGCGGCAAGACCACCATTTCCCGTTCGGCGGAATGGAGGGTAAAGGCGTGATGATCGAAAAATTACAGCATAAATTCGCGCTCTCACGCGAGGGCGCTGTGGATATGGTGAAAGCTTGCATAAGCGTCACGGTGACGAACATCGTGCTTATGGCTTCGGCCGGAATTTTATATCTGCTTATTTCCGATATGCTCGGTGAGGGACTCAGAACCGAACGCATACCTGTCTATGTGATCGGCGGCGTTTCTGTTCTCATTTTGATCTATATCACAAATTTCATTCAGTACAACGCGACGTTCCTCTCAACTTACAAGGAGAGCGGAGTGCGTCGGACAGTGCTTGCGGAACGGAAAACTAACCGATGAAAAAAGCGCCCTCTCTGAAAGCTCAGAGAGAACGCTTACGGTTAGTGTGTACCTTTTGGGTATCTGCCTGTTATGGAACGCTCCATAATTCCGATAACGACTTATGCGGAACGGAAAACGTGTGCGCCAATAGGCTATGGCTTTTGGGCATTCTTGATTTTTCCTATCATATCTATCATAACAAAGATAACAAACCCCAACATAAAACCCACTGCCAAAGTAAAAATCAGGCTAAAAAAATCAAGCGATATCCAGGTTTTCACCTTGTAGGCTTCACTTACCAATACCGGATAATCCGGTTGTGTGCGTTGTAAAATTAGCCCGAATCCTCGCCGTCCCTGCCATTCTCCACTGTTAATTGTTTGAGCAAGCAAGAACGTTTTGTTTGAAAAATATGAAACAAGATTTATGATTGCTCCGATCGTATTGATAGCCAATGCGGTTATCAGAGATCTGACAAATACTTTTTTCATACATATTTCTCCTTTAGTCCATACTCAGAAAATCACTAATCTTATAAGCTTCCTTATCATCAGGGAACAAAACATATTGTTTACTGCCATTATCTTTAGCGACCTGTACTAAGATCCTGAACAGCTATCCCGACGAACTTTCGGGAGGTATGCTCCAGCGCGTGATGATCGCGCTGTCGGGAGACAAGGGCGCAATTATACACCGCTACTCGGCGAATTGCGCCCTGCCGGGGGCTTACGAACGCTGGCGCGTTCACAAGGGGCAGGCCCCTTGCGGCTGCTTCGCAGCCTATCCCCATTAAATCCAAAGACCGTCAGCTTAATCGCGGCGGTCTTTTTTCGATGAAATCTTACTAAGAAAAATCAGATTTAACGACGAAATCCATTTTGGTCAAATGTCTTTTTAAGCGCAGCTTCTGTTGGAGCAATTGAACCAACAAACAGAACAATTTGAACGACCGAAACAATTAAGCTGATATATGCAATTGTATCAATACTCTTGTTAATCACAAAAATTAGTGGGATAATTGATAACGGCAGCAATACCAGCCCACATCTAAACCACAACTTCCCGCAAAACTTGTGTGCAAATTCCCAAGTTTCTTTGTTCTTCATAGACATAGCTGTTCTATAGCCAAATGTATTGTTAATTTCTTTAGGGGCTTTAGTCAAAAATAGTCTGCCAAATCCAATCATTGTCAATGGAATGAGTATATCCACAAGTAACATAAAAATCCAAAAGCCTATCATCTTACGCTCCTTCGCTAAATCCCGATTTACGCTATCAATCGTTTCTATAATTATAGCACCAATCCTATGAAATGCCAAACCATGTCGAATTTCTAACAATGGAGTGATGTCTATGCCTTGTCCTCATTACAACATTTCGATAATCCACCGTACACAATCCGCAGTTGCGGCGGCGGCATATCAGAGCGGTGACAGCTTGCTCAGCGAGTATGACAACAAGCGGAAATCCTACAAAGAAAAACAAGGTATCATTTACACAGAGATTATGCTTCCAAGTCACGCGCCGCCGGAATTTATGAATCGGGAAACCTTGTGGAATGCCGCCGACAGCGTCAGAGATCTGCCGCTCAGCCCGAGAGATCATCTGTGCTGCGGTAATTCTGCTTCCATTGAATACTATATGACTGCGGGCAGGCGCGAAGAAGCCGGAAAGCTGCTCTCGGCGATGTATGAACGCAGCATTAAGGAGAACGGATACCGTTATATGGGATACGATTACAACAACAGCGTCACTGCGTCACTCTTCTACGGATCCTCCGGGACAGGCTGTGAAATGCTCAGATACGCCTGTCCGGAAAAGATTCTGCCGGAATTATTAGGTTTGTGCTTTCCGCAGTCAGAAGCGGCGACATTCGGGGTCTACTCATGTATAAGCATTTCCAGAGCCGAGTACAGCGCCTCGTTATCTATCGGCTTTGTCAGATGCGCATTCATACCGGCTTGCAGGCTCCTTTGAACGTCTTCATCAAAGGCGTTTGCAGTCAGAGCGATTATCGGCACGCTTCCCGCATCGGGCCGGTCAAGCTTCCGTATGGCGGCGGTGGCTTCAAGTCCGTCCATTTCCGGCATTCTTACATCCATGAGCACAGCGTCGTAGTATCCGGGCTCACTTCCGGCAAACTTTTCAAGGATAAGTCTGCCGTTAGTCTCATGGTCAACGATCATTCCGCGTTTTTTCAGCACCATTTTCATTATTTCGGCGTTTATCTGCACATCTTCGGCAAGCAGGATATGTTTGCCGTTAAGATCGGCTTTGTGCTGCTCCTTAAACTCGGTTATGTGTTTTCTTTTGCTTGCGCTCCGGAACTCTTCGAGTACATTGTTCGCAAAGAGGGGCTTGGCGATAAAGCTGTCAACGCCTGCTTTCGCAGCGTCTTCAAGCACATCGTCCCATTTATACGCCGTGATGATGATGATCGCGGACTCAGAGCCGACTATATCACGCAGCTGCCTTGTCGTTTCCACTCCGTCCATTTCCGGCATTTTAAGATCGACCAGTATAAGGTCGTAAAGCTCATGCCTTGCGTGCCGAACGCGAACCGCATCTATCGCTTCGCTGCCCGAAAGCACGGTATCGCATGACATACCTGTCTTTTCGAGCACAAGCTTTGCGTGTTCACAGGCGATCGGGTCATCATCGACTACAAGCACCTTCATATCATAGGGCTGTATTTCAGTGTCATCGGTCTCGTTATCCTTGTGAGCCGAGTCCATAAGTGTTATCGTAACAATAAATGTTGTGCCTTTGCCCTTTTCGCTCTCGACCTCGATATTTCCGTTCATCATCTCTACGATATTCTTCGTGATAGCCATACCGAGTCCCGAACTTCCGTACTTGTTGGTGGCGGAGCTGTCCTCCTGGCTGAATGTATCAAAGATATGCGGGATATACTCCTTGCTCATGCCTATACCGGTATCGGCGATCTTAAAGCGCAGCGTGGACTTGCCGCCGAATTTCGCAGTGCGTTCAACGGAAAGCTCGACACTGCCTCCTTCGGGAGTAAACTTGACAGCGTTTCCGAGAATGTTGATAAGCACCTGCCGCAGCTTCATGTTGTCGCCGATGTAGTAATCGTCGATCTCGCCCTGTATATGGCAGTTATAGGTCTGATCGTTTTCTGCGCACTGAGCGCTGAAGATGGTGTTTATCTGCTCCAGAAGCTTGGAGAATGAAAAATCCTCGTTTTTCAGCACCATTCTTCCGGATTCTATACGGCTCATATCAAGGATATCATTTATAAGTCCGAGCAGGTGATTTGCCGACCCGCCTATCTTTTCAAGATAGTCACGGGTCTGTTCCGATATATCCGGGTCGCTGAGCGCGATATTGTCAAGTCCGATGATAGCGTTCATAGGAGTTCTTATCTCATGGCTCATACTTGACAGGAAAGCTGTCTTGGCTTTGCTCGCGTTTTCGGCTGCCGCGAGCGCGTCACTCAGCGCCTGATTCTTTTCAAGGGAGTCTCTCGTTTCGCTGTCTATGTCGGTAAAGCCTGCTCCGATAGCATGAACGATATGGTCGTTTCTGTCCGCGATGTGACGCACGCCCGCGATACGAAGCATCTCATAGCTTTCTATACCGTTATGGACTGTAAGATAACGGTAAGACAGAATAATCTCATTTTCAAGCCGTTTTTTGATATTCTCGGGTTTTATGAATTCGAGAAAGCCCTCGCGGTAGCTTTCGGCGACACGTTCGTTTGCGTATCTCTCAAAACCTTCGCTGAACAGGAACCTGTCATTCACCTGCGGACCGTCCTCTTCGCTCACCGTTGAGCGGTAGCATATACATTCGTCTGTGTCGAGGTCAATGTAGTAAACGCTCTTGTAATCGGAAGCGAGCGCGGTTATCATATGATCCTGCTGTGTACGCTGTTTTTCCTCTGCGAGCAGCTTGTCCTGCAATTCAAGACGCTGTTCAAGCTCCTGCTGTTTTATGCGGTTTTCTGTCTCCGAAGTCTGCTTTTCAAGGGCGAGCTTTGTATTTGCTTTATTCTGCCTGAATATGACGATAAATATCACGAGCAGAACAACAGCCGTCAGACCGGTCTGCACAAGGCTCCTCAGGATTATTCCCTCGGAAACGGAGCTTATCTTGTCGCTGATGACACTTTCGCGGATAAGATATGTAAGCATCCAGTCTGTCCCTGCTATCGGTTTATACGAAAGCGTCTCCTTTATTTCGTTATATGTAAAGGAAACGACATTTCCCGTGCCGTTTGCAAAATCCTCTTTCACCTCTTCTACGGCATCTCCGTTCTCGAAAGAAGCGCGTTCCAGCGCTTCAAGCAGATTTGTCTCTTTCGCAAGACCGCCGAGTACCATATCTGTCAGCGCAGCTCCGTCCTTTGTGTAGATGTTGCAGAATGTCGTATCATTATTGCTCGATTGCAGCGACACACCTTCAAGCATATTGTTGATATCAATTTCCATAAAGCAGACCACAAGCGTCCTGTCCTCGACGGTAACCTTGTCCACCGGGATCGCGATTATTACTTTCTTCTGCTCTCCTTCGGCATCTTTAAGAGTTATACGGGGCGAAGAAAGAGAACCGGGATCGATATTATACTTTTCAATATCATTCATCGTGCCGAGCGAAGTATAAATTATCCCGTTTGTGTCCACAAAAGCAAACTTATCGAGCGCATAGAGTTTCTTCATTCTTGCCTGATACGCCTGCAAATGCTCTATATCGCTCAAATCATCGTCTGTAAGAAGCCCTACTGCTGTCTGCATATTCCTGATATTCCGTTCAAGAGCTGAGGATACCACCTGTTCCCGCCGTCCCGCAAGTTCATCAAGATAGAGCAAACTTACGGAGTTGACGGCATTTTCGGTATCGCGCCCTGCAAGATTTCCAGTCCATAATGTACCGAATACCAGTATTACAGTTACCACTGCAAATCCGATTATAGTTATGCACAATGCATTTCTTTTCTTGTTCATTTCTATCACGCCCTATAACCATATTTCATTTCACTGTGCCGAAACAGACTGCCGCCTTTCCCGAGACGATTTTATACATCTCCTTGTTTGCCTCTCCTTCCGCTATGACGACCTCGTCCTCACGGAACGATCTGATGCTCGATCTGTTCATAGTTATTCTCCTCTTACCATAGTAAGGCTTCACGGGGATTCTCCGGCGGTGTTTTTGTAAAGTTGTTCTTATCCTTCCGTCGAAAGCGAACCGAAATTCTCTATCGCCTCATCGACCGTCATAACGCCGCTGCATACGAGCCAGCAGGCTTTGGAGACCTGAGATGACGGTGTATCGAGCAGACCGAGTTCTGACTGGTTTATCGTTCTTCCGGCATCAATATCTATAAACGGGGTATAAACACTGTTCAGAGACATATCCTTGCAGGGCGGCACCATTCTTTTTCCGTTTGCCATACTGTTGAGTTCGTCGGAACATATAAGGAACCGCATAAACTCATTCGATATTTCAAGATTATTACTGTTCCTGTTGACGCTGAAACTTAATGAAACGGAATTAAGGAAGTAACCGCCCTCCTCGGTGGAGGGAACGGGAAAGAAGCTGTAACTGAATGGGTTCGCGGTGAATGCTTCCGACATTGATTCACGCTTCTGTGTGCCCGATACGGTATTGCCCGTTGCAAACATCATAGGCACATCCCCCTCAAAGAAGCGGAGAATGACCGCTTCATAGTTGTTTTCAAGCTTGCTGCACTCCTCGGCATCTATAAAGCCGTAGGACATAAAATCAGCGGCAAGCTCCAGAGCGCTCCGCATATATTCGCCCGCACCCTCCCGCATTTCGTTCAGATCGCTCAAAGCCTTTTTATCCGCCTGTATCTGTGCACAGAAATACGGATCGAACAGCGGATCAAGCAGGTCGGTACCCTTGTTATAGCCCATTATCGGGTAAGCATAACCTTTGTCTTTAAGCTCCCTGCATACGGAAACAAGCTCCGAATAAGTCTGCGGGACAGCAAGACCTTCCTTTTCAAAAATATCCTCATTGACAAGCATACCGTATGTGGTAGTGTAGATCGGGACACTCAATATTCTTCCGTCATCGTCCCTGACCAGCAGATTGTCGCGGATGCAGGAAAGGTCTATGCCCAAAGCCGGATCGGACAGATCTTCCGACGCTTCGGCGATCTTGCCGCCGTCGGGCCAGTCGTATATCCACGGGTAGGTGAAGAAAATATCGGGAGCCTCGCTTCCCGCAAGTGCGGTCGACAGTATCCCGCTGCCACTTTTGCTGTAATTGTCAAGCGCGGTATAGGTCAGTACGGCATTTGGGTAATACTCTGTGAACCGGTTGAATTCTTCTTCAAGTGTTTCAAAATTACTGTAATGCCCCACCACCTTCATCGTATATGCGGCATTCGTGTCAAGAGACGGCTTGAAGCCCTCTTTTCCGGGGACCGGAGTTTTTTCTTCCGCACAGCCCGCGATCCCGGCAGCCATAACAACTGTAAGTGCGGCGGCAGTTATTGTTTTCATCGTTCTTTTCATTTTCGTTCCTGCCTCAATACCATATCATTTCAGTACGGTATTCCATTTTCTTGTTGTGAAGTAATTATCGACAGCTGCGGTTATTTCTTCCTTGCTCATCGACTTCAGCAGATAACCCTGAGGTTTGAGCCGCATAACGTTCATTACGCTTTCCCTGTCGGATTTTCCGGTAAGGAATATTATAGGTATACCGGCTGAATTCGGCTCGCTTCGTATCATTTCCATTATCTGAGGTCCGGGAGTTATCGGCATATCATAGTCAAGAAGTATCAGATCCGGCGTATGCACCGCTATATATGTTATAGCCTGCATTCCGGATTTAACGGCGGTGATCCTGTATTTCATCGAAAGCCATTCCCGCATAAGCCTGAGAAATGTCACATCATCATCTACGAGCAGGATATGCCTGCCCTTTTTCAGCTCCTCGGCATTCTTTATCACATTCAGAAGTTCGGCGGTGAGATCTTTTACCTCAAAGGGACGCAGGAACTCGCGCATAATTACTCTTGGAGGTATGATCTTGTGTATTTCCGCAAGCTCCTTTTCGTATCCGATGATGCAGAGCACAAGGTCTCCGTTGTCGCATATATCCTTCAGATAAACAAGTACATCGGGATAGTTCAGTATATTTTCCCCCGCGAAAAGAAGTATTATGTCCGTTTTATCCTTTTGTGCTCCTATTGCCGCTATCGACGGTGTGACGGAAACGATCTCGGTGCCGGCTCTTATGAGGTTATTTACGAGGGCATCGGTCATAAACGGCGCACCCTGACTTATAAGCATCAGTTTGCGGGACATCGCTTTATTCATCTCCTTCTGATAAAATATCGGGTATAAGCTCATAATCAAAATTTACTACCGCGTTTCTGAGCTTTTCCCAACGCGGCAGTTCCCTGTCGGGAATACGATATCCGGAAAGAATATCCACGACATGAGCCATACTGTCATAATCAAGAGTATCCGAGAAACCCAGCATCGCGGTATAGGCATCACGCAGCTTTTCATCGGAAATAAGAGGAAGCTCCTCTTCTCTACCGTTTTTCTCGATCTCGGCAAGCCTCTCCGTGAGCCTGCGGTAGTCGGACAAAAGGCGGGGCAGCTCGTCCGCAAGCCTTTCGGTATCTCCCGCGTTCCCTGCTTTTTCGAGCTTTTCCGCAAAAGCACCGAGACCGTCCGCACCTATTATCCTCGATGTGCTTTTCAGAGCGTGTATCTTTACGGTAGCGCGCCTGATATCACCGTTGTTCCAAAAACTCTCGATCTCTTCGATATTCGCGGCTGCGGTCTCGGAATATATTTTTATCGTGTCGATGTAAGCCGCAGCGGAACCGCAGTGCTTTATGCCCTCCGGAATATTGATCTCGGCGATGTGATACATAAATTCCGGAATGGCGGAAGCGCCGTCATCTTCATCATTTTCCGGCTCGGGCGGCATTATCTTGTTTTTCGGAAGATAAGCGAGTATCGCGGTCTCAAGCGCGTCCGGATCTATCGGCTTTGTTATGTAGTCATCGAAGCCCGCTTCGAGATACATTTCGCGCATTCCCGAAACCGCGTTGGCGGTAAGGCAGACGACCGGCGTTTCCGCATTGGGGTTGTCCGGAAGCCGTTTAAGCTCGCCCAGTGTCTCTATGCCGTCTTTTTCGGGCATCATGTGGTCGAGGAATATCATGTCATATTTCGACAAGGAAGCCATACGAATGCACTCCTCGCCGCTCTCCGCAGCATCTATGCTCATGCCTGTGCGTTTCAGCAGACTTCTGAACACCGTGATATTCACGGGTGTATCGTCCACAACAAGGATATGAGCGCCGGGAGCCGTGAATTTTTCCTTGTAGCGCTTGCGCTCAGCCACAGAACGCCTGAACGCCGTCTCGTATTCCCCGACCGCCTCACGCTTTACAACGTGCTGCCTGAGAGAGAAACTGAACACGGAGCCTTTTCCGTACTCGCTTTTTATGTCCAGCGTACTTCCCATCATACCGAGCAGGCTCTGTGTTATCGTTATACCAAGGCCCGTGCCTTCAATGCCGCGGTTTTTGACTTCATCCACGCGCTGAAACGCCGCAAAAAGCTTGTTTATGTCTTCTTCCTTTATCCCTATACCGGTGTCCTCAACGCTTACATTCAGCATTATATCATCGGGACAGCCCTCTATGTCATCATAGCCGATGCTGAATGTCACCATGCCGCGCTTCGTATATTTGACCGCATTTGACAGTATGTTAGTTATCGCCTGTTTTATGCGTATCTCATCGCCGTTGAGGAACTTGGGCGTATTCCGATCTATGTTGACCGCAAATCCGAGACCCTTTGCCTCGGCGGCGTTCTGAGCCATACTGACAAGGTCGTTGAGCACCGACGCGAGATCGTACTCAACATTCAGTATATCGAGCTTTCCGGCTTCTATCTTTGAAAAATCAAGTATGTCGTTGATAAGCCCAAGCAGAGTATTCCCCGATGTGCGTATATGCTCGGAATACGCGGCGATCTCCTCGTCCTTACATTCCCTGAGCACCATTTCATTCATGCCGAGTATCGAGTTCATGGGGGTGCGTATATCGTGCGACATTGTTGACAGGAAGTACGTCTTTGCTTTATTGGCGTTATCCGCCTTTTGTGCCGCTATCCTCAGATCCCGGCTTATCTTCAGAAATACAGCCATATCGAGTATGAGCAGAAGGATCAGCGCGAAGAAGATCACTGCCGTAAAGAACCAGTCTATCGTGATAGTTCTGAGCTTTGATTCCGGTATGTAGGATATAAGCGTCCAGCCGTTCGTGGGAAGCACGGGCGTATAGGAAATAAGGCAAGGCTCGTATTTTGAGTTAAGTATCGTTTTCGTTCCCGTGCCGGTGGTGATATCATTCTCAAATCCGGCAAGACCGGCGCTGTCCGTCTTGTTGTATGAGCGGTAAAACTCGAAGAAATTCGAATTCTTGACCGAGCTTGAACGTATCATATAGCTGCCGTCGGAATCTATGATAGAGATCTCGGCATCTTCATAGTCCTCGTTGGGAAAGGCCCATTTCTTTTCAAGTATGGAGACCGGAAGCACGCGAAGAACCAGGGCTTTACGGCTTGTACCGTCAACTTCGAGCGTGACCGCTCTGCAAAAAGCGAGTGACTGAAGTCCGGTAACGGGATTGGTATATGTTCTTGTGACCCGCACAGATGTGCTTTCCGTTTCTTCGGAAAAAACATCTGTGAATATATCAATCCCCTTGTACGAGACCGTGCGGTCGTTGGGGTCTGTCTTGTGAGTCTCGGTCGAGAAGCCGGAATAAATGCCGTCATCATCAAAAATTATCTGCGCGGACGCGCCCTGTACTGTCAGAGCACTTGCCAGGAACGTCATCGCTTCATCGACAGTCATTCCGTAAGCGTTTATTGTGTTGGCCCACGTATCACAGATATGCTGCTCACCCTCGAGATAATTTGCGGTGACACGTTCCATAGCCACTGTGCTCGCAAGGAAATATTCGGTCTGCTCACGGGAACTTTCGTTTCTTTTATCATCGGCATACCGTATCACGAAAAATATTATAGCGAATATGATAATAAAATTCGCAGACACAATAAGGAACTTTTTCATTGCGTTTTCTCCCGCGCATACTATATATCGTGCAGCAATTACATTTACCCATTGTCCATTTTATCATATTTTTTTTGATTTGTCAATGTTACCCCCCTTTTTTCGTGGAGTCAGTGGCTTAACGACAAGCGTCAGAACAAAAAGAGTCTCTCATATGAGAAGCTTTTTTCACTTCATTTTAATTGAAATATTGCCGGAGCTGTCCAAAGACCGCACAACGGTGTTTGCTCTAAATGCAATGAGTGCTTCGAGTACGAGGAGATAGATAATAAGTCCGCATCACACCTTGGTACGCGGGCAGCAAGATCGTTGCGGAGAACTGTCAAATACTGCGCAAGAAACGTAACAGACGGAAGTCGGGGATATGAACGGACGTTTTGATTTCAGAGAAAAAGACTTGACAAATCGTTTCCCGGAATATATACTTAATAATGTATAATGACTAAAAATTCATTGAATTTTCACGCAAAATGACAGTATTTTATGATCGTAACCGCTGTGCTTACTGTGGGACGGGCATTTTTGCACTTATTATGGTGTCGGACGATAAATATGAAGAAAATAATGAAAAAAAATAAAAGGATTTCTATTCAAATAGGTTCTGTTGTAACTCTGCTGTTTTTTGTAACTATAAGTCTGATTACTATTGTAGTCTATTGGGGCACAAAAGATCTTTTTCTCAGCACCCGGAACGAAAATATGACGTATGATCTCCAGAAGTTTAAAGATCTGCACATGAATGAAGAGATCACAGGTATTGTTACCGATTATTGGAAAAAAAATCCCGATGTTATAACGGAATATTCGGAGGATCCGCTGTATTTGGAATTCGTGAAGGATTTCAAAAAAGTAGATTCACTTCTCTCAAGCATCACCCCGCAAATGATAGAAGCGAGTTCCGGCGAGGAACAGAAGGCGCTGTTTAAAGCTATCTATACTTCCGTGGGGAGCTATTTTGATGAGGAAAGAGAGGATCAAGGCTTTTCGTGCATTATCTGCTTAGACCTCAGCGATGATAATTACGGTAAAGTTCTCTTATGCAGCGATAAACATTCGGAACAAACCGGTGAATACGCTTTCGGTACCGTATCCGACGTTTATCTGCCTATTCTTGAGTCGGCGCTGAACAGTGAGAACGCAGATGAAAATGGCGGGATCATTTTCAGTGAGGTCGAGCTTGAAACCGAATATGACGGTTTTGAGCATCTGTACCTCGGCTGGATAATACGCGATATACCGGGCAGCGGCAAATATGCGGTCGGGGTCGAATATGACTGGTCGGGTTTTGCCGATGACCTTGAGAAAAGCTTTTGGAGAATGACCTTGGTAGGTCTTATTGTCGTTGTTGTCGTCAATATACTGCTTGTGATATTTATTTATTTCAATGTGGCAGCCCCGCTCAGAAAAGTCAATGACGGCGTTCGGGAGTATATGGAGAAAAAGGACAGCGATGCCGCGCTTCTGTCGATGGCGGCTGTAAGATCGCGTAACGAGGTCGGAAGACTCGCCGACAGTTTTTCGGAGATGTCCAGGGAGATCGAACGGTACACCGAGGAAAATCTGAGGCTTGGCAATGAGCGTGAGCGTATCGCGGCGGAACTCAATCTTGCCGCGAATATCCAGGCAGACCAGCTGCCAAGTAAGTTCCCCGCATTCCCCGACAGAGACGAGTTCGATATTTTCGCGTCGATGACACCCGCGAAAGAAGTCGGAGGGGATTTCTACGATTTCTTCATGATCGACGGCGATCATCTCGGACTTGTCATCGCGGACGTTTCCGGCAAGGGCGTTCCGGCGGCGCTGTTTATGATGATCTCCAAGATGATGATAAAGAACTTCGCGATGAGCGGATTTTCGCCGAGCGAAGTCCTTGAAAAAACAAATGAGAGTATATACGCCAACAACAAGGAAAAGCTCTTTGTCACGGTATGGTTCGGTATCCTTGAAATATCCTCGGGAAAGATAACCGCGGCGAACGCCGGTCACGAATATCCCGCAGTGCGCCGGCCGAACGGCAGGTTTGAACTGCTGAAGGACAAGCATGGGTATATGATCGGTCTCAGAAAGAATAAGCACTACACCGAGTATGAGCTTGAACTGAAAAAGGGGGCGACCCTGTTCATATATACGGACGGTGTGCCTGAGGCGACCGACAAGGACGAAGAGCTTTACGGCACGGACAGAATGCTCGAAGCGCTGAACAAAGAACCGGATGCCGCACCGGAAAAGCTTCTTGAAAATGTACATATTGCGGTAAACGAGTTTGTCGGCGATGCGCCGCAATTCGATGATCTCACTATGCTTGCGCTGACGATAAAATAATACGGAGGAAATACGATGGATATCGGAATGAACAAAAACGGAAATGAACTCACGATCTCACTTGAAGGCAGACTTGATACGCTGACCTCGCCGGAGCTTGAAAAAAAGCTTGACGGTGCGCTGGACGGCATCGAAAAGCTTACCTTCGATCTCAAAGGACTCAAATACATATCCAGCGCGGGTCTGCGCGTGATTGCGGCGGCAATGGATATAATGGAGGATAGGGGCGAAATGTTTGTCGCGAACGCGAATGACGATGTGCGTGATGTCTTTGAGATAACAGGCTTTATCGAAGATCTTAATATGATATAAGGCGGTGTGATATGGAAGAGCTCGATATTACCGCAGCAAAGGAGAATCTGCCGCAGGTGCTCGGATTTGTCGGCAGTCAGCTCGATGAAGTGAAATGCGCCGATAAAGTGCGTATGCAGATAGAGATCGCCGTAGAGGAGGTTTTCGTAAATATCGCGAGTTATGCCTATGATCCTGAGGCGGGATCCGCTACGATCCGTGTCGAGATATCCGGTGACCCGCTCACGGTAACTATGAGCTTTATCGACTGCGGCAGACCTTACGACCCGCTCGCAAAACCGGATCCGGATCTGAAAAGACGCTTCGGGGAGCGGAAAAATGGCGGTCTCGGCATATTCATGACCAAGAAGAGTATGGATGAGATCGCGTATGAATACAAGGACGGCAAAAACATACTGACATTGAAAAAGAACATAATACGGGAGGGTCATGCCAATGGATGAAAGGACGGAAAACCGGAAGCTGATATTCAGAGAAAAGGCGCTTGAAAAAATATCCTCTCCCGAACAGCTGAACAATTATCTGAAGGTCACAAATCCCGCCGTATGGATGATACTCGCGGCTGTGATACTGCTGCTCGGAGGTCTGCTCGCGTGGTCGGCGGTAGGAGAGCTTGAGACGACAGTGGACGCTGTGGCGTATGTCGAGAACGGAACTGCGCTTATCACAATGAGCGGCAGCAGGGTCGATTCCGGTATGACAGTCCGTATAGGCTCTCATGAGTATGAGATAGCGACGGTTGAAAGAAACGAATATATGACCGCGGCACAGTTTCCCGTGACGCTCGCGGACGGAAAATATGACGCGGATATAGTGGTCGAACGCATTTCGCCAATAAAATTTCTGCTGAAATAACGAGGACGATATGAAAAAGAAGAAGATCAAACCCACCATAACAAGAGGCGCGGTAAAGGTTCCCGTTATTATGCAGCTTGAAGCGCTGGAGTGCGGAGCCGCTTCTCTTGCTATGATCATGGCATATTACGGCAAATGGGTGCCGTTGGAGCAGGTGCGTGCGGACTGCGGAGTTTCGCGGGACGGGTCAAATGCGAAGAATATTTTTAACGCTGCTAAGAACTACGGTTTCAACGTAAAGGCATTCCGGTGCTCTGTGGATAATATCCGCACTTCGGGGAAGTATCCGTGTATAATACACTGGAACTTCAACCACTTTGTCGTGCTCAACGGCTTCAGGGGCAGGTACGCATACATAAACGACCCGGCACGCGGTTTTGTCAAGGTCACTATGGAGGAGTTCGACAGATCGTTCACCGGAATATCTATCGTTCCGGTACCCGGCGAGAATTTCACGCCGAGCGGGAAGAAAAAAAGCACCATTGAATTTGCCGGAAAACGGCTTATCGGTTCCGGCGCGGCAGTTGCTTTTGTTATGCTCATGAGCGTTATCGCCTACCTGTTCGGCGTTATAAATCCCGTAATGTCGCAGATATTTATGGACAGACTTCTCACCGGACAGAACCGGGATTGGCTGTATCCGTTCATTGCCGTGCTTATAGGGCTTGGGATCATGCAGATCGCGGTATCGTGGGTGCAGGCAATATATTCTTTGAAAATAAACGGCAAAATGTCTGTTCTCGGAAGCATAACATATATGTGGAAGATCCTGCATATGCCTATGGAGTTCTTTTCACAGCGCATGGCGGGCGATATTCAGCAGCGGCAGGGAACAAACTCCACGATCGCGGGTACTCTTGTCAATACGCTTGCCCCTCTCCTGCTCAATACAGTAATGATGATATTCTATCTTATCCTTATGCTGAGGCAGAGCCTTATTCTTACCGCGATCGGCATCGGCACGCTTGCGCTCAACATAGTTATGTCGCGCATAATCTCCGAAAAACGCATCAATATAACCCGTGTTCTCCAGCGTGACAGCGGAAAGCTTGTATCAACGACCGTTTCCGGCATCGAAATGGTTGAAACTATCAAGGCGAGCGGAGCCGAGGAAGGATTTTTCCGCAAATGGGCGGGATATCAGGCTTCCATTAACGTACAGTCGGTGAGATCCGCAAAAACCGAGCAGCTTCTCGGTGTGATACCTATGTTTTTCGGGACTCTCGCCAATTACGCGGTGCTTGTCCTCGGAATATGGAGCGTTATGCAGGGCGAGTTCACTCTCGGCGCATTACAGATGTTTCAGGGATTTTTAGGCTCGTTCATGACTCCGGCAATGACGTTTGTGAGCGCCGGTCAGATGCTTCAGGAAATGCGAACGCAAATGGAGCGCGTCGAGGATGTTATGGAGTATCCCGATGACCCTAACGCCGCCGAAAACATAAACTCCGGGGATCAAAGCATGGAAAAGCTCAGGGGTGGTGTTGAGCTGAAAAATATCACATTCGGATATTCAAAACTTGCCGCGCCGCTTATCGAGGATTTTTCCATGACGATGAAGCCCGGAAGCAGAGTTGCGTTCGTGGGGACCTCCGGCTGCGGAAAATCCACATTGGCAAAGCTTATCTCCGGATTATATGAGCCATGGAGCGGTGAGATACTTTTCGACGGCAAGCATCGCCCGGAATACCCGAGGGCGGTGATGACAGGCTCGATAGCTGTCGTTGATCAGGATATAACACTGTTTGAGGACACTATCGCCAATAACATCAAGATGTGGAACGAGAGCATCAAGGACTATGAGATGATACTTGCCGCCCGTGACGCGCAGATACATGATGATATAATGCAGCGTGACGGCGGTTATAAATATATGCTCACTTCCGGCGGGCGTGATCTTTCCGGCGGTCAGAGACAGCGCCTTGAAATAGCGAGAGTGCTTGCACAGGATCCCTCGATAATCATACTTGATGAGGCTACCTCGGCGCTTGACGCAAAAACGGAATACGAGGTCGTCAAAGCTATAAAGGATCGCGGCATCACCTGTATCGTCATAGCTCATCGCCTTTCCACAATACGCGACTGTGATGAGATAATCGTTCTCGAGCGCGGGAAGGTCGTCGAACGCGGTACTCACGATGAACTTTTGAAGCTCGGCGGAGCTTATACCGAATTGGTCACAAACGAATAAAGGGGGAAGCGTTTTGGGTTGGTTTGAAAAACAGATAAAGCAAAGCGCCGATCTCGACCAGCAGGCATTTGAAGATTCACTGTTCCGCGTCGCAGGAGTCATAATAGGAAAAGACAGCGCCGCTTCGCTTGGTGCTTCGCGGTATAACGCAGGGAAAGCAATAGATGATATCCTGCGGTATTACAGATTTAAGTCTGTGGAGATACCGAAAAACATCAAAAACTATGAGGAGCAGGTCGATTATTGTCTGCGCCCTTACGGGATGATGAAGCGTGACATAACGCTTGAGGACGGCTGGTATAAGGACGCTTACGGTCCTGTTCTCGGAAAGATGAAGGAAAGCGGCGAACAGGTCGCGCTGCTGCCCGGGAAGATACGCGGTTATTATTTCACGGACGTGAAAACGGGCAGACGAGTGAAGCTGGATTCGCGGACAGAAAAACTGCTGGAGCGGGAGGCGTATTGTTTCTACAAGCCGCTGCCGCAGCGCAAGATAGGCGTTCGCGACCTTCTTATGTACATGAAAGGCTGTGTGAATACCACAGATGTCGCTTTCACAGTCATCGCAACGCTTGCGCTGGTGCTTGTCGGCAAGCTGATACCGCACATCACACAGGCTCTGACGGGTCCCGTCCTTGCGAACGGAAGCGCAGGTATGCTGATAGCATCTGCGGTATGCCTGTTCTGTACCGCGCTTTCGTCGCAGCTCATAAGCTCGATAAAGGCCATGGTCATGAGCCGCGTTCAGACAAAGACGAGTCTCGGCATACAATCGTCTATGATGATGAGGATAATGTCACTTCCTGCGCCGTTTTTCCGCGATTACAGCGCCGGTGAGCTTATGAGCCGTTCAGGCGCGGTCGATCAGCTTTGCAGCCTTCTGCTCGGTATGATAATGTCAACGGGACTTACTTCGCTGATGTCTCTTTTGTACATCACCGATATTTTCAGCTTCGCACCGGCGCTCGTTGTACCCTCGCTGCTGATAATACTTACGACCGTGGCTTTCGGCGCTGTCTCATCTTTCGTTCAGATACGCATATCGAAAAAGATGATGGAGCATTCCGCAAAGGAAACGGGTATGTCGTACTCCATGATAACCGGCATACAGAAGATAAAGCTTGCGGGTGCGGAAAAGAGAATGTTCTCACGCTGGCTGAACCTATATTCCGAGGGCGCGGAGCTTGCATACGATCCGCCGATGTTCATAAAAATAAACGCGGTCATCAATACGGCGATAAGCCTTGTATCAACGATAATACTGTACTTTATGGCAGTGGAGAGCGGTGTCGATCAGTCGTCATACTACGCGTTTACTGCAGCGTACGGTGCGGTCATGGGAGCGTTTTCGTCACTTGCGGGCATAGCTTTATCGGCGGGAAAGATAAAACCGATACTCGACATGGCGGAGCCTTTCCTCGAAACGGAACCCGAGACCTCAGACGGCAGGGAGATCGTGACAAGGATATCAGGCGGCATTGAACTTAATAATGTTTATTTCCGCTACAAGGAGAACACGCCGTACATCGTGAATAATATGTCGCTGAAAATAAAGCCCGGCGAGTATGTTGCAATAGTCGGCAAGACCGGCTGCGGAAAATCAACGCTGATGCGTCTGCTTCTGGGATTTGAGAAGCCCGAAAAAGGCGCAGTATACTATGACGGCAGAGACATAAACAGCCTCGATCTCGGCTCGCTTCGCCGGAAGATAGGCACAGTGATGCAGAGCAGCGGACTGTTTCAGGGCGATATTTACTCCAACATCGTCATAACCGCGCCGGAGCTTACTCTCGATGACGCGTGGGAGGCTGCCGAAAAAGCCGGTATTGCGGACGATATACGCGCGATGCCTATGGGAATGCACACGATCATATCCGAAGGACAGGGCGGTATTTCCGGCGGTCAGAAGCAGCGTATCATGATAGCCCGGGCGATAGCTCCGAAGCCAAAGCTGCTGATGTTTGACGAAGCTACGAGCGCCCTTGACAACAGAACGCAGAAGCAGGTCTCGGAAGCGCTGGACGCAATGGGCTGTACGAGAATCGTCATAGCGCACAGACTGTCAACGATACGGCACTGTGACCGTATCCTTGTGCTTGACAAGGGCGAGATCATAGAAGACGGCACATACGACGAACTTATCAAAAAGGGCGGATTTTTCGCCGAACTTGTCGAACGTCAGCGTCTCGATCAGGGAGCCGGATAAAATATTTCAGAAATTTCAAAAAATTTCCAGAATACGGTCAAAATTTATCATTTCATTCGGTTAAATATACAGAGAGGTCGAAAGGAGACATAATAATGTTCGGAATTGAGGCTCTGATACCGGAAATGTTTGATTGGCAGAGGTTTGCAAATGACAAGGAGCTTGACATGATGATAAGTGATACTCTGACCAGATATGGCTTGTCGGACGAGCAGATCACTGACATAGACAGTCTTGCCGCCGCTGCGGGCGGGATATCCGAAACGCCGGACCGGAGGAGGGACGAGATTTGATCCCGACACTTTCCCGCGAGCAGTTCTATACCGAGTACAGAGATACTGTCCTTGCGTACATATCGGCGAGAGTGTCATCTTACGAAGATGCACAGGATCTTTGTCAGGAAGTGTTTATAAAATTTTTCCGGGCACTCGAAAGATTCGACGGGAGCAGGGCCTCCGTATCAACGCTTATGTACAAGATCACACATGATATAGTCGTCGATCATCACCGGACTTTTCATACATACACAAGTCTTGACGAGATCGGGGAAAGCGTCCCCTCAACAGAGGACATCTATGTCGAAAACGAAAAATATATATTGCTGAGGGATTCCCTGAAAGAATTGCCGGAGCAGCAAAGGGATATATTGATCATGCGGTTCTATGCGGGTCTGTCTCTTTCGGAGATCGCCGAAAGAACAGGTCTGTCCTACCACATGACAGTTAAGAAACAGCGCGAAGCGTTCGCGGCACTTCGGGAAAAGCTCAGAGGGAAGTTCTGAAAACGGTCGGATAAATTATAGCAACGAAAGGAAATCACACCATGAAAACTTTACAGGAACTTTATGAAGAAGTCAGGGAAAACGAGGAGCTGAAAAAGGAATTCAGCGTTGCCCTCAGAGACAATAAGGTCAAGGAGTTCGCTTCAAAACACGGCTGTAAGGCAACCCGTGACGAGGTCAATAAATTCATTATGTCGTTCAGCGATGAAGAGCGTGAGCTTGCTGTTGAAGAACTTGAGCAGGTCGCCGGAGGTCTGCTTTTTGAAACCGTGGATCAGCCTCAGAGTGCATCGGAGTATATAAGCGAAATTTTGGGTAAATATGGAATAAACTAAAGGAACAGGAAGATCACTCACACATGAAGAGGTCATAGATATCATACAACGGTTCTGCTGATAAACCAAAGCGGACGAGATATAATTGCGGCATCTTTCATCGGAGCTTTTAAGATTACTGTATTGCCGGAGTTACTCCTCCGCTGTATTCTTACCCTCTTTATGAAAATCGGGAGGAGCAATAAACATTATGACAAAATCAGAAGAAATGAAGAGATTTGAAGCCGATATGGCTTCAAACAAGGAACTGAACGAAAAGTTCTACAAGACCGTTGACAGCACAGCGGGCGAGAAAA
>CAMVGH010000047.1 GCA_947166945.1 uncultured Clostridia bacterium
AGATTGGACACTCTCGCCACTTTCACATAGCTTGCCGCTCCCGCCGAAGTCTTGAATACCGTGGAAGTAAGTCCCGCGCTCCTGCGTTTGGGGATTATGATACCGTCGGCTCCGGCAGCTTCAGCCGTGCGTATTATTGCCCCGAGGTTGTGCGGGTCCTGTATCTCGTCGGCTATTATGATGAACGGGGGCTTGCCCTTTCTTTCCGCCTCGGCGAGGATATCCTCCATGTCGGCGTACTCGGCAGCCGCCATTGCCGCAGCCACACCGCCGTGTTTTTCGCCCCCCGCAAGCTCGTCAAGCTTGTCCGGGGACGCGTCTTTCACCACCGCCCCGCATTCCTTTGCCAGTGCTATCAGTTTTCCGAGTCCTCCCGCTCCCCTCTGGACGTACACCGTATCAACGGCTTTACCCGCCCGCAGAGCTTCTGTTACCGCGTTTCTTCCGTATATTATCTGTTCCTGCATGGTATTGTTTCCCTCTGTGTATGTTTTTTTCCATTATAACACAAAACCATACATTTTTACAAGTCTTTTCCGCAATAATCCCGGATACTCCGCGCAGGTCATCCGTGCATGATCCCGTACCGCTCCATTTTTATATCGGAAGTGACATCGAAAACCGCGTTTTCAAGATATCCGGACAGATCTTCCGAAATGTTCTCCCATACCTGCGGAGAATGTGCGCGTATCTTGTAGCAAAGTCCCGCGGGATCGGCGCCTGCGGCTGTCACGGACTTTGCGAGAAACGTCCTCACCCGGCGGCATACTTCGCCGCCGACCAGCCGTTCGACCGCGGCACGCTCGGAAAACGGGTCGGGAAGCTGAGATGTGACTATCTTGCAGTCGGCGGATACATTTACGCCGAACCGCAGCCTGTTATCCGCAAAATGCGGTGTAATGCGGGTTTTTGTGCCGTACAGCATCACGTGGACGTTCTTTCCGCGGCAGATCACCGTCATATCGCACTTTGCCCCGTCGTTCATCAGCAGACACAGTCCCGACATATCCTCCGGACTAAGCTCCGCCGCGACTCCTTCCGGGGTACAGACCGCGCCGCCCGTGAGCAGGACGGTATTTCCCTCTTCGGTGAGTTCCGACCCGCTCTGTGACATCTCCAGCAGAGGCAGGACAGTGCTTTTACCGGGCGCGGCAAGCATCTCCGCCGCCTCATGCAGCACCGTCGGGCAGCTTAGCCCCAGATCTTCCGCGTTCCGGAGCATACATTCAAGTTTTTCCACCGAGGCGTTGCCCTCGGAGAATTTTACATTCAGTATATCGGCGGCGGAAGTCTCCGATACGGCGATAAAAGCCCTCGGATTTCCGGTGTAATGTGACATGGCGAAGCTCAGGGAATCTCCGAGATCGCCCGCCGCGTCCCGCCCGAATACGATGAGTCCCGCCGAACCGAGCAGAATGTTCCTGCCGGAAGAATAGGATACCGCTTCAAGAGCGCTCTCGATAGTCTCGCCCTTTCCGGTGACAGTCACGGCGTTCGGCTTGGAACTGTCGATAGCCGTGGTGCCGCCTGTGGTGTCCGTGTTGAAGTATTGCAGGGTGACTGTGCAGCCGTTTCCGTCCCTGTCAATGCCCACCGCCTCGGCTATGGCTCTCTCGTTCAGCTCGGCATGGGAACGGCAGCCCGAAAGTGCCGCTGTTACCGCGAACAGCGGTATTATCAGATGTTTTCTCATGCTTTTTTCCTCCTTCCGTGCGGCAGCATGGCAAGCAGCGGTATCACCGCGGCAAATACGGCAAGCGGCAGTCCTGTCGAAACAAATCCGCGCACCGGCTCAAGCTTTTCGGGAAATACCGTGAACAGCTCCGACAATCCCAGAGCCGCCGCCGCGAACACCACCGCGGATATTTCCGCAGCCTTTCCTCCCGCGAAGCACGCCCGCACCGTCCCCCGGAATGCCGGTACTGTCAGGGCAAGCCTGATAATACCCGCCATTTCGCATATCATCACGTCGATGCCGTTTATACGGTGCAGTATCGAGATATCGACAGCGGACGACAGCGAATAGAACGGAAGATCAAGCTTCGTGACCATATATCCGAACACAGTGTTGTACAGGAATGTCATCAGCAGCATGACCGCGCAGGAAATACCGAGATACAGCGGTATCACGCGTCCGCGCTTCTCCCGTACTTTCCCGCCCAGCACCGCGTATAGCGCGATCTCGGAATTCAGCGCGAATTCCCGCAGCACTTCCCCGAAGAAGCTTTCCCCGTTATCGACGAACGCGGGGTACAGCCTGTCCGTGTCCGCTTCCGGCAGCACCGTCACCGTGATTATGACAAGCAGCAGCAGGAACATTCCCGATATTATCACCGCTGTCCGCACCGTGGCTTCCTCGCCCTTGACGACCGCAAATATCAGTGCCGCTCCGACAAACACATAGAAATACACCGACGGCGCGGAGTCAAATATGGTGCTAGATGTGTAGTAGTGCGCACGCAGACCCGTTTCCGCCGCGGAATACAGCAGATATACCGAGAAAAGCGCTCCCGCAAATCCCGCAAGCACCTTGTTCCCGCCCGCGAGACGGTCATACAGTCCTCCGTCCGCCCTGCGCATCGCGATCCACAGCGGGATATATACCGCCGCCGTAAGCAGGAACGATACGATTATCACCGTGAACCGCTGCATTCCGTAGGCATAGTCCTCACCGGGCATCGGAGCTGTCTCCGCGAATACCCTTGACAGCGCCAGCGCCGCCGCAAGCTCGCGGTAACCTGTCTTACCTTTCATCTCCCCGCACCTCCGCGCCGTTCATACCGAATATCTCCGGCTCGCTTCTGCCCAGAGTGTGCCAGCCCGCCCTGAATACCGTGTCCCGCATACCCTTGTACGAGAACGGAGACAGCGGCGATGTGAACGGTACGCCGTAGGGGTCCAGCGAGCAGACGCTTATCAGCAGAATGAACATTCCCACCGTTATGCCGAACAGCCCGAACAAGCCTCCCAGCATGATAAACCCGAAACGCAGCAGCGATATCTGCTTGTTCAGGTCGGATATGATATATCCGGAAATGGACGCTATCGCGATCGTCAGCAGCATCGGGGCGCCCACAAGTCCCGCCGAGACAACTATATCGCCTATCACTATGCCGCCCACTATGCTCACCGCGTGACCGATGTTTGACGGCAGCCGCAGTCCCGCTTCCCGCATTATCTCATAGAACAGGTCAAGGATAACGCACTCGGTAAGAACGCTGTACGGGGTGAGAGCTTCCGCCGCGGCAAGATTCCGCAGCAGAGGGTCCGGTATAAGCTCCGGGTGAAAGTTGGCAAGCGCCGCGTAAAATCCCGGCAGAAGTATGGCTATCAGAAAAGAGAGATAGCGTATTATTCTTATGAAGAACGCGAATACCGGCTTCTCCACATAGTCGTCCAGCATCATGAAATTCTCGCTGAACAGCTTGGGGACATACAGGGCAAACGGCGAGCCGTCCACGATGATCCCGATGCGCCCCTCGTACAGCTTTGATACGAAGGTGTCCGGGCGCTCGGTCGCCCCCGCTCCGGAGAACAGCGGGTGGCGCTTTTCAAGAAACGGCTGTATGAACCCGCTTTCCAGTATCAGCTCCAGCGGCAGGCTCTGAAGCTTGTCCGTCACGCTTTTCAGCAGAGCCTTGTCCGTTCTGCCTTCCATTGCGCAGACGCATATCTCTGTCTTTGAGACACGCCCTATCTGCATTGTCCTGAAGCTCAGCTCCGGCGACTTCACCCGTCTGCGGACAAGGCTCATATTCGTGTGGAGCGCCTCAACAAAGCCCTCCCTTGAACCTCGTATGTTTCGGTGATTTTCGGGCTGGGTCACAGAGCGTGTCTCAAAGCCCTGCAATCCCACCGCGTAACCTTTGTCCGCGCCGTCTATGAGTATCGCGCAGAACCCCGCCAGCACCGCTCCGATCACCTCGTCCGCTGTGGTCACGGACTTTTCGTCGCAGGCGAGCAGCAGCTCCCCGCCTATCATTGCCGAAAGTCTCTCAGGGGTCACATCTTCACCGATCTCCGACAGCGGACGATAGACCAGCGCCGCCAGACGGGTCACGTCTATCTGCCCGTCACAGGACAGTATGCAGATATCGACGCCGCCCGCTTTCGCGTATTTTACGGTAAGATCGCTGCTGCCCCGCATTATCGCCCGTATGTTCACAATGTTCTTTTCAAGTTCTTTTTCCAGCATTCCGTGCTCCTCCCTTTTTATGGTATTCTGCACAGAAAGGTATAAAAAATACACCTTCCGCAGAAAATAACGCGGAAGGAGAACATAAAGTATGCTGATTATAATGATACGCACCGTCATTCTTTATATAACGGTCATAGCCATGATGCGGCTCATGGGGAAGAAACAGCTGGGAGAACTCCAGCCGGGGGAACTTGTCACGACCATACTGATATCCAATATAGCCACACTGTCCATCGAGGATCCGACCGTCCCCATGCTGCTGGGCGTGGTGCCGATCCTCACTATCGTGTGCATTGACGTGTTCGCTTCTGTGCTGACGCTGAAATTCCCCCGTCTGCGCACACTTGTCGCCGGTCACCCGAAAGTCATCATCTCCGACGGGGTTATAGACCGCCGTGTCCTCCGTGATCTTCGCTATACCGTGGACGACGTTCTTACCGCGATGCGGGAGGAGAGCATTTTCGACATAAATGAGGTGCGCTATGCCATAGTGGAGACTACCGGGAAGATAAATTTTCTCCGGAAAGAGGACAGCCCCTCCGACCCGCCGGTGATCGTGATAAGGGACGGGATAACCGAGCCGGACGGGCTTGAAACGGCAGGTCTGACCCCGGAAGCACTCTCCGCGCTTCTGAAAAGTCACAGAGCCGGGGAAAAGGACGTCTTTCTCCTCACGGTCTCCCGGGACGGCTCCCACACACTGATACGAAAGGACGAGGTGAAGCGGCAGTGAAACGCGTCATTATCTGCGCCGCCATACTGGCGGTAATGCTCTCGGCGGGCATAGGGCTGTATATCCGCACCGAGACCGTGGCCGACCGTCTCGATGCCCGTCTCGCCGCGCTTGAACGGGGCATGATATCCGACCCTTTCAAAGAAGCTTGTTCCGTTTCTTCCGAATGGGAGGAATTCTGCGCGGTCAATGTGTTCCTTACCAATCTTGAAGGCGCCGCCGAGGTGTCGGGATCCCTTGTCCGCCTTATCGCAAAAGCCGGATATGATGCCGACGACATAGCCGAGGAATGTCTCACCGCCAGGTATCAGCTGGAGCATTTCCGCGCCGGCAGAGCGTTCCGGATAGAAAATATTTTTTGATCCTCACTTGATATACCGCTCCCCGGCGACGATCCGCCCCGTGAACTACGGATCGCTTTTCCTGTTCACTCCGATCACCGCCCCGGTGCAGCCGGCAAGCAGGGCGGCGGCGGTTTTCGCGGCAAGCTCCGCTCCGGTGAAATTCCCGGAGATGACGGAGACGGACAGGGACAGTATAAGCAGAACGCCGCCGCATATCGCCCCGATCTTTAGTCCGCCGCGCTTCTTTATCAGTCCGCAGAGCAGCCCGCTTACAAAACAGCCCGCGATAAAGGCAATGAACGCCATGCCGCCCGCCATATCCCGCTTCATCTGAAGGACGAAAGCAAGCGCCGCGAAGAGCGCTGTGAGAGCTGCTGCGGTAAGAATACCGCATACGGCGGAAAATATATAGGTAAATATCTTTTTCTTCATAGACAAACAGTCACCCCATACCATTGTATGAAGTGACTGTTTCTTTGATTACTTTTTTATGTCCGGCAGGGCATAAGCTGTGCGGTATTGCCGTTCTTTCTCCCGTTCGGGGCGGACCGGTCACTTTCCGAGAATATCGGTAAGCGTCTGTACAAGCTGATTTATATCTATCGGTTTTGCTATATGGGCGTTCATGCCCGCGTCCTTCGACTTCTGAACGTCCTCGCTGAACGCGTTGGCGGTCATGGCTATGACCGGTATCTCCGAATGTGCCTTGTCCGCAAGGCAGCGTATCTGACGGGTTGCTTCATAGCCGTCCATGACCGGCATCTGTATATCCATCAGCACCGCGTCATAGTAGCCCGCTTCGGAGGCTGTCACCTTGTCGAGCGCCTCCTGCCCGTTCTCGGCAGTCTCTACTGTGAAGCCGAGCTTTCTCAGTATCTTAGCGGCTATCTCGCGGTTTATCATCACATCGTCCGTCAGCAGCAGCCTCATTCCGGTGAAGTCAGCCTTCTTCCCGGCAGGAGCGGGACCGCCGCCTTCTTTCTCTCCGGTCTCCTTTATCTCCGAACGTGCGAACGCCAGCTCTATGATGAATTCGGTACCCTTGCCCGGTGCCGTCTCCACCCGTATGGTGCCGCCCATCATATTAACGATGCTCTTGGTTATCGCCATGCCGAGACCCGTCCCCTGTATGCCGCTCACCGTTGAGGTGCGCTCACGCTCGAACGCCTCGAACACTCTTTCCGCGAACTCCGGGGACATTCCTATGCCGCTGTCCTTCACCCGCAGCTCATACAGGCAGTTACCGATCTCGTCGGTGCCGTTCTGTTTCAGCTTCACCGATACGCTGCCGCCGGCAGGCGTGAACTTGTACGCGTTGCTTACAAGGTTGAGCAGGACGCGGTTCAGGCGGTTCCTGTCACACATTACCCCGTAATTCTCCGCTTCGTCCCATGTCACAGAGTAGTTTATCTTCTTCTCCGTCATCTGGGTCGTGAACATATCCCGCACATCGGTCATTACTTTGCGCAGGTCGGTGCTTTCGAGTTCGGGATCCATTTTTCCGCTCTCTATGCGGCTCATTTCCAGAATATCGTTTATAAGGGCGAGCAGGTGCCGGCTTGAGCCTTCTATCTTCCCGAGATAATCCCGTATCTCCGGCAGGGTAAGCTTCTCGTCCTTTGCGAGGTTCACATATCCCACTATCGCGTTCATCGGCGTTCGTATGTCGTGGGACATATTCGAGAGGAACGCGCTTTTTGCCTTGCTGCTCTCCTCCGCCTTTATCTTCTGTGCTTCCATGCTTTTTTCGCGCTTGTTCAGGATATTGTATATGTTGAAAACTATCACAAGGCTCAGCATTATCAGCACCATCTGTACAAGGCTGTTGACGGTGAGAGTATTGTTGATGCGTGCCATCTGCGTTTCGAGCTGTTCTTTTTCTTCGGCGGTATCGGCTTCGTCGGGAGTTACGCCGTGCTCCGACATTTCGGCGGTATAATACCCGCTCACGCTGTCAACCACGTTCTGCGCTTCTGCCTGTGTCGCCTGCCGCACCCACATGAGAGATGTGAAGAAGATAAGGAAAAGCAGTGCGATCCATACCACTGTGGAACTTCCGAAACGGCGGTTCCTGTCTTTTCCGAATATTATGCGGAACATCACTATGCCCAGTATGCCCCAGAATGCCAGCAGAAGGTAGGATTCCGCCGCGAGAGCGTTCTGCTCCAGCAGCCCCGGTATAAGCAGGAGCGCCCCTATTATCGCCGAGATCACCAGTCCCGCTATTCCGGAGACCATGATCTTCCTGTTGCCGGTGTGCTTTGCCCGCTTGTACGCTGCCGCCGACGTGTAGCCGTAAGCTATCGTGGTACCGACGGTTATGACATCTACCACCCAGCCGATAGCCGTTCTGCCGAGGAACGGTATGACCAGCGAGACCGCTGTGATAAAGGCGATCGCGGCACAGGGAGTGCCTTTGGCGGTGAGCTTCGAGAGCTGCTTCGGCAGGAGCCCGTCCTTTGACATTGAGTAAAGCAGTCTGCCGGAGGCTACGGTGCTTCCTATTATCCCGGTAAGTATCGCTGAGACAAGAGCTATGCCGAGCATTACGGTACCCGTGATACCGCCCGCCGTCTCAATGGCGAAGAATACCGGAAGTCCCTCTGTACCTCCGAGCTTTCCGATATCCGCTATATACGCAGCCCAGTCCGCATAGCCTTCCGGCAGGGAAGTTGCCGCCGTCCAGCTTAGAAGTATGTATGAAAGCCCGCCGCAGATTATAGCGGAGAGCATTATCCCGAATATCCGTTTAATGGGGAATTTAAACTCCTCGGCGGAGTTGGACACCGACTCGAACCCCACGAACGCCCACGGTGCCAGAGCTACGATCCCAAGCACCTGTGAGCTTATGCTCACATCGGGTACAAATGCCGGAGACAGGAAGCTCCCGCTGTTGTTCCCGTTTCCAAGAGCGACCGCGAATGAGCCGACTATGCCCAGGAACAGCGCCAGTGCGGCTATTACCTGAAGCGCGGCGGCAAAGCGTTCCGCGAACATACAGAGCGCGCCGAAGACCACCATTACCGCTATTTCCGCCAGCACCTCACCGAAATACACATCGTATCCCGCTATACTGTAAAGGTAGCCGAACTGTAATACGCCGCCGAACAGATTACGCGCGATCAGGGCGATAGCAGTCACATTTGCCCACAGTATCGACATGTATGCGAGTATCATGAACCATGCGCTGAGGAAGCCGTGGTCATCGCCGAAGGTTTTTTTCGCGTAGGTGAATGTCCCGCCCGCGTCGGGACAGAACCGCATCATATAGCGGTAATTCACGCCTATGACGATCATTGCGGCGGCTCCGGCGAGCATACCTATCGCGGTTCCGGCGGGGCCGGCGGCGGGCAGGAAAGTGGTGCCGGGCATTATGAAAGCGCCCCAGCCTACGATGCAGCCGAAGGAGAGCGCCCACGCCGCCAGTGGGGATATATAACGGATGAGACCCGAAGAAGCTCCGGTTTTCTCGCTCAAAAAATTCACGACCTTTCAGTCAATCATACATATATAATATATTATATCATAATTTTTTGCGATTTGCAATATCAGTTTTATATGATTTTAAAAGGAGACTCCCTTTCGGCGGGCGATAGTTACGGCGCTGCGGTCATGTCCGCGGGATTTTTGAAAAAAATATCCCAAACCCCTTGACAAATACGGATAAATGTGATAGAATAGCCTTACCTCGTAAAAGGGGCTTATTTTTTTGTTGTTCTCAGAAAGAACAACGCCCCGGCGGCGCTCATACGGAACGCCGGATGAGGGAGGCTTAACCGTTCCGATGAACGGTAATAAAACAGGAGGTGCCAAAATGGCCGGTATCAGAAACAAGATCACACTCGCCTGCACAGAGTGTAAACAGCGCAACTACAACACCAAGAAAAACAAGAAAAACGACCCCGACAGAATTGAAATGAACAAGTACTGCAGATTCTGCCGCAAGCATACCCTCCACAAAGAAACCAAGTAAGGAGGGCGCTTTATGGCAAAGGAAAAATCGCTCGACGCAGTCAAGTCCGCGGCAGCAAAGCCCGCACAGAAACGCTCGATCGTCAAGTACTTCAAAGATGCCCGCTCGGAATTCAAAAAGGTAGTATGGCCGTCAAGGAAACAGGTGGTAAACAACACGATAGTTGTCATCATCTCCCTGATAGTATCGGGTATCGCAGTCTGGGCGCTGGACTCGGCATTCGGGTCGCTGCTCATGCTCATTCTCGGCAGATATAACTAAGCCGCCGGGAAAAACAGTTCATGTACAAGGAGAATATCAATGTCGGAATCTAAATGGTATATCCTGCATACCTACTCGGGATACGAGAAACAGGTGGCAAAGGACATTACAAAACTTGCGGAAAACAGAAATCTCCAGAACCTGATCGAAGATGTCATGGTGCCGATGGGCCCCGCGACGGACGATTACGGTAAGCCGATCCTCAATAAGGACGGAGTGCAGAAAGAAGAAAAGCTGTTCCCCTGCTACGTTTATGTAAAAATGGTCATGACGGACGAGACATGGTATATCTGCCGCAATACCCGAGGCGTTACGGGTTTCGTAGGCCCCGGATCCAAGCCGATCCCCCTCACGGACGCGGAGATCGAGAACCTCGGCGTGACAAAGGCAGTCGCAGCCGTTAAGGCGGGCGATATCGTCACGATCAACGCAGGCTCGCTCAAGGGCTTCGAGGGTACGGTGAAAGAAGTGGACGAGGAAGCACAGTCCGTGCTTGTCAATGTGTCCATGTTCGGCAGAGAAACTCCCACAAAACTCGAACTTTCAATGGTCGAAAAGATCAAGACCTGAAACGGATCGTCAATTTCTTAATTTTTTGGAGGTAACAGAAAATGGCTCAGAAAGTAGTCGGATTTATCAAATTACAGATACCCGCGGGTAAAGCGACTCCCGCACCGCCGGTAGGACCCGCACTCGGTCAGCACGGCGTAAATATCATGGCGTTCACAAAGGAATTCAATGAGCGCACAAAGAATGACGCAGGACTTATTATCCCTGTTGTTATCACAGTCTATGCAGACAGAAGCTTCACATTCGTGACAAAGACTCCCCCCGCAGCCGTTCTCCTCAAGAAGGCAGCAGGTATCGAGACAGCTTCCGGTACACCCAACAAGACCAAGGTAGCCAAGGTAACAAAGGCTCAGGTACAGCAGATCGCGGAGCAGAAGATGCCCGACCTCAACGCAGGCTCCCTTGAGGCAGCTATGTCGATGATCGCAGGTACAGCTCGTTCGATGGGTATAGAAGTAACAGATTAACAACAATTCAACAGACGTGGGAGGTCACATGACCGTCTGACCACAAGGAGGATAATAATATGAAACACGGAAAGAAGTATAATGATGCCCTCAAACTCGTAGATGCAGCAAAGCTCTATGAAGTAGCAGAGGCTTGCGATCTCGTTTGCAAGACCGCAACAGCCAAGTTCGATGAGACTGTCGAGCTTCATGTAAGACTCGGCGTTGACTCCCGCCACGCAGATCAGCAGGTAAGAGGCGCCGTAGTTCTCCCGAACGGTACAGGTAAAACTGTAAGAACACTCGTATTCACAAAGGGCGAGAAGATCAAGGAAGCTGAAGAAGCAGGTTCCGATTACATCGCAGACGATGATACTGTAAAGAAGATCCAGGACGGCTGGATGGATTTCGATGTTGTTATCGCATCTCCCGATATGATGGGCGTTGTAGGACGTCTCGGTAAGGTCCTCGGTCCGAGAGGCCTTATGCCTAACCCCAAGGCGGGTACAGTAACCCCTGAGATCGGTAAGGCTATCGCAGATGCCAAGGCAGGTAAGATCGAGTACAGACTCGATAAGACCAACATCATTCACTGCCCCATAGGTAAGGCTTCCTTCGGTCAGGATAAGCTCTCCGAGAACCTCGAAGCTCTCATGGGCGCTATCGTAAAGGCTAAGCCTGCTGCCGCAAAGGGTCAGTATATCAAGAGCTGCACCATCACTTCCACAATGGGCCCCGGCATCAAGATCAATACCGTTAAGTACGGAGCATAAAAACAACAGGTCACAGCAGGGCGCCTGTGCGCCGTGTCCTGTGCCGCTGCATATCAGAAGAACAAATACAGACCGACAGATACCGATATCTGCCGGTCTGTTTGTTTTGCGCGTACAATATAACGGACATAGATACCCGCAGTCGGGCAGATTGCACAAATATTTTCGATAAATTAGTATCAAATAAATGAAAATAGGCAAAATCTCTTGATTTTTGGTTACATTCGGGTTATAATTAGGTATTAAGATAACAATGGGGGCGTATGCAATGGAGACAGAAAATACAGCGGTGAAATACCTGCATAACGCATACGGTCATTTCAAAACGATCACACACCATAAAGCGCTCGTCGCACATTACTGCTTCAAGGCGGGACTGTATAAGCAGGGACTGCTTCACGATATGTCCAAGTACTCCCCGACAGAATTCCTCGTCGGTGTGAAATACTACGACGGACACAGGAGCCCCAACAGCTTCGAGCGCGAGGAACTCGGATACAGTGCCGCGTGGCTCCACCATAAAGGCCGCAATAAGCACCATTTCGAGTACTGGATAGATAACAGACCGGACGGCGACAGAATGATGACAGGCAATAAAATGCCGGTGAATTATGTTGTGGAGATGTTCTGTGACAGAATAGCGGCGTGCAGGGTATATCTCGGCGAGAAATATACCGACTCGTCCGCGTATGAATACTATGAACTGTCACATAAGCACTATATGATACACCCCGATACCGACAGGCTGTTGAAAAGGCTGCTCATTATACTCAGAGATTATGGCGAGGAAAAGGCTTTCGCTTATATAAGAGCAAGGGTATTGAGACCGGGGTACAAGTATTGAAATATGGAATTTTTAGCCGGTGCAGCCGTTCTGATCGTGCTGCTTTACATACTCGGATTCGGACTGAACCTGATAGCGTCGGGCATAGTGGTCTGTCTCGTTGCGGCGACCGTGCTGTGTGAGGCGTTCTTTCTGTTCAGCCTTGTCCGGCTCCTGCTGTCGAAAAAAGTCACCGCCCGGTTCGTCCGTATCGCAAAGAGGGAGAAATGGCGGTTCGATACGGCTTTTTATGAGGTGGGGGAACAGGAGATACCCAATATTTTCCCGTGTGAGATGACTATGCGGGATAAATTCTACAAGAAGGACAAAGAGATAAAACTGCGTCTCGGGATAGGCAGGAAATGCGTCTATGACATGAACGCGGTGCTTACGATAGTATTCGGGAATATTCTGTTCGGACTGTCCTCATGGTTCTTTATATGGGGAGCGTTTGTGCTGTTCGGACACTGAAACCCGCTAACGGAGAGAAACAATGGTCACAAAAGTAAACAGTGTAGGTCTTATCGGGCTGAACGCGTTTCCCGTAAAGGTTGAGATAAGCGCGACGCGTGGTATCCCGAGCATCGTGATAGGCGGACTTGCCGACAAATCGGTGCAGGAGAGCATAATGCGCATCAGCGCTGCTGTCCGGAATAACGGTATGAAAATGGGGAATCTGAAATGTGATGTCAACCTTTCCCCGTCCAACATAAAGAAGAGCGGTTCGGGGTACGATCTGGCTATACTTATAGCGGTGCTTACCGTATATGGATATGTACCGGATTCCCTCGAAGGCAAGGTATTCATCGGGGAAGTCTCCCTTTCGGGGGAGGTGTGTGGGGTGCCGGGAGCGCTTGCTATGGCGATAGAAGCGTCACAGAACGGCATGACCGAACTGTACCTGCCGTATGAGAATGCCGCCGAAGCGTCGGTGGTAAAGGGGCTTCGGGTATATGGGGTAAAGAATATATCGGAGCTTGCCGCGCACCTGTGCGGGAGAAAGCTCATAAGACCCGCGGAACCGCTCCCGATCACCGACGAAAGCTATACAAGCGCTCTCGACTTCTCCGACGTAAAGGGGCAGGAAGCCGTCAAAAGCGCGATAGTCGTGGCGGCTGCGGGATTTCACAATATGCTGATGATAGGTCCTCCCGGCACCGGAAAAAGCATGATAGCGAAGCGTATCCCGACCGTACTGCCGAAAATGAGCTTTGACGAGAGCATAGAGACTACGAAAATATACTCCGTGGCGGGAATGCTGTCCGCAGAAAATCCTCTGGTAACGCAGAGACCGTTCCGCAACGTGAGCCATACCGCTTCGGGGGTAGGTCTTATAGGCGGGGGAAGCACGCCGCGGCCGGGAGAGATATCCCTTGCGCACAACGGGGTACTGTTTCTGGACGAGTTTCCGGAATTCGACAGGAAAGTCCTCGAAACTCTCAGGCAGCCCCTTGAAAACGGCGAGATCACCATTTCCCGCGCATCGGGAGCTGTCACATATCCGTGCAATATAATGCTGGTGGCGGCGATGAATCCCTGTCCCTGCGGAAACTATGGTTCTCCGCTGCGGAAATGTACCTGCAATTTACAGCAGGTGGCAAAGTATCTCGGCAAGATAAGTCAGCCCATACTTGACCGCATCGACATACAGGCGGAGGTTTCCGCCGTTTCCTACGCCGATCTTTCCGGAAATGGCAGTTCCGAAAGCTCCGCGGCAATGGCGGAGCGTATCGCAAAAGCCCGCGAGATACAGGAAAAGCGCTTCAAAGGCACGAATATCCGCGCAAATTCGGGCATCACTCCCGACATTCTCCGCGAAGTCTGCGTTCTTGACGACAAGGCAGACGCATACCTGAAGATAGCCTTTGAAAGGACCGGACTTTCCGCGAGAGCATACGACCGTGTAATGAAGGTGGCGCGTACCTGTGCCGATCTTGACGGCTCCGAAATAATAATGAAGCCGCATATCGCCCGTGCCATAAGCTATCGCAGTCTTGACCGCAAATACTGGGGCAACTCGCTGTCGCTGTCCTGAGCCTGCCTCCGGCGGTTTGAGGGGTCGCTGCGCTCAAGTGCCTCCGGCGGCCAGCCTGCGCGGCTGGATCGCGCCAGCGTGACGCTGGATCCGATACCGTAACACGGAACCCGACAAGATACATCATATATTGCTATTACAATTTACACGCAATAATTTTTAATTCAGACGCGAAGCATTTAAAAGTTTTTGAAAGGGGGTCCGGGGGAAACTTTTTTCAAAAAGTTTTCCCCCGTCTCGAGCGAAGCGGCCGGTCTGCGCCCGCTCGAGCGCAAGCGACATAATGGAGAAACTGAAGATATCGATGCTCGGCGACTTTTCGATGTCGTACGGAGAGAATGTCATAACCGAACAGAGCAAGCGCTCGAAAAAGATGTGGACGCTGCTCCAGTTCATGATAGCAAACCATAACCGTGAGATAGCACAAAGTGAGCTCATCTCTCTGCTGTGGGGAGATAAGGACAGCGATAATCCCGTGGGCGCACTGAAAACATCGCTCCACAGGCTCAGAGCGACACTCGATACGCTCGGTCTGCCCGAAGGCGTGGAGATAATCGTCAATACCATGGGTACCTATTCCCTCAACAGCCGCCTGGATTGTGAGATAGATTTCGATGAGTTCGACGCTCTCTACAAGAAAAGTATGACCGCACAGTCCGAAAAAGAAAAAACTACCCTTTACCTCGCCGCAATAAACCTCTATAAGGGGGATTTCCTCCACCGTTCGCGTTCGGACAGCTGGGTCACCCCCCTAAACAACTACTACCATTCCCTCTATCTGCGTATCGTGCATGATACCCTCGATATCCTCTACCGCCATAAATATTACAATGAGCTTATCAATATCTGCCGGAAAGCGTTTGAGATAGAAAAACTCGACGACCGGATCCACCTCTACTATATCAAGGCTATGCTCGAAATTAACGAGAAATCCGCCGCGAAACAGCACTATACCTACGTTATGGATCTGTTCTATAACAAGAACGGCATAAACCCCTCGCCGGATTTTGTCGCCCTCTACGAAAAGACAGTCAAGGACGACAATGCCTACAACGCGGATTTCGGTATCCTCAAAGGACAGCTCGACAGTATAGATGACGGCATCGGCGCGTATTACTGTGAATTCGCGTTCTTCAAGCACGTATATCAGCTGGAGATACGCGACGCGGTGCGAACCGGCAGACCCACCAACCTCTGCCTTATCACCGCGGTCTCAAAAACACAGGACGACCTTGAATCAAAACAGCTCAACCGCGTTATGACAAAGCTCTCCGACTGCATCAGCTCTTCTCTGCGCTCGCGGGACGTTTACTCCCGTTACAGCGCTTCGCAGTATGTGCTGCTGCTCACCAATACCACAAAAGAACAGGCTGAAATGGTGCTTGACCGTATATTGAAGCGCTTCAAGCGCGATAATCCGAAACTCGGCTGCACCCTCCTCTATAAATTCGACAAGGCAGGCAGACCCGCAAGACCGCCGCAGGAGGTATCGTGAACTACAAGACCGTGAACGGCAGTGCCGAGGACAGATTTATCGAGAAAAAAAGCGAGTTCATCGGCTATATCCGCCATACCGATACCGAAGCCGACGCCCTCGCGTTCATCTCGGAGATACGTGCCATGCACCGCAAGGCTACCCATAACTGCTACGCCTATATTTTAAGGGACAATAATCTGTCCCGCCACAGCGATGACGGAGAGCCCGGAGGTACCGCCGGCGTTCCTATCTACGAAGTTCTCCGGAAGGAAGGACTTACCGACGTCACCTGCGTGGTGACACGGTATTTCGGAGGCGTCCTGCTCGGGGCGGGGGGACTGGTGAGAGCTTACACCAAAGCCGCAAAAATAGCCTGCGACGCCGCCGAAAAGCTTGATATGCGCGCCGCCGCGAAACTTTCCCTCACTCTGCCCTATTCGTTCTACGGAAAGATAGGAAAGACCCTCGGAGATTTCGATACACGCACCGAAAGTGAAGATTTCGCCGCCGATGTCGTTATCACCCTCTATATTGCCCTCGAAAGCGCGGCTGATCTCACCGCCGCCCTTACCGAAGTCTGCAATGGGAACATTTCTGTCAAAAAGCTCGAAGAAACAGAGTATAATTTTGGCTAAAACGCTGAATTTTAAAATTTCCTCCCCGAAAAAAAGGAAAAACGGGGAGGATTTTTGTATATATAGTTAGAGGTCAAAGATCTGTATAATAGCTCAGAAGGAGATCATATCATGGAATGTCCGTACTGTAAGCGGGAAATGGAAAAGGGAATACTATCCGGCGACGGTAGAGCAAATGTGACATGGAAAGCCGGAGATAAGAAAACAGGCGGGTTTGACAGGTTTATAGGGATCGGGCGGCTCACAGCCGTAAAGTCCACGCTCACGACCTTCACTGTCGAGACTTATTTCTGCCCGTTCTGTAAAAAAATGATAATCGATACAGATATAACAAATTAAACCGCATAATATAAAAGCTTGTTGAAATGGGGTAAGCGGAGCGAACGATATGTTACCACGCGAGATAACACAGGAAAACGAAAAGAAGATACTGTCAGAGTACGCTTGTCTGAGCGAACAGTCAAAGGGCAGAGCCGTATATGAAAAACCGTGCGACATACGCACGGATTTTCAGCGTGACCGCGACAGGATAATACACTGCAACGCTTTCCGCAGACTGAAACACAAGACGCAGGTCTTCCTCATACCCAAGTCCGATCACTACCGGACACGCCTCACGCATACCCTCGAAGTCTCCCAGATAGCACGGACTATCGCGCGGGGACTGAGACTGAACGAGGATCTCACCGAGGCTATCGCGCTCGGACATGATCTGGGACATACACCTTTCGGTCACGACGGGGAGAGAATGCTGCAAAAGCTGTACCCCGAGGGGGATTTCCGTCATTATAAGCAGAGCGTCAGGGTCGTGGACAAGATAGAACGCGAGGGGCGCGGGCTGAACCTTACCGAAGAGGTGCGGGACGGAATACTCTGCCATACCAATATGACCGCAAAAACACTGGAGGGCGTGGCGGTGAAGTTCGCCGATAAGATCGGCTACCTCAACCACGATATCGAAGACGCGATAAGAGGCGGGATCCTCGGCTCGGACGACCTCCCGGACAATGTAAAGAAAGTTCTCGGAGATACCAAGAGCAAGCGCATCAATACCCTCGTGGCGGATCTCATCGCAAACAGCGGGGACGGCGTTCTCCGCTACTCCGACGAGATACAGGCGGCGCATGACGAACTGCGGAAATTCATGTTCGAGACCGTCTATTATTCAGAAACGATCAACCGTGAAAAGGATAAGGCGTGCCATATCGTCGAATACCTTTTCCACCACTATATGAAGAATACCGGAGCAATGCCGGAGCTTTATGTGCGGCTTGCCGAACAGGACGGCACCGAAACGGCGGTATGCGACTTCATTTCCTGCATGACCGACGAATACGCGATAGACCTTTTCAAAGACCTGTGTATCCCCAAACAGTGGATCGCAGCACGGGGGTGAGAGTTTGGCAAGATTACCCGAGAGCTTTCTGGATATGCTGCGGGCCAACAATGAGATAACCTCCGTGATGTCGTCGTATGTCGAACTGAAACGCGCGGGGCGGGATTTTGTCTGCTCCTGTCCGTTCCACTCCGAACGCACTCCCTCATGCCATGTTTACAGCGAAACGCAGAGTTTCTACTGCTTCGGCTGTCACGCGGGCGGAGATGTGATAACATTCATACGCCTGATAGAACACCTCGAATATATGGAGAGCGTCCGGTTCTTAGCGCAGAGGGCGGGTATGGCGATGCCTGAGGACGCGGGCAACGACGACACCTCGAAAAAACGTGCGCGGATGCTCGAAATGAACCGTGAAGCCGCCCGCTATTTTCGCGATATCCTCAACTCCCCGGAAGGCAGGGAGGGGCTTGAGTACATACAGAACAGACAGCTCACACACAACACTATAGTGAAATACGGTCTGGGCTATGCTCCGGACGGCTGGCACAACCTGCAATACTTCCTGAGGAAAAAAGGGTACACCGACGATGAAATGGAAGAAGGCGCACTGCTTGCGCGGCGGAACAACTCGGTATATGACAAGTTCCGGCGGCGGGTGATGTTCCCCATTATCGACAGGCGCGGGAATGTCATCGCGTTCGGAGGCAGAGCGCTTGAAAAGGACGCTCCCGCAAAATACCTCAACAGCGACGAGACCCTTGTTTTCCACAAGAGAGAAAATCTTTTCTCCCTCAATTTCGCAAAAAACACCAAAGAAAAATTCCTTATACTCTGCGAGGGGTACATGGACGTCATAACCCTGAATCAAGCGGGTTTTGACTGCGCGATCGCCACACTCGGCACCGCGATCACCCCGCAGCAGGTAAATATAATGAAACAGTACGCCCCGGAGGTCATAATCTCATACGACTCGGACGGTGCGGGGCAGAATGCCGCCATGAAAGCGATCAATCTGCTTTCCGAAGCGGGTGTGGCTTCCCGCGTGCTGGTGATACCGGACGCGAAAGATCCGGACGAGTACATCAAGAAATTCGGCGCGGAAAGTTTCCGGCAGCTGCTCGGAAAGACCGCAACCGCCCTTGACCACGAATTCGGAAGGCTCAAAGCGGGCATTGATCTTACGGTGCCGGCGGGCAAGTCGGAATTTCTGAAGAAAGCGGTGCCGTTTCTGGCGACCATACACACCGACACCGACAGAATGGTATATATCTCGGAGGCGGCGAAGCTTTCGGGGCAGTCTCCGGGCGCTATCACCGATCTTGTCAATGACCGCCGCAGGCACAACGCTTACGGCGAGCATAAGAAGGAGGAGCGCGAGCTTATACAGAGCAAGACAAGGCGCGACCCCATAAATCCCGACTCAACGGATTATCCGAGAGAGGAGCGTGCGGAACGCGGTATTATTGCCTATTTGTTCCACTCGCCCGATCTTCTGCCGAGAGTCGAAAAAAGTCTCAGCCCCGGAGATTTCCCCACCGAATTCAACCGACGTGTTTATACCAAGTGCGCCGAATGTATCAGAAGCGGTGAAAAGCTTGATATTACCGCGATCAGCGGCGAATTTACGGTCGAAGAAGTGGGAAGAATAACCGGTATATGCAGGCAGGCGGATACCGTTCCGTACAGTATTCCCCGGCTTGACGAATACATCAGGGTGCTTATCGGACACCGCCGGGAGAAGGACGACAAACCTGTTTCCGAGATGTCGGACGAAGAGCTTCTTCGCAAGATGGAGGAACTTCGTGCCAGAAAGCGCAAGTGATACGGAGGGAAACTCATAACAACAGGTGCAGATAAATAACGGATTTAAATGCGCAGCATATAAAGTCTTTTAGGAAGGGGGTCCGGGGGAAAGCCCTTTTCTTCAGAAAAGGGTTT
>CAMVGH010000048.1 GCA_947166945.1 uncultured Clostridia bacterium
TGTACATACATCAACATATCACGCTGAAAAGGAGCAGAACAATGGCTAACCTTGAAAAACAGAACGAAAAACTCGAAAAGCAGAATCAGAAACTGAAAAAGAAGAATAAACGCGGCGGCACGGTAATACTTATACTCATACTGATAATCGTGATACTCGCGGCGGTAATATTCCTGTTCGACCCGCTTGGTTTCGGCAACGGAATGGGAATATTAAAGGGCGGAAGCGCTTCGGGAGAAGCAGGCGGCAATTCCTCGGTCACCACAACAGCACCCGAACAGACATCAGCAGTTAACGAACAGACCGCTCCGGCACCCGTTACCGTCGAGATCAGGGTCTCCGGCGCGACATATCTGATGGACGGCGCGGAAACAACGGTAGATGATATCGTAGCCGCCGCAAAGAATGTATCGGGAGAAGTCATCGTAAAGATCACCGACGACAGCGCTACCGCTAACGCTATGGACGCTCTTACCGCAGCGCTTGAAAAAGACTCGATACAGTACACTATCGGCTGAGCAGCAAAAGGACCGGACACTTTTTCGTCCGGTCCTTTTTTTGTTACGGAACAGGTTTGCTTTCTGCCGATCACCCTATTTTTTCAAGCTCCCGCCGGAGCCGCTTGATGATGCGCTTTTCAAGGCGGGATATGTAGCTCTGGGAGATGCCGATGAGGTCTGCGACTTCTTTCTGGGTAAGTTCCTTGCCGTCCACGAGACCGAAACGCTTCTCCATTATGAAGCGCTCACGTTCGGGAAGCTTCGCCACCGAGTCGAGCAGGAGCTTCTTCTCCGCTTCGCTCTCTATGTTCTCATTTACAATATCTTCATCGGTGCCGAGAACATCGGCAAGCAGCAGCTCATTACCGTCCCAGTCTATGTTGAGCGGTTCTTCTATGGATATCTCCGACTTGTATTGATTTGCTTTGCGCAGGAACATCAGAATTTCATTTTCGATACAGCGTGAAGCGTAAGTCGCAAGCTTTATATTCTTGTCGGGACTGAAAGTGTTGACTGCCTTGATAAGTCCTATGGTGCCGATAGAGATGAGATCTTCTATCCCGATGCCTGTTGACTCGAATTTCTTGGCTATATAGACCACCAGCCTCAGATTGTGGGTTATGAGTTTATCACGGGCGTCGGGGTCATTTCTCATAAGTCCGCTGAACGCTTCTTCCTCCTCTTCTTTTGAGAGCGGCGGCGGGAGATTGTCGGAGCCGTTTATGTAATAGGTGCTTACAAGCGAATGGCGTGCTGTTATGCGCCTTATGATCTCGTTTATTTTCATTGTCATGTTCATTTTCAAGCCCTCTTTTTTCATTTCAGCAATTTTGTGTTGATAAGCGCATCAAAATCCTCGTTTTCAAGTGCTCCGTCCGATACGGCGATAAGGGCATCAAGCCGCTTTCTGCCGTATGGCGTTTCCGCAGTTATGCTGTCGGGACGGAATGCCGCCGCAAGGGACTGCCCCGCCGCTGTGGTCATTGGGATAAGCCTTATGCCAGTCAGGTCGTCGGTACTTCCGGAAAGATAAGCACGGACATTAGGCGGAAGAACAGGCTGCGCGGCATCAGCACGGCATAATATGACCGGTCTGCCGGTGAGAAAATCCCGGAGAAAATTCCCGCTGTCGGCTATGGCTGAAAGTGTTACCGTTATACCGTGCAATGTTACGGTGAGGGGTATGCGTACGCTGTCCGAGGGGCTGTCCGTGAACCGCCGCCACAGCGAGAGCACTCCGTAGATCACCGCGGAAGAGATCACCAGCACAAGCGCCGAAATATCAAGATACGGATATCCGTTGGCGGAGAACACGAAATCGGTCTGAGCAAATTCATGTATCAGTGCCGCCGCTCCGCATATAAGCATACTCACGGCAATACACAGGAATGAGCGCAGCAGCGTCTCGGCAGGTTTTCCAATGCCGAATGCGATAAGCACGATCAGAACCGTGAGTGCGCTTTTCAGCAGCAATGACAGAAGTATCGGCAGACCCGCCAGCGCCGCGAGAGCCGTGAAACCGCCGGATACAGAAGCGGCAGCGAGTCTCCCGGTTCGCAGCCGCGTGTGGAGCATTCCCGCCGCTGCCCGCAGCGTAAAATATGTGATATAGATGTTTATAACAATAAGCACATCTATGTAAACGATCATCCGATGCACCTTTCTTTCATAATGATTATAGCACTGCCGCGACAAATAATTTGTCGGTTCATGACAGTAAAAGCAATGTTTTTATGTCGTAATTTGTGTAAAACGGAAAAAAGCGGATATTTTTTTGAAAAAACACTAAAGTTTGGCTTACTGCTGACGATATAATATATGATACGAAAACTGAAAATTTCCGTAAAGGAGGAATCATATATGGCTGATATAAATGTACTTTTCCCGACAACATCAAATATATCCGCCCGGCAGCGCGCAAACTTCTCCGCGTGGGCGCAGACAACGGTTGACGAAAACGAAGCCGCCTCAACACAGAGCCTGTTCAAATCCTATTTTGATTCACTCAGGGAACGCTCCGACGGTGAAGCAAAAAAACTGTTCGAGGATCTTGAGACAACCCCGATAAGCCAGATCAGCAGACTGTTTACCGACGTCCAGACCGCTTCGATAGACAATACCAGCAGACTGTTCGAGGATCTGAGGATCAAGCCCAGCAACGAGACGGATTCGCTGTTTGAAACTCTCCGCGCAAACGGTCAGGCAAAGGTGGAACAGATCACCGCAATGGCTCAGAAGAACCGTACAGACAAGGTCGATGAGACCGACAAGCAGAAGGATCAGACGGACGAGGTCGATGACGGCGATCTTACCGAGGAAACACTCGCAAAGCGCATAAAGACCCTCACCGAAAAAGATCAGATAGCGGCAGACAATAATAAGCTCAACGATATCACCGCCCGCACTCTCGAATCGGTGCAGAAGACCGAGCAGTCATTCTTCCGCAGCCCGGAGACCGGCGAGATAGACAGAAATACCGCATACAGCGCTGCCGAAGACTTTGTGAACAGCTACAACGCGTTCGCGGGAGAGATAAACGGTTCGGAAAACGGTACGGTAGCCGGAAAATCCGATTTTGTCAATAATATGACCGATGCTTTTCACCCCCGTCTTGAAAAAGTGGGTATAAGCCAGAACGAGAACGGCGAACTGACCATTGACCGCGAAACTTTCGGAAAAGCGACCGACAAGGAACTTGAAGATGTATTCGGACAGAAGGACTCATTCGCAAGCTTCATAGAGGGACAGGCAAAACAGCTCGCCGCTTATGCCCAGACCGATCTGTACCAGCGTTCCAGCGCATATTCCGATTCCGGAAATATAACACAGGTATCCAACATAAACGGTTCCTACTTCAATATGCTCGGATAAACGGGAAATATTTGCCGCACAGCTGCACTGTGCGGCATTTTTATATTTTGGCGATATTGACAATATATAAAAGAAATGGTATAATTATTTTATACTATGTGCATTTTGCCGAAAGCCCGGAACTCAATGCCCCATAAAAAGGAGAAAGAGCCAATGAGCAGCTTATCGCACGGAATGACAGAACGAGAAAGATTTCTCGCAAATATGAAACAGATCGCAGACTGCGCTGTAATGCTCAGCCGGAATGATGACGGCAGCTTTGCCGTGGAATTCGTTACGGATAAATTCGCGGCAATGCTTGGCTATAAGAACGCTGCCGAAGCTTTTTCCTGCGTAACCGGTGAGGGCTTCTTCAACGCAGTGACCGAGGACGACAGGGTATCCGTCCGGAAAATGCTCCGCCGCAGAGTAAACGAAGACGGGAACTCAGATCTGTCGCTGCGCTTCAGGACCGTGAACGGTCATAACATACGGTGCAGCACACATTTTTCATTCATAGACGACTACGGAACGAGACTTGTGTATATAACCTTCTTTGATATAACTCTCATGAAAGAGTACGAGGAACGGCTCCGAGGCGCGTATATGACCCTCGGCGACAGCTTTTACCGCACCGGAGGACATACTCTCGGAATGTTCCGCGTGAACCTCACCCGTGATACTATCGAGGATATACAGGGCAGCGACCTTTATGTCACCGACTCCATGATATACCATTATTCCGAAGTGCTGAAACTGCGCTCAGAACACTGCCCGATCGAACAGGAACGCACTAAGCTGCTGGGAGCGTTCGCAAGGGAAAAGCTTATCGCGGATTACCTGGGCGGACAGGCAAGTGCCTCCGTCATAGTATTCTCACGCCGTCCGGACGGGAGAGTATGCTTCGTGAATATGTCCGCTAACATGACCCGTCACCCAATGACCAGCGATATTATCGCGTTCATCACCGAGCGTGAAAGCAACGATGAAAAAGTAAGCCAGACCCTTATCGACAAGATACTGGTACGGCAGTTCGATATGGTGTCATACATATCCAACGGAATGTACGGCGTTATGGTCGGGGACGCTTCACTTATAAAGGGCGGAAGCATATTCCCCGTTACCCGCACGGGAGATTACAGCTATTACCTAAAATCACAGGTAATACCGGTACTCTGCGGCAGCGAGGAAGAAAAGGACGATATGAGCCGTGACCTCTCCCTGGATTCCATAAAGTCGCACCTTGCGGTGAGCGAGCCGTATTCGGTGAATATCGCCTGTGAGATAGACGGGGCCACTTACTATAAACGCTTTGATTTCTTTTTGGTCGATCCACGGGCGGATTTCTTCATTCTGCTCAAAAGCGATACCACCGCAATACATAACTTACAGCAGGAACGCAATGAACAGCTGCGAACCGCACTGAAGGAAGCGGAACAGGCAAATATAGCAAAGACCGCGTTCCTGTCCCGTATGAGCCATGAGATACGCACTCCAATGAATGCCATAATCGGTCTGGACAGCATAGCGCTCCAGGAGTCTGATCTGTCCGATTCCGTCAAGAACGACCTTGAAAAGATCGGCGAGAGCGCAAGATATCTTCTGTCACTGATAAACGACATACTCGATATGAGCCGCATCGAAAGCGGACGAATGACTCTCAAGAATGAGGAATTCTCTTTCCGTTCATTCCTCGATCAGGTCAACACAATGATAGACGGACAGTGCCGCGACAGGGGACTGAAGTACGACTGCGTAGTTCGCGGGAAGATCGACGAATTCTATATCGGCGACGACACCAAACTGAAACAGGTGCTTATAAATATCCTCGGTAATTCGGTGAAATTCACCGACCCGCCCGGACATGTCTCCCTTTCTGTGGAGTGTATCTCGGAATTCGAGAACCGTGCCGCTCTGAGATTTGTAATAAAAGATACGGGCATAGGCATGGACGAGGAATATATCCCAAAGATATTTGAAGCGTTCAGCCAGGAAAATGCCACCAAAACCAGCAAATACGGCGGCTCCGGACTGGGACTTGCGATAACGAAGAATATGGTCGCAATGATGAACGGCAGTATAAACGTAAAGTCGAAGAAAGGCGAAGGCTCGGAATTCACCGTCGATGTCACGCTGCGCAAGACCGACAGAAAGGGACTTGACAGTTCTGACCTGAACGTGGTGCCGCATGAACTGAACGTTCTGGTCATAGACGACGACCCGGACGCTTGCAGACATGCATCTGTCGTGCTGGAAGAAGTCGGGATAGCATCGGAGACCTGCCTTTCGGGAGCGGACGCTCTTGAGCTGATAAAGCTGGGACACGCCCGCCGGAATGAATACAATCTGATACTTGTGGATCTTAAAATGCCGGAACAGGACGGAGTCGAAGTGACAAAGCGTATCCGTGAGCTGATCGGTGATGAGACCGCTATCGTCATACTGACCGCCTACAACTGGCAGGAGATCGAGGAAGAAGCGGTAAGAGCCGGAGTTGACGGATTTATGAGCAAGCCGCTGTTCGCGTCGGGACTTATCAACGAATACCGCAGCGCCTTGCTCAGAAAGAAACTCCGCAGCGGAAACAAGCCGGGTACCGAGCTTAAAGGCAGGCGGATACTTGTTGCGGAAGATGTGACGATAAACGCGAAAATAATGATGAAAATACTCGGAATGAAAGAGATAGAAGCCGATCACGCAGAGAACGGGAAGATAGCCGTCGAAAAATTCAAAGCGAACGGACCGGGTCATTACAATGCTATACTGATGGACGTGAGAATGCCTGTAATGGACGGACTTGAAGCTGCACGGGAGATAAGGGGGCTCGGACGTCCCGACAGCAGGACGGTTCCGATAATCGCAATGACGGCGAACGCCTTCGATGAAGATGTGCAGATGTCTCTCCAGGCGGGAATGAATGCGCATCTATCCAAGCCTGTTGAGCCGCAGCTGCTTTACAAGACTCTTTCCGAACTTATTAAGTAAAGGACACAGAAATAAATGAACAAAAACCGCAAACAGTTTCTTGACGATATGTTCGGCGCACTCTCGATAATGTCGGGAGGTCACTATGTATCGCTGTATGATATAAAGGGGAAGATGACCCGCTACTCCGCCGGTGCCGTGGAGCTGTTCGACCTGCCCGGAGAGTATATCCCCGACGGTGCCGACAACTGGGCGGATCACCTGCACAATGAGGATAAAGCCTATTACCTGAAAGTAATGGACGAGCTGATAAAATGCAATAAGCTGACCTATGACCTGACATACCGTGTAAGGCAGAAGAACGGAAGCTACGGGCTGTTCCGTTTCAAAGGCGCGGTGATACGTGACGATACCGGAAGTCCGAGCCTTGTGGGAGGATTGATCATAAATGAGGGCGCCCTCGACAACACCGACCCTGTGACTGTCCTGCGCAACCGTTACGGCTTTTTCCGCGACCTTGCGGAGATCCAGAAAATGGGGCGCGAAAGCACTATAATGCTCATCGGCATCGACCGCCTTGCCGAGATAAATGAGGAACAGGGCTACGGCTACGGGAACGAGCTTCTGAGACAGGTAGGCTGGACAATACGGGGACTGTGCGAACAGGACGGCTTCGTGTACAGAATGGAAGGCTCAAAATTCGCTTTCATCACAAATGACCGCTCCGTTAATGAAGTCTCCCGCATTTACTCAAAAATACGCAAGAAACTCCAGGGCGGCATCGAGATAGACGGTATGCGGCAGTCCCTGAACCCGTGTGCTTCTGTCATTACGGTAAATGACCGGGAAATGTCCGAAAACGCCATATACACCTGCCTGCTGTACGCATATACCGAATCAAAGAAGAAAAAACACGGCAACCTCGTTATATTCAACGGAGCGGAGACTTCGGACGGCATTGACGAACTGAAAATGACCGAGGAAATACATAACGATATGCTGAACGGATTCAGGGGATTCAGCCTGAATTATCAGCCGGTCTATAAACTCGCCGCCGGGAACATCGCCGGAGTCGAAACACTGCTGCGGTGGCACAGCGACAAATACGGCGAAGTGCTGCCGTCACGCTTCATGCCGATAATCGAGCATGATTACGCATTGTCGGAGCTTACTCTCTGGATAACCCGCAGGGCTATGCTCGACGGACTGGCATTCTTTGAAAAGAATGACGATATGTTCCTCGGCATAAACATCTCCGCGGCGCAGATCGAGGACGATTACTTCATTCCGGAGCTTATAGAGACAGCAGGACAAACGAAATTCCCGCTGAACAGACTGATAATCGAAATGGGAAAGGACTGCCGCCTGCTCGACCCGGAGACAGTAAAGACCCGTGCCGCAGAATTGCGCGCCAACGGGATAAAACTCCTGCTTGACGACTTCGGGAGCGGCTTCTCGTCGATCGGTGTACTCAAAACCCTGAAAGCGGATTATATCAAATTCGATCTGTCTTTTGTGGATAATATCACCGACAGCGAAAATGACCGTAATGATCTTGAGAAGTTGTCCGAGCTTTGTTCGTCACGGGGCTGTGATGTGTGCGTCAAGGGCATAGAGAACGAAAAAATGCACGGGATAATCAAGGGTTTCCCGATAACAAGCGTACAGGGATTCCACTACGCGGCACCGATGAGAGCGGAACAGATCATAGAAATACTGAAATGATAATAAGCGGGAGCCTGCTGCTCCCGCTTTTGCGTATTGCGGTTGACATTTCAATAAAAATAAGATATAATGTTCTAGATATATTCAAAGGGAGAGAAGACCAATGGAACCAAAAACATCACACAAAGGATTCGGGAGCAGACTGGGATTTATACTTGCCGCTGCGGGTTCGGCGGTAGGTCTGGGGAATATCTGGAGATTCCCATATCTTGCGGCAAAATACGGCGGAGGATTTTTCCTGCTGATATATCTGATACTCGCGGTCACTTTCGGATTTACGCTGATGCTGACCGAGGTTGCGATAGGCAGACGTACAGGAAAGAGCGTACTCGGAGCGTATCAGCTCGTTGAAAAGCACTGCGCGCCTATGGGCTGGGCGGCTGCGGTAATACCGGCTCTGATTCTGCCGTATTACTGTGCGATAGGCGGCTGGGTACTGAAATATATGACTATGTTCATCACAGGACAAGGCGCACAGACTGCGGAAGATGTCGTCACGGCATCGGGTGAAAGTTCGTCATTCTTCGGCAGCTTCATAAGTGATCTCGGCGGACCGACAGTATTCTTTATAATATATGTTGTGCTCAATGCCGCAGTAATACTGCTCGGAGTACAGAAGGGCATAGAAAAGGTCAGTAAGATCCTGATGCCTGTGCTTGCGCTGCTGATAATAGCTATTGCGATATATACAGCCACACTTGACGGTGCGTGGGAAGGCATTAAATACTACCTTCTGCCCGATTTCGAGGGCATGACGGCGGAAAAAGTGTTCAAGACTATCGCCGGAGCGTGCAGCCAGCTGTTCTATTCAATGTCCATTGCTATGGGTATTCTCGTCACATACGGTTCATATATGAAAAGGGATTTCTCGCTGGAAGGCTCGGTACGCCAGATCGAGGTCTTCGATACGGCGATCGCGTTCCTCGCAGGACTTATCATAGTGCCGGCAGTGTTCGTGTTCTCCGGCGGCGACAAAGAGGCACTCAACAGAGGTCCCGGACTTATGTTCATTACACTTCCGCAGGTATTTGAGACGATGCCCGCCGGCAGCCTTATCGGTGCAGCGTTCTTCATTCTTGTGGCACTTGCGGCGCTCACATCTTCTATCTCACTCATGGAGACGGTCGTGGCGGCAGTAATGGAGAAATTCAGGCTCTCCCGTGTAAAGAGCTGCATCATTGTATTCGGCATAACTATCGTGCTCGGAATGCTTTCGGTACTGGGTTACAGCGCATGGAGCGGCGTGACGGTATTCGGTATGCAGTTCCTCGATTTCTTCGACTTCATCACCAACTCCCTTATGATGCCGGTGCTTGCCCTCGCCACCTGCATACTTATAGGCTGGGTAGTGGGTACGAAATATGTGGAGGAAGAGGTTCTCCACGGAGAAAAGAAGTTCGGAGCAAAATGGATGTACCGCGTAATGATACGGTTCGTATGCCCCGTATTTATGATAATCATTCTTATAACTCCATTTATAACGGATATATGAAAAACAGCATCCCGGAGCAGGCAAAAAGACCGCTCCGGGATATTTCATTTCAGGATATCTTCCGGGCGGACTTGAAATTTTTTGCGGAATGTGGTATAATGAACAGACTACTTTAAGGAGACATTTTATGGATATTGTAACACAGATCTCGGAAGAACTGAAAATACGCAAGGAACAGGCGGAAGCAGCGGTGAAGCTGCTGGACGAGGGAAACACCATACCCTTTATAGCCCGTTACAGAAAGGAAGTTACCGGCGCTCTGGACGATGTGCAGCTGCGTGACCTTTCGGACAGGCTCACCTACCTGCGCAACCTCGAAAAAAGAAAACAGGAAGTACGCGAGTCGATAGAATCCCTCGGAAAAATGACCGGAGAGATAGAACAGAGCCTTGCGGAGGCAGTGACACTCGCCGCTGTCGAGGATATCTACCGTCCGTATAAGCCTAAGAAAAAGACCCGCGCAAGTATCGCCAAGGAAAAAGGACTTGAGCCGCTGGCGGAGTTCATTCTCGCGCAGTCAAAAGAGGATCCGGACACCGAAGCCGAAAAATACATAAACGCCGAAAAGGGCGTTGAAACAGCCGCGGACGCGGTCGCGGGCGCTCTCGATATCATCGCGGAGAATATATCAGACGATCCGGAGATACGCAAGATACTCGGTGAACTGTATGACCGCAAGGCACTCATCACTTCAAAGAAAGCCGACGAGAACAGCGAAGAGCAGAGCGTCTATGAAAACTACTACGACTACCGCGAGGCAGTATCAAAGATACCCACGCACCGCATACTCGCAATCGACCGCGGAGAACGGGAAGGCGTACTGAAGGCTGCGATAGAAGTCGATACCGATGAAATGATCGCCACAATAAACAGCCGCTATGTGACCGGAAAAGCAGGCAACAGAAATTCCGACCTTGTGGAGGACGCTGCGGCAGACGCGTATAAGCGCCTTATCCACCCTTCTATAGAGCGCAGAGTACGCGCCGACCTCACAGACAAGGCCTGCACGGCTGCAATAAAGGTGTTCGGCGGAAATCTCCGCCAGCTTCTTATGCAGCCCCCCGTAAAGGGCATGGTGACGATGGGATTCGACCCGGGCTACAGAACAGGCTGCAAGATAGCTGTCGTTGACCGCACAGGAAAGGTGCTGGATCATACAGTCGTATATCCCACGGCTCCGCAGTGCAGAACGGAAGAATCCGCGAAAAAGCTGACCGCTCTCATCAGAAAGTACGGGATAACGGCTATCTCCATAGGAAACGGGACCGCAAGCCACGAAAGTGAAGTGTTCATAGCGGATATGATACGTGATTCGGGACTTCCGGTAAGCTATATGGTGGTATCGGAAGCGGGAGCCAGTGTTTACTCCGCAAGCAAGCTGGCGCAGGAGGAATTCCCGGATTTTGATGTGACCGTGAGAAGCGCGGTCTCTATCGCCCGCCGTTTGCAGGATCCGCTGTCCGAGCTTGTAAAGATCGAGCCTAAAGCGATCGGCGTGGGACAGTATCAGCATGATATGCCCCCCGCTCAGCTCTCGGAAGCTCTCGGAGGCGTGGTGGAGGACTGCGTGAATAATGTCGGCGTTGACGTGAATACCGCTTCGGTGGCTCTGCTGTCTTATGTTGCCGGTATCAATTCCGGCATCGCAAAGAATATCGTGGCGTACCGCGAAGAAAACGGCGGATTTACCGACCGTAAGGAACTGCTGAAAGTATCCAAGCTCGGCAAGAAGACATTTGAACAGTGCGCGGGATTTCTGCGCGTCCGCGACGGCAGGGAACCGCTTGACGATACCGCCGTTCACCCCGAAAGCTATGAGGCGGCAAGAAAACTGCTGGCACTGTGCGAACTTACGGAAAGCGATCTCAAAGGCGAAAACTCGAAATTTGCCGCCGAAAAGATAAATGCCACGGTAAAGAAACTCGGTATGAAGAAAGCCGCAGAGGAAACAGGCGTCGGCACACTCACCCTTACCGATATGATAAAAGAACTGATGAAGCCCGGCCGTGACCCCCGCGACGAGCTTCCGAAGCCCATGCTGCGCACCGATGTGGTGGATATCAACAGCCTGAAAGAAGGCATGGAGCTGAAAGGCACCGTCCGCAACATCACCGATTTCGGCGCATTCGTGGATATCGGAGTTCATCAGGACGGACTTGTGCATATCTCCCAGCTCAGCAACAACTATGTAAAGCACCCACTTGATGTTGTCAAGGTCGGTGATGTGGTGAATGTCCGTATTCTCGGCATCGACGTGAAGAAGAACCGGATCTCCCTTACAATGAAAGGGCTTAACTGAGCCGTTTACAGTATAGTACCCCCGACAGTATTATGAAACTGTCGGGGTATTTTATTGCCGGTATTTAAAAAATATTTTAAATACCTCTTGACAAATTAAATATAATATGCTATCATCTATTTAAAGAAAATTTTAAACAGGTGATTATATTATGAAAATATCTGAAACATTCAAGATACTCTCGGACGATCAGCGGCGTGAGATAATCTCAATGCTGCGCGGAGGAAGAATGAACGCGGGCGAGATCGCGGAAAGACTGGGAATAACTCCCGCGGCACTTTCCTATCATCTGCGGCTGCTGAAAAAAGCGGATATTGTCACGGAGTACAAGGAAAAGAATTTCATCTACTATGAGCTGAACACCAGCGTGTTCGATGAGATCATGCTCTGGTTCGGTCAGTTCGGAGCGGATTCCGGCAGAGCGAAAGCGGGTGAAGCGGGAAATGAAGAATAAATGGCTGATAACGCTCGCCGCACTCTCGCTGATATTTGCGGCGGCGGCAGTGCAGATCCTGCCCGATCGGATCCCGGTTCATTTCGGACTTAACGGCAACGTTGACCGTATCGGTTCAAAGTACGAAGTATTCCTGTTCACCGGCATATCGACTGCTGTAACGGTAACAGGCATACTTCTCCGAAGAAAATTTGAAAAGGAAGCGCAGACCGCAGAGAACGGAAAAGAAGCCTCTCATGCTTCGGGCAACGCGAAGATATGCGGAACAGTCTGTACAGCAGTAAACGCTGTGATGCTCGGTCTTGAGTGTGTGATGATATGCATGGGTTACAGCGGGCTCCAGCAGATCAGCGGTACGGAAGAAGAACTATACTGCTCGGCAACAGTCATACTTATGGGAATACTGTTCGCGGTGCTCGGGAACATAATGCCGAAAATGAAAATGAACGGACTTATGGGACTGCGCACGACATGGAGCATGAAGAATGACGAGGTATGGACACGCTGCCAGAGAATGGGCGGAACAGTGACATTCTTCGGCGGTGTCGCGGTAATTCTTTCGGGGATAATACTGCGCGGATATCCGTCACTTGCCGCTATGATGATAATATTCCTTGTTATCTTCGCGGTAATGATAAAAGGCTCACAGCAGATATACACAGACTGGGAAAAGGAGAACAGAAATGGATAACATTCATTTTACCGATGAAGCGATAGCGGGACTTATCGTCCAATCACTGCTCATGATGATAATACCGATAATTCTGCTTATAGTATGGAAAGTGAAGACCCGCGAAAAGATACTGCCCGTTATAGTGGGCGCTGCGGCATGGCTTCTGTTCGCGATAATACTGAAACTCGCGCCCGCGTACTTCCTTTTGCAGCACGACAATCCGGTCGCAAAGACGATAAGCGGAAATATATGGTACACTATGATACTCGCCGGTGTGCTTGCGGGAGTATTTGAGGAAACAGGACGCTTCATAGCATTCAGGACAGTACTGAAAAAATATGAAGCCCGCCGCACTTCCATTTCCTACGGTATCGGTCACGGCGGATTCGAGAGCATTTACGTCGGATTTCAGATGTTATCCATGGGCGTCATCGGAATAATGTTAAACACGGGAATGGGTGAACAGATAACTGCCGGCGCAGATGAAACAACAATAGCAGCGATGTTCACACAGCTCGACCCCATGAGCAGGCTTACATTCGGTGAATGTCTGATGGGAGTATTTGAGCGGATAGCCGCAATAACCGCGCATATAGCTTTCTCGGTACTTGTGTTTGCCGCAGCGAAAAACAGGAAATACCTTTTTCTGTACCCGTTGTCTGTAATACTGCACGCACTCTTCGACTTCTCGACAGTATTCTATTCCGCCGGGATCGTACCGTTATGGGCAATGGACACTATTATCGCCGGCTTTGCGGCGGCGGCAGCGTTCTTCGCTTTGGCAATATATAAAAAGCTCTGAAAACAAGGAAAAGCAGTCTCTCCCGTTTCTCCGGAAGAGACTGCTTTTTTGTATGACTTTTCAGCAGTACCAGAACATATACATCTCAAAATACGCAACCGCCGTCACCGCGATAATATTTACCGCACAATTCAGGATATATCTGTGCGGACGGGTCTTATTCTTCCCCGCCGCAAGAGATACGATCCCCCCGACCGCGGACACCGCGCTCACTGCCGCGCATATCATCTGCACCGCACCGAACACTGCGCCGACGGGATAAAGCAGGCCTCCGTTCCCGGCAGAGTACGCGACATACGAACCGATCCACGCAAGCACAGAGACTGCAAGAGCAACATTGCCTGCGGTCATAACTGCCGAACCCGAATACGGCTCAGACCTTTTGTGCTTTTTCAGTTTCCGCTTTATTCGTATAAAATATATTGCCGCAGCCGCAAAAACCGCATACAGTGTCAGAAGCAGCAGCTCCGCGATATACGCGTCGTCCCGGATAAGCTCCATGGAGCCGTATCCGAGAGCCTTTGAGCCGTCCGGATATGTCTTGTCCGAAAGCATCTGCATTCCGGTTTCGTCACCGATAAGGTACACGCCGTTCCCGATATCGTATGCCGGCTCATCGAGAGACAGCGCGGTGAGATACGGCATAAAACGGAACAATCCACGGTATGTCGAACGCGACACTGTGTAATACCCGGTGAGCTTTGTATCAGCCGTACCGCCTGCCGCAAACCTGTCCGGTGTAAGCCTCCCGAATACAAGCTCCGGTACCGCATACATAAAAGGATTGCCATTCGGCTCGTTTATCATCACCGCAAGTCCGGTCTTCGACACCGGATCGAACAGAAGGTTTGCCTGTCCCGCATTTGTGGCACCGCTGTGACCGTAGGTACGGACACCGTACTCCTCAGCCCAGAAGCCGTGACAGCTGTTCGGAATGTCGGAACTGCCCCAAAAGGAGGTCCCTGTAAGCAGCAGCTTCTGCGTTTCCGGATCGCGGAACAGCGGCGCATCGTCATTAACAAGCGCCTGTCCGTATATCATCATATCGGCAAGTGTACCGGTGACAGCTCCCGCAGGGTACGGCATGATATAATTGAGACAATGACCGAGATATGTCATTTTTTCGCTCAATGCATCTGCGGTATAGCATTTCAGTTTCCTGCGCTGTTCCTGCACCCAAGGGTTGTCGGAATGTGTCGGGTCAACCGAGGTATGCGACATTCTGAGCGGTTCAAGGATATTCTTATGCACATAGTCGCAGTAATCCGTTCCGCTGACGCACTCAACAACATATCCCGCAAGTGCCGCGCCGTAATTCGAGTAAGCGGTCACTTCGCCGGGACGGTGTATCTGCGCGGGTTCACACGCCTGCAATGCTTCTTTGAGCGGAAGTACCGCATTTTCGTCCTTTGTCTCGACAGGTCTTATCGTCTCCTGCCAGCCGGCATTGTGGTTCATCAGATTCATGAATGTTATCGGCTCGTCAAAGGAAAGGTGCTGAAAGAATCCCTCCGGGAGATATGTGCGGATATCCGCGTCAAGGTCGAGCTGTCCGCGCTCCCATAATTGCATTGCGCTCACCCAGACAAATGTTTTGGAAATGCTTCCCCACTCATAAACGCTGTTCCCGTCTGCGGGTATATCGTTCTCAATATCGGTTTTTCCGAAATACCCCGTATAGAGTATTTCCCCTCCCCCGAATATCCCGACTTCCGCGGACGCGAACGGAGTATTGATATCATTCTCCAGCTTTTCAAGAGCGCTTCCGAACTCTCCCACTGTTATTCCCGACGGGAGTACACAGCTTACGTCTTCGGCGCAGACCGGGACTGCAAATAAAGCCGCCGCGCACAAAACAGCGGTTGATTTCGCTATTATTCGTTTCATTGAAAGCCACCTCACATATCCTTGTCGTCGTATTCAAGGACGGTGCAGACGTAATTGTACATTGCCGAGAATCCGGCAAGCGCGGTCATAAACACACAGAATATTATACCGTCCGCCGCGGTCACAAGCTGTACGATAAGCTGCAATACCACCAAAGCCGCCGCGTTCAGCGGTATCATACCGGAAAAGAACAGCATGATGAAAATATACGCAAAGAGAAAAAACAGTATTGTTATTATGGTCTTCGGCTTTATTTTGGCTGCTCCGCTCATGGCTGTATCCATATTGCTGTTGCTGAACCAGCCTTTCAGCGAAGCACAGATGATCACTGCTCCTGCCGCAAAAACGATAAAGAACAGCGTACTGCATATTTTATCAAAGCTCATGCCAATGTTCTGAACAAACGCGTCCCAGAATCCGGCATTCTTATAAACTCCCGCGGCAAACGAGATCTTCATTATCACGAACATTATAACGCTTACCGCGGCGTATGCGGAGAGTGCGAAAATGAACCGCGCAGTCACAAGCTGTTTCCGCGATATCGGAAGCAGCGAATACAGCTTTTCGCAGTTGTTTTTGCCCTGCACCTGAAATATCATCGGCACAAAGCCTGCGGCGGCTATCAGCATACACAGATATATTCCCATAGGGTCAATGAACAGCCCGACTGCGGCACCGAATACGAGCATTAGGATAATAAGCGGGCGCATACTGTTTTTTGCGCCGTTCATCATAATGATGTCGGTGCGGATAATATCAAGATAAGTCTGCATGATCTCACTCCTTAAAGCTCCCGCTTCGCAAGCTTCGCCGCGGTTATCTCGCCGAACAGCAAGCATATTCCCAGAACTGCGAGGGCTGTGACGGTAAGCCCTGCCCACAGCGGCATATCCGGGAGCTTTATCTCCGGATAGCCGAGCTGTCCGAGGATAAACACGCCGCCCATTACCAGAACGACTATCGAAGCCAGCAGTATAATAAATATCTTCATTTCATTCTCTCTGCCGTGTATCTGTCCCATCATTTCCATGAACGCGAATACAAGGCAGAAAAACGTCCCGAATCCGAAGAGTGCGGGTACAAGCTTTGTGAATTCCTCCATGGTGTATGATTCCGAAAGCATCTTTATTGTGTCATTGTCCTTCGGCAGAAAACGGTTGAAGTTGAGCAGTACGGCTGTAAAAGAGATAAAAAGTGATGCCGCAGTGCTTACGGCGTGTGTCACAAATATGTAGAGAAACCGCGCACGGGTGATGTTTTTCCTTCCGACGGGAAGAGTACCGTACAGTCTTCCGAGATCGTCCTTTTTCGCGGACTGTAAAGGAATTATGAGCGCTCCGGCAGCACCTGTTGCCGCGAGCGAGAAACCCGGGAAGATAAACAGTACGGCTGCGGCGATCGCAACGACTAACACGATCACAAAAAAAGCATTCGGTGCCGTTTTATTTGCGGCGCTCTGCGCACCGATAAAGTCGAACCGCATCATTTTAAGAATGTCTTTCATTCTTGTCCTCCTTTGCGATATACACAAGTATCTCGTCAATGCTGGCTTTCTCGTATTCGAGAGAAGCAGGGATACCGGCGAGATCATCGGTCGGGATAAGTGCTTCAAAGCCGCTGCGGTAAGCGTGGAAGCCGATGCACTTTTCGCGGAGCGCGTCCGGAATGTCATCATTCCCGCCTTTGAGCACCGCGTACTTCTCCGTAAGTTCGTCTTTTTCTCCCGTGAACCATACCTTGCCGTTATGCAGCACGGTAATGTAGTCCGCTATCCGCTCCACGTCGGCAGTGATGTGTGTCGAGAAAAGCACTCCGCGGTTCTCGTCGGTGATATAGTCCGAGAGGATATCGAGAAGCTCATCACGTGCCACGGGATCAAGTCCGCTGGTGGGTTCATCGAGTATAATAAGCTCCGGCTTGTGTGACAGAGCGCAGGCTATCATGAACTTCATCTTCATACCCTTTGAGAAATCTCCGATGCGCTTGTTGTCGGGCAGGTCGAAATCCTTCAGCATACGGAAGAATTCCTCACTGCTCCAGTTTTTGTAAAAGGGTCTGAGCTGTTTTTCTATCAGTCCGGCGTTCAGATTTTCCGCAAGGTACAGGCTGTCGAACACCACTCCGAGACGCTCTTTTATCGCTATGGTATCGGTCACGCTGTCAAGTCCGAAAACGCTGATCTTACCGCTGTCGATCTTTGCCATATTGAGAATGGAGCGGATAGTGGTGGTCTTGCCGGAGCCGTTCTGACCGACAAATCCCATTATGTAGCCTTTCGGAAGTGCGAACGATATGTCTTTCAGCGCAAAATCGCCGTAGGATTTGTTAAGACCCTGAATTTCAAGAATATTCTCCATAATTATTCCTCCTGCATAAATCTTTTCATTGCCTCTATGATATCTTCATCGGACAGTCCCGCGTTTCGCCCGTTGGTAAGGGCTTTTTCAAATCCCTCTTCCATTTCAAACAGCATACGCTCCCGCATAAGCTCGTTATCACGGGGCGCCGCAAAATACCCTTTGCCGGCGACGGAGGTTATGAACCCCTCGTCCGCAAGGTCGTTATACGCTCTGGTCGTGGTAATGACGCTGATCCTGAGGTCTTTGGCGAGCTGTCTCACCGAGGGAAGCTGTTCTTCCGGCATTATAGTACCGTCAAGTATCTGCTCTTTAAGCTGCTGCTCGATCTGTTCATAGATCGGAAGCTCGGATTTATTTTTGACAATGATCTTCATGAAAGCACCTGCTATACTGTATATGTTAATCTATATACAGTATAGCAGGTGTATCATCATTTGTCAATAGGTATTTTAAATTTTTTCGGAGATCCGCTCCGGAAAACATTACACGAAATGTTTCAGAATTGTTAAAATTTCCGGAACTCCTGAAACAGCGCCCGCGATATGTTATGATCATAAAAACAGAACTCCCGGAAACCGTCTTCGGAATGTTCTGCGGTTCGGAGGAAACTTATGCTTAAAATTCTTGTTGTTGACGATGACGCGGAACTCAACCGCACTGTCTGTAAATTTCTCACTTCGCCGGATATTTTTGCAAACCCCTTTACAAACCGACAAAAATGTGCTATAATATACAATATAGAGGCATGATCTTTTATTATGCGTCTATATGTTGGGATTTTAAAGGAATTTACCCCGCAAAGACGGGGAAAGAAAGGAATGGATAGAATAACAATGAAAAAAGCAAAACCAATTTTAAGCGTGTTCCTGTCGTTGTGCATGATTATTTCGGGCATGGTGGGAATGAGCGTGACGGCAAGTGCTACAGATTATTATTATTTCTGGGTCGGCGGCATTCAGGTCACAAGCGATAATGAAAGTAATATCGACGGTGAGGGGAAAGCGAGTTTTGATCCGAAAACCTGTATTCTGACGCTGAATAATTACAGCTACGAAGGAAACGGAGCCAATCCGTATTACTCTAATTTTTACAGTGCGATCGATTGGGAGTATTGGCTTCCTCTGACTATCGTGCTGAATGGGGATAATAACATAAAATGCACCGCTTCCAATGATTATTGTTCCGGCATCACTTCATGGGGCGGAAACATCGTGATCCAAGGGGACGGTTCTTTATACTGTGAAGGCGGTACTGCTTCTGTAGCATCATTCGGTTTATATATGGAGCAATCAGGCTATGATCTGAAAATCAACAGTAACGCAAATGCAACATTCAAAGGAGGAACAGGAAATAACTCCTATGGGCTCTATTTGAATGGCGGTAACGTAAATATTGAAAATTCAACTGTGCAGCTCATTGCGGGAAGCACACCCGGTGATGGCTACGGAGCCTTAGTGGTAGGTGATATTACCTTAAACAACTCAGAGGTCACAGCCAAGGGTGCTGCCCAAGGAGATCCCGATTACTCTTACGGTATTTACGCTTACGGTCTGACTGTCGATGACAGCACC
>CAMVGH010000049.1 GCA_947166945.1 uncultured Clostridia bacterium
CCCTTTTTAAAGGGTTCGCCGCCGGAGGCACTCAAGCGCAGCGACCACTCAAGCGTAAGCGACCGCTCAAGCGCCAGCGACCTCTTCCCCCTGCCCGCCGGAGGCACTTGAGCAAAGCGGCATCTCTTTCAACTTTTCCACGGTTAAAAGATTGTTGAAAGGTATGATTTTCCACAGGTTTTAAAGATTTTCCACAGCAAAAGGGAGCAGCGAAAAAACGAGGAAAATGGTTAAAATTCACTATTTTTTGAGAGCCGTCCGAAATCGACAGGAAAATACCTTGACGATAGACATATTTTGGAGTATTATAAACTATGCGGTATCATGCCCCGGCATGATGCGGACAACGACCAAAGAAGGACAATAAAATGCACGGGACTGTAATATCGGCATCAATACTGAATTCCGACCTGTCCGACCTGCGTGGGACTGCCCGTAAGGTAGATGACAGCGGGGCTGAATGGCTCCACTTTGATGTAATGGACGGGAACTTCGTGGAAAATATCACATTCGGCAGCTCTGTGCTGAAAGCGCTGAAGCCATGGTCCGATACATTTTTCGACGTTCACCTTATGGTGAATGACCCGACACGGCAGGTGAAGCTGTTCGCGGAAGCGGGAGCGGATAATATCACCGTCCACGCCGAGAGCAGATGCGACCTGCGGGCAGTCCTTACGGAGATACACCGGCTCGGACTGAGTGCGGGTATTGCTGTAAAGCCTGGTACACCGGCTTCCGCGGCTATGCCGTACCTTGATCTGGCCGATATGATACTCGTCATGACCGTTGAACCCGGTTACGGCGGGCAGGGGTTCATGCGCGATATGATACCGAAAATACAGGAATTCCGTGCCGCTGCTCCGGACAAGGATATCGAAGTTGACGGCGGTATAAACGCGGAGACCTCGAAACTTGTGCGGGAAGCCGGTGCAAACATACTGGTCGCGGGAACATACCTGTTCCGTGCGGAGAATATGCGCACAGCTGCGGAAAGCCTGCGCGGTATCTAAATAAGACGGGAGAGGACCGCTGCGGCATTGTCCGGACAGATGAGCGAACCATGCTCGGCTGCGCAGGAAATGTCGATCACATCATCGGAGAACTCCCCGTATTCCCCTATGATACGGGCAAGCGAGGCAGTGTCGGAGCGTGCGGCGCTCATCACAAGACACCAGCCGCCCTGTATCCGGTAAAGAGCGGAGGAGCTTACCCTGCCGTCAAGAGCGGCAGCAAGCCGGGAAATGTCCCCGAGGCTCTCCGTTATAGCCATGAGGCTCGCGGAAGCGGGTCTGCCGCCAGTATCCGGGAGAGTGTCCGTTCCGAGAGTGGAAACATACATGACACAGCCGCCGTCATCGGAGGGGAATGCCTCCAGAAACAGCCTGTCCGCACTGCGGTCGGGAAACAGGGCGCTTTCCGAGCGGAACCGCTCCAGAAAACGGGTCAGAGAGCGCTTGGATTCGGAATTGCGTGCGCGGAGATTTTCGCTTTTTATGGCGTAATCCCTCATATCCTGTCTTGTCATGGTGATCTTGACGGTGTGGGCGCTTAACGTATCGTAATACACGACGATCTTACTTCCTTTCTCTGAAAAAGAATATAATTATTAAAAGGTAAATAATGTCCGATAATACAAACGAATTACTGAACAAGTTCGACGGCGACGTGAGGACCTACGATCCGCCGCCGGAGAAAAAACGGCGAAAACAGAAATCCATATATGCCGATCAGCTGATATGCCTTGCCGCGCTCACGGGAATGAGCGTATGGCAGAGCGGGTGGCGGGCAGCGATAATATGCGCGGGCTCGGTGCTTGTCTGTATGCTGTCAGATATGATATTCTGCAAAATGTCGAAAAAGACCTACAACCCGAAGGATCTGTCCACCATAGCGGCGGGAATGTGCATCGCGCTGATGATGCCGTCTTCTGTAAACTATGGCATCGTCGCGGGCGGTGCGCTGCTTGCGATCGCGGTAAAACACATCTTCGGGGGCAAGGATAACTACATATTCAACCCTACCTGCGTTGCGATAGCGTTCCTTATAATATGCTACCCGACGGAGATGCTGTCCTATCCCGCCGCCGGCTCACAGCCCGCACTGTGGGGGGACGCGGGAGTACCGCTTGTGTCCGGTGTCGAGAGCTATCTGCTGAAACTCGGTACGGCTCCGACGGTGTCTTTCGAGAACATCATGCTCGGAATTTTCGCGGGGCCTATGGGTACCACCCACTTTCTTGTCATCGCAGTATGCGGTATCTGTCTGCTGTGCAGGCGCTCAATGTCGCTGCTGGTGACGGCATTCGGTCTCGGCTCATACTGTGCGCTTACAGCTCTGTTCCCGGCATTCTCCAGTATAGGAGACACACTGCTTCTTGAGCTGTCCGGCGGGTATCTGCTGTTCGGCTTCGTTTTCCTTGCAAGTGACCCGCAGACTCTACCGAAAACTCCCGCCGGAAAGATCGTGTACGGCATTGTGATAGGCATAATCGGCTGTCTGTTCAGACATTTCGGCAAGGTGGAAGGCTCTTTTATCTTCGTTCTGCTGATCGCGAACGCTTTTTCTCTGCGTCTTGACGATCTCTGTGCATTCATTGCGCGGAATATCAGGCGCGTATTCGTGTATCTGCGCGGCAATATGGGAAGATATGAGCGGCTGCGCAGCGACGCGGAGAACGAGCGCCGCCCGAAGCTCACCGATACTATGGAAATTATTGTTCCCGCAACGAACTATAATATGCCGCCCATAGACAACAAGGTCACGAAAATAAACCGCAAAAAGCCCAATATTATCACAAGATTCGCGGATAACCGCAGGATAAAGAAGAAAAAAGAAGAACTCGTCCGCAGGAAACAGATACACGACGAGGAAGGAAACTATATGAACGCCATGCGCAGCATGATAGAGCAGCGGCATGAGACAAGCGCCCCGAAGACCGAGGCACAGAAAACAGGCGTGCCGCACATCATAAAACAGCCGAGAAAGCGTTCACAGCAGAAAAACAACAAGCAGGGGCAATAATAAGTCTGAAGATCACAGATATTCAGACTCACGCTTCGGTGTTCCCGCCCGCATAGCACAGGCGGGTCGTGCCTGCGCACGGACACACCAGAGTGAAAGGAGTAACACCCTTATGGGTGTGGGTCATAAATATGGAAAACCGCATTGACCTGAAAGACGGTCTGATAAAACAGAATATGGTGTTCATGAGCGGAATGCTCACGGCACCCATAATCGCCTGCACCACGACGCTGGGCAAGAGTCTCGCCGTGTGCTTTGTGTTTTCATTTGTGTCCTTCTTCTCGATACTGCTGTGCCGCTTTATACCGAGAACGATAGTCTATACCATACGTATCACCCTGTATTCTATCGCGGCGGCGGTGTTCTACATACCCGCGATACTGCTGGCGGAGGCGATATTCGGAGCGCGGGTCATCGAATCGGCAGGCGTCTATCTGCCGGTGCTGATAACCAATGCGCTCATTCTGTCCAAGACCGAGACGCGCTTCTATCTCGAACCCGCCGGAAGAATGACGATAGATGTGATCGGGTTCATGGTCGGATTTGATATTTCCTGCACGGCAACGGGTATCTTCCGCGAGCTGCTGGCAACCGGCAGGATAGGCGGAGCGGAAGTGCCTGTGCTGTTCACCGTTCCGGCTATGGAGACCACTTTCGGCGGATTTCTGTTCGTCGGTATAGGCGCTGGACTGTTCCGCGCGGTGTACAACTACCGAAAGAAGCGCAAGGAGGAACCGGAGGAAGAGGATTCCCTCGCCGAATACGCGGAAGATGTGGGCGAATTCCTCGTCGGCAAGCATAACCGTGCCGAAAAGGAAAAGATCAGGATATACCGTTCGGCAGTAAAAAAGACGAAGAATGTAAACGAACTGCTGGATATGGAATTTTTAAGCAACCGCGATGTGCTTGAAGCCTTTGAGGCGATAATCGCGGAAGGACAGGAAATGGGGGCGGAAAGCGCCCCGGCAGAACAGCCACCGGAGGAAACGGCGGAGAACGATGCTGCGGAAAACAAGAGCGCAGAGAATGAAAATCCTGCGGACAGTATCCCGGCGGAGGAAGCGGCATCGGATAACAAAGCGGAGGAGAGCGGCAATGGAGATATTTCTTAATATAGTTTCGGCAGCCCTCATCGCCGTATTCGTACAGAACCTCATATTCGAGCGGGCGCTGGGCGTAAATGTCCTGCTGTACGCGTCGAGAAAGAAAGAACACCTTTTCGGATTTTCCGGAGCCATAGCCTATACGACTACTGTCTCCGCTGCGATAGTATGGATATTTGACACCCTTCTGGGGGAAACTGAATATTACAGAGTGATAATGCCGCTGATATACATTTTTATCGTCGCGATAGTGTACATCGGTACGCTGGCGCTGATATGGCGGTTCTTTCCGAAGGCGTTCAGATCGCTGAAAAAGTACGTTCACCTTTCGGTGTTCAACTGCTCGGTCATCGGTGCGCTGTTTCTTGCGTCACAGCAGGGGAATGACATCTTTTCCTACCTCGGCTACGGGCTGGGGACGGGGATAGGGTTCCTGCTGGCGGCATATCTGCTCTACACGGCGGCAGGAAGACTGAATTCCCCGCTCGTCCCCGCGGCATTCAGAGGCTATCCCGGAATGCTGGTCTATGTCGGTATCCTGTCGCTGGCTTTCTACGCCTTCACAGGGTATTCCACATCTGTTATATGATGTAAGCGGTCCCGCACGGCGGGGCTTAAAGGAGATAAAGAGCTTTGAACAAGCGTAAATATTATGGCAGAAAAATAAAAAAGACAAAAAATCTGTATCGCCGTAAGAAAAGCGCAGGTCAGAAGATATTCGGCACAGTCGTGCTGGTGGTCGCGGCAGCGGCTATCGCGTTCCTCGGTTTCTGTATAGGTAAGCCTCTGCTGGACTACATCGGGAGCATCGGTACAAAGGATATCCCCGAATGGACGCCCGCGGATTCCTACGCGCAGCAGAACCCCGCCCCCGCCGAAAGCACTTCCGCAGGCACCACGGCTCCGCCGGAGACAGCGGGATCCCAGACTACGGCAGGCAGTGAGAGCGGGACTGCCGAACCGGTCATGTCGGAAACGACCGCCCTCGCGGCACAGGAAGTCCCCGCAAGCGCCCTTGCGAACAGATCGTCGCTTTCGGCGGTACTTGCGAAGGTGAAGTCCGCAGGATATAACGCGGCAGTGGTGCAGCTGAAGGACAGGAACGGACATCTGCGATACAGGAGCGGTATAGAGAATACCGAGGAGATCTCCACCGGAAGCATGACCCTCGGCGAGATAGCGGCGGTATTCAGCGAAAACGGATTGGTACCGGTGGCGGAGATCTCAGTGCTTGCCGATCAGGCGGCGTGTGAAGTATTCACGGATATGAACTACAAGATAGTGTCCGAGGACACTTCATGGCTGGATTACAGCACCGGCACTCCGACGCGGTGGGCAAACCCCGAGAGCGATGCTGTCCGGCGGTATTTTGAACAGATAACAGCGGAGCTGGAAACGGCGGGATTTGAGAATATACTGCTCACCGATGTGATCTTTCCGGATTTCCAGTTCTATGATACCGAGTTCATAGCTCAGCGTTATTTCGCCGCAGACCGCTACAATATGCTGTACAACGTGATAAAGCCCGGCTGCTGTATCGAGATGAAGGCATCGGACGTGCTTGCGGAAACATTCGGCAGGACGGCGGAGATGCTCGCCGACACATCAAAGCTCGACGGCACCACGGTCGCTCTTGTGATCAGCCGTCAGGAGCTTACTGCGGAGGCGGGATTTCCGGCGGAAGCAAAAAGCTTCATCGAGACTGTTCTCTCCCTTGCAGGAAAAAAGACCGGTGCGCTTCCCATAGTTCCGGTCATCGACAGCACAGGGTTCGATGACGCCGAATTGTCACGGATAGGCTCTGCGCTCGGTGAATTGGGATATGACAGTTATATAATGAGATGATTTATCAAAAAACACTTGCATTTAACGGAAAAATATAGTATAATATATTGGAAATCGCATCAAAGCAAAAGAAAGGACAGAAATTATGAACGATATCGTAAAATTAATGACACAGACAGCTGCCGACGGAGCAATGGGTACAGGCGGCTGGACCTCGATCCTCATTACAGTAGTCCCGCTGTTACTTATGCTGGTGATCTTCTATTTCCTGCTTATACGCCCCGAGAAGAACAGAGCAAAGAAGGAAAAACAGATGCGCGAGTCACTTCAGGTAGCCGATGAGGTCGTTACTATCGGCGGAATAATCGGCAGAGTGCTGAGCATTCAGGAAGAGACAGTAGTGGTAGAGACCGGAAGTGACCGCAACCGTATCCGCGTCCTCAAGACCGCTATCGCAGAGAACCGTACAGCGCACGACGATGTTGAGACTGTAACGATCAAGAAATAAGTAAAAAAATAAGACCCCGTTTCCGGTTAAGGAAACGGGGATATTTTTTATTCTTCAACGGTCTTTCCGGAGAACTTCTCGCGTACAACGCGGATAGCGTTGGTGATGAAAGCGTTCAGTATGAAAGCGTCAAAGTAAACTCCGAGTGTGAGGCAATCGGAAGCTGCCGAATGGGAGGTGCCGTCCTTGAATCCTGTGCAGAAGCGGCATACACCCTTTACGATGTCGTAGTGGTAGCCGTTGCGGCACGCGTCATTGATACATACGCAGGCGCTTGCGGCGAGCATTTCCACGAGAGCGTAGATTATGAATACCCATGCTGCGATCACTGTGATCTGCTTATAAACTGCCGGATCGATATCGGACTCGCCCTTTTCAAAGATGTGGCGGTAGATCATGAATGCAAATCCCGCGATCAGTACGATCCCTGCGATTATCATAAATACCTGGGGTATGACCGGTAAACCGAGTCTGTCGAGAAACAATCCTAAAATCATATCCAATTCCTCCTTACATCATCGGCATATAAGCAAAATGCTTGCCGCCGAACAGCGCTATGAACGACCAGATCGGATTGAGCAGCATATACAGCAGCCATGCGGAGCCGTTTCCGAGAACGCTGATCGAGCCGAAGATAAAGAAGAATACCGCAAATACGACGAACAGACCGATATCTATGAACGCGAACAGTCTGTTGCGCTTTATGTAGAACAGGGTGACAACGACTGCGGAAGCTATGGTGTAGAATGCCTGGACATACATACACAGCTGGAGTCCGTTGAAGTTGCTGTTGAGGTCGGCGTTTGAAGCCGCAAACCCGGTAGCGTTGCTGACCAGGTCATTCAGAGTGGTGGCGCCGAATATCAGGTCTATCAGTGCGCCGAGTATCATGAATACTCCGATGCAGTAGAAAATGATCCTTACGATCAGGTAACCTTTCAGTGCCAGACCGAATTCATCTTCGATATACTCTCCGCCTCTCGGAGCGTCAAATTCAGCCATTTAAAAACCCCATTTCTTTGCAAGAATAGCATAATGATGCTTAGATGAATTATAACATATTTTACCCGCTATGTCAATACGAAAGCCCCGCCATATCTCCGTGCTGTAAACGATTTAGTGAATTCTTGCAGATTAGGCGGGGATTTTTTGTGACATATCACAATTATCCGTTTACAGAAGAAGTCCCTCGATGATATCGCCGGCGACCTCATACTTAGAAATGCGCAGATCCATGGCGATCTTCTGGATACGGCGGTGGGCTTCTTCCTCGGAGAGAGACTCCTTACCCATGACTATGAGGGTGGCACGGTTGAGCTTGCGCTCGTTCTCCGTCTGCTGTTCCAGCTCCGCAATGCGCTGACGGAACACTGTCTCATTGCCCGCGTGCGTCTCACAGAACCGTATTGCCTGCATCAGAGATGTCTTATAGACCGGCTTGGTCACTATATATATGCCGAGGGGAGCGAGCTTCCGTGTCGCGGCGTCCGCCGCCTCCTCACGCACTATTGCTATAAGGTGCGCCGGGGTCTTTCCGCGCAGTTCAGAGAGGAGTTCAAGCCCGCTCTCGTTTTCAAGCGGTACGGAAACGAAGATCACGTCATACCTGCCGAGGTCGATGCCCCGCACCGTCATACCGTCGGTCGCGGTGGTCACCTCATAGCCGGCGGGGTCGATACGATCGCCGAGAATACGGCAGGCTTCCGCGGTCCGGGCAGCGATAAGCACCCGTTTCACTTTTCTTCCTCTTTGAATACGCTTCTGTAGTCATACAGGTAAATGATGCCCGAAACAACGGTAAGGAGCGTGCAGACATAGATAAGAAAGTCTGTTATCATCTGTACCGGCATACCGGTAAGCACCCCGAAGCTGTCGGTAAGTATGTGCATTATCAGTATCAGGCATATAGCCACCATTGTGGAGGCGGTCTTGAGTTTGCCCCAGATATTTGCCGCGATCACGAGCTTCTGCCTGCTGTTTGCCGCCGCAAGTCTCACGCCCGACACCATGAATTCCCTTGCCATGATCAGCCACACAGCCCATGCGGGCGCCCAGCCGAGCTCGATGAAGCATATCAGGGCTGCCGCCACGAGTATCTTGTCCGCGAGCGGGTCGAGGAACTTTCCGAGGTCGGTTATCATGTTATACTTGCGGGCGACTTTTCCGTCCAGCATATCCGTGATACTCGCAAGAGCGAATATGACAAGTGCGAAAAGGCTCCCGAATGGTATCACGGGTATCATCAGCGCCGCTATGAAGAACGGCACGAGTATCACCCTGAACAGGGTGAGTTTGTTTGCTAAATTCATAACTGTTCCTTTAATATCATTTCCCCCGCCGCAAGACGGGGGAAACGATGCTTATATCACATTTCTATGATGATGTCATTCTCAGCCTTGAGTACAGCGTCCTCGATGAGTATGCCCCCGATCTTCGCGCCGTTTACGGTGACGCTTTTAACGCCGTGCTGGGAGCCGTTCGGGTTCTTGACGGTGACATGGAGCTTCTTGCCGCGGAATGTCTTGTCCATGGTGTATTCCTTCCACTCGGACGGAATGGACGGGTCAATGACAAGTCCCTTTGTCTCGGGGTTGAGACCGAGGATACCCTCTGTGGTACCTACCATAACGGTAGATGCGGTACCGGTGAGCCAGTGAACGTGAGCGCGTCCTGCGAAGGGGCTGTCCTTGCCCTCAACGAACTGACCGAACACATACGGTTCAAGAACGCGGAGTTCAGCCTTGTCGTTGTATGTTGCGGGGGAAGCTTCCTTCCAGTATCTGTATGCGCGGTCGCCGTGTCCGAGCTTGGACTCCGCGAGGATCAGCCAGCCCTGCGGCTGCGAGAAGATACCCGCGTTCTCCTTTGTGCAGGCGTTGAAGCACTGCATAAGGGCGCCGTCGAAGCCATGCTCGTTGTACGGCGGGTACATTACCATAGCGCCGTAAGGCGTGTTCAGCTCTCTTTCTACGCTGTCCATAGCCTTTTCAGCCTGTTCCTTTGAAGCATAGCCGGAGATAACCGACCACGACTGGGGGTTGAGCCACATATTAGCCTCGGGATCGGTGCGCTGACCGATAACGGTGCCGTCTTCCTTGTAGCCGCGGATCCATCTGTCTTCGTTCCAGCAGTCCGCAAGGATCTTGTCGAGCTTAGCCATAACGTCGTCGAGGTACTTGATATACTCGGTATCGTTCTTTTCTTCCGCGTACTTTCTGAGTATCTTTATTGCGTAAACGAGCTGGAAAGCAACGAACGTCGATTCACCGAGTTTGCCGAGACGCAGGCAGTCGTTCCAGTCCGCGTGCAGACCCGCCGGCATTCCGTGACCGCCGAGGTTGTCCATGGAGAACTTGATAGCTCTCTTGAGGTGGTCATATACAGTACCCTTTTCGCCGTTGTTCGCGTAGAATATCTCTTCGTCGAGGAAAGCGCTGTCGCCGCTCTCGGAAACGTACTTGTAAACAGTGGGGAACAGCCACAGAGCATCGTCCGCACGGTAGCTCGGGTGACCGGTCTCCTTTACATAGTCCGGGTCATCGGGGGTATTCTCCTGCCCTGCCTTATGGGTATATTTTACGAGCGGAAGTCCCGCGCCGTTTGTTACCTGTGCGGAGAGCATGAAGATGATCTGCTGTTTTGCCATTTCGGGGGCAAGGTGGATTATACCCTGTATATCCTGCACGGTATCGCGGTAGCCGAAGCCGTTGCGCAGACCGCAGTACTGGAAGGACGCGGCTCTCGACCATGTGAAGGTGATGAAGCAGTTATAAGCGTTCCATACATTGACGATATTGTTGAAGTTCTCGTCGGGGGTATGCACCTGGAGGTTATCGAGCTTGCTGTGCCAGTATTTTTTCAGCACTTCAAGCTCCTCGTCGCATACTCCGGGCTTTTCGTACCTTGCGATGATCTTCTCCGCCTCTTCCTCCGGCTTCTGACCGAGCAGATACACGAATTCCTTTGTCTCGCCGGGAGCGAGTGTGATATCGGACTGGAGAGCGCCGCAGGAGTTGGTGTTGAAGTTGAGGTCGTTATTAAGATCGGCAGCGGCACCGACGGGGTTGGCATAGCTGTGGTAGCTGCCCACGAACTTGTCTCTGTCGCCGCAGTACTTGTCTGTTTTCTGCATTGCGAGACCGAGGAAGCGGTTGTTATTGGGGTTTCTGAACACTTCGTTCTGCTTCTGGAGGACATAGTTGCCCTTGAAGTAGGTATGTGTAATGAACAGGGTGTACTGGAGGTTTACCTGATCCTGCTCATAGTTGTTGTCGTTCACGAATTCACAGTAGCCGGTGACAGCGAGCTTGCGGGGCTTGTCCCCGGTATTTGTGATCTTTGCGCGCCATACCTCATAGGTGGCGTCCTTGGGAACGTAGTACAGGGTCTCGGACTTTATGCCGGAGTATTCCGAGGTTATCACGGTGTATGCCGTACCGTGGCGGCACTCGCTCTTGTACTGATCGAGGGGCTTGCATACCGGCGACCATGATGCCGACCAGTAATCTCCGCTTTCCGCGTCACGGATATAGATGTATCTTCCGGGCTGATCGGTAGCCACGGAATTGAAGCGATAGCGTATTATTCTTCCGTTAGCACCGGATTTAACGAAGCTGTAGCCTCCCGCGTTATTGGAGATTATAGCGCCGTATTCCGGCGAGCCTAAATAGTTTGCCCATGCCGAGGGAGTATCGGGACGCGTAATGACATATTCCTTGTTTTTCTCGTCAAAATAGCCGTAGTTCATTGAGCGTATGCCCTCCTTGATTGTATTTATAATACCATTATATCAGCAAACCGCCGTTTGCACAAGGGCGGTAATTTACACAAATATTTTCCATACCGTTTGTGCAACTTCACCATTACAGTGAAACTTCCGCTGCTTTTTGGCGGGACTGCACACGAATTACCGTGGCGGACTTGATCCTTATATAAGAAAAAATGTGGAAATTTGAAAAAAATGTTGACATTTCGGGACAAATATGCGAAAATAGTAGAGAAGTACTATGTAATATTCCGGTATCGAAAGGAAGATACAATGACAACTAAAATACAGCGGGGACGCGTCATAGCGGCGCTTATACTGTGCGTGGCGCTTATACTTCCGCTTTTCACTGTAAGATCGGGCGCGGCGGAGGTATATCTGTGGCACGGAAATACCGAACTCCGTGAGGGGCGTACATATTATGTGACCGAGGACATAAAAGTCCGGTCACAGCTGAATATCCCCGCGGGTACAAAACTCAGCGTCCGCGACGGAGGATCGCTCCGGATAATGTCATCGGGAACGGTGAATGTCTATGGTGAACTTGCGGTCGCGATAGGCGGCATGGTCAAGAACAGCGGAAAGCTCAACATAAAGAGCGGCGCCACTCTTAATATCTACGGAAATCTTCAGTCCTCCGTCAACGGCGTTCTCGGCATCTCGGGAAATGTGAATGTGTATAACAGAGGTACGTTTGAAAGCTCGTCCGCGGCAAAAATATATACCACCGCTAATATTTTCGTCAAGAACAAACTGAGTTTCTACCGCAGCAGCGATGTAAAGATAAGCGGCAAGATAACCGGTACCTCTACAAGCGATATCGAGCTTCGCGGCATCACCTCCGTTACCCTTAGCGGACAGCTTGACATAAGCGGACATCTCACAGTGGGCGCGGCGGCAGCCGTCCGGATAAGCGGTACGGTCACACTCGCAAGCACGGCTTCATACACCCGCTTCACTTCGGTCGTAATCACAAAGAGCGGTAAGTTCATTGACCGCAGACCCGATTATGAGTTTGAAAATATGACTGTCAATATCCTCATTGACGAACCCGATGTGGAACGCCGCGGCATTGATGTGTCGTGGGCGCAGGGAGAGTACATTGACTGGGAGAAAGTCGCGGCGTCCGGAGTGGAATTCGCGATAATCCGTGCGGGCAGAGGCAGAGCCGGCAAGGATAACACTATGGCTGAGGACGTCTGCTTCCGCAGAAATATCGAAGAAGCCCAGAAAAACGGCATTGACGTGGGCGTGTATTTCTACAGCTACGCAACATCGGTAGCGGAAGCGGAAGAAGAAGCGGAATTCTTTGTGGATATTATCAAAGGCTACAAGATCCAGTACCCCGTTATACTCGACCTGGAAGAGAATTTCCAGGGCGAGATCGGAAAAAAGAAGCTCTCAAATATGATAGACGCTTTCTTCGAGGTGCTGATGCGCAATCATTACTTCCCGATGCTCTACTCTTACAAGGCATGGATCGAGCAGTATCTTGACATGACCGAGCTGGACAAGTACGCGGTATGGCTCGCGCAGGTAAGCAACGAAGTGACCTACGACGGCGGTTACTACATCTGGCAGTATTCTTTCACAGGAAAGGTAAGCGGCATTGTGGACTACAAGGGCGAACTTATAGGTGTGGATCTCGATATCAGCTATAAGGACTGGCCGACCATCTTCAAAAAATACGGTCTGAATAATATGTCGGCAAGCTGAATAAGAAAATTGTCCCGAAAAGACAGAAAATGTCTTTCCGGGATATTTTTTCTGTTGACAAAACGATGATGTGATGATATAATAAAATATGATCGGAGGGAAATATCCCTTTAAAGCAATGTTTTAATCAAAAGGAGAGAATTATTATGGCTTTTTGTACTAAGTGCGGCGCACAGGTGCCGGACGGAACAGCATTCTGCACATCATGCGGCGCTGCTATCGGCGCAGCGGCTCCCGCTCCCGAACAGCCTGTACAGGCAGCGGCTCCCCAGCCCCAGCCTCAGCCCATTCCTCAGCCTCAGCCCCAGTATCAGCAGCAGTACCAGCAGGCTTATCAGCAGCCCCAGTATCAGGCAGTTGATATCAAGGATCATACCGCAGAGTTTGATCCTCACGACATCTCGGACAACAAGGTGTTCGCTATGTGCTGCTACCTGCTCAGCGTGTTAGGCGTTATCATTGCGCTTCTCGCAAGCAACGAGTCCAAGTTCGCACGTTTCCATGTAAGACAGGCGCTCAAAATACAGGTTTGTGAGGTACTCTCCGCATTCCTGTGCATTATACCGATACTCGGCTGGATAGCTTTCGGTGTTATTGAGTTGATCCTCTTCGTTGTAACTATCATCTCGTTCTTCAACGCAGCAGGCGGCAAGGCAAAGGACGCTCCTATTGTCGGCGGTCTCAGCTTCCTCAAGTAAGATAGGATACATAAACCCCCGTATTCGTCAGAATACGGGGGTTTTGCTGTCGATGCGCCTGAGGGTCCAGCGACCACTCAGAAGAAGATACGCTCTTCGATATAGCTCTTTACCTGATCTATCGGGATACGCACCTGCTGCATGGAATCACGCTCGCGGACGGTGACACACTTGTCGGTCTCACTGTCGAAGTCGTAGGTGATGCAGAACGGAGTTCCGATCTCGTCTTCACGGCGGTATCTCTTGCCGATATTGCCTGTCTCGTCGAAGTCAACAGGGAAATATTTGCAGAGTTCGTCCGCAATAGCCTGCGCGGGTTCGGCAAGCTTCTTGGAAAGCGGCAGGACAGCCGCCTTGAAAGGAGCGAGGAACGGGTGGAAATGCATAACATTTCTGGTCGTGCCGTCTTCGAGCTGTTCCTCATCGTATGCCTCGGTGACGATAGCAAGGAACAGTCTTTCAACACCCAGCGACGGTTCGATGACGTACGGAACATACTTCTCGTTTGTTTCGGGGTCGAAGTATTCGAGCTTCTGTCCGCTGGTCTTGATGTGCTGCGTGAGATCGTAGTCGGTTCTGTCCGCAACTCCCCAAAGTTCGCCCCAGCCGAAGGGGAACATATACTCGAAGTCTGTTGTAGCTTTTGAATAGAAGCACAGCTCCTCGGCACTGTGGTCGCGCAGGCGGAGATTTTCCTCCTTTATGCCGAGAGACAGCAGCCATTCCTTGCAGAAGTTCTTCCAGTAGAGGAACCAGTCAAGGTCTGTGCCGGGCTTGCAGAAAAATTCAAGTTCCATCTGCTCAAATTCGCGCACACGGAAGATGAAGTTTCCGGGGGTGATCTCATTTCTGAAAGACTTGCCGACCTGACCTACACCGAAAGGTATCTTCTTGCGGGTGGTGCGCTGTACGTTGGCAAAGTTCACAAAAATGCCCTGCGCAGTCTCGGGGCGCAGATACAGCTCGGATTTGCTGTCCTCGGTAACGCCCTGGAATGTCTTGAACATGAGGTTGAACTGCCTGATATCGGTGAAGTTTGCCTTGCCGCAGTTGGGACATTTGATGCCCTTTTCACGGATATAGTTCATCATCTGCTCGTTCGACCAGCCCGCAACGTTGGTGCCGTCGAAGTCCTCGATCAGATTGTCCGCTCTGTGGCGTGTCTTGCACTCCTTGCAGTCCATGAGCGGGTCGGAGAATCCTCCGATGTGTCCCGATGCTACCCATGTCTGCGGGTTCATCAGTATGGCGCTGTCAAGTCCCACATTGTACTTGTTTTCCTGAACAAATTTCTTTGTCCACGCGCGCTTGATGTTGTTCTTCAGCTCAACGCCGAGAGGACCGTAGTCCCATGTGTTCGCGAGACCGCCGTAGATCTCGCTTCCGGGGTAGATAAAGCCGCGTCCCTTACAGAGAGCGACCAGTTTGTCCATTGTCTTTTCTGTGTTCTGCATTTCTTTCTTTCCTTACTCTTTTATTTCTCCGTTAATGGCTTGCACCATTGTAAGAACCGACGAAGGGAACTGTGACTCGTCGGCGTATTTCTGAAGCTCCTCTGTTGCTGCGTCAAAAGCTGTCTGATCATTGTTTTCAAGCGCGGTGTAAGCCTTTTCCGCCGTGTCCAGCCACTTGCGCTCGGTACCGATTGCAAGTAGCACATCGTTATGCTGTTTGTCGAACTTTTTAGGCGGGTAGAAGGCGGCGAATTCATCGAGAATACCCCGTGCGGTATCCAGATGGGCGGTGAATTCATCGCGGTCAAGGTAGTATTCCTCGCCCCCGTAGAGCGCCGGAGCTATTATTCCGGCTTCATGTGACCAGTCCCCGAAGGTGTCCAGAAACTTCGTGCGGTAATCCTCCGCCGACAGTCTCATGCTGTCGCTTATTTCGACATTGGCTGCATTTTCCTTGTCCCGCGCGGCGCTGCGGCACCCGGATAACACTGTGGCAGCGGCAACAGCCGCTGTCACAAGCGCAATGATCTTTAACTTTGATCTCATCATTCAAGCACCTCCGTCATTTAGTCGCATATACTACGGCTGCGAGTCAGTGCTGCGGGGGTGTTCCCGCTTATTCTACTATCTGTGTCCAGCCGAACTCGTCCGGTATTCTGCCCCACTGGATACCTGTGAGGGTATCGTAGAGCATCTGTGAGATCGGTCCGATCTTTCCGTCGTTTATAGTCATTACAAGATCGCCGTACTTGAGCTCACCGATAGGCGAGATGACAGCAGCTGTACCGGTACCGAATGCTTCTCTGAGTTCGCCCTTCTTGTAGGCTTCAACGATCTCGTCGATGGAAAGGAGTCTCTCGGATACCTTGTAGCCCTTTGCTTTGAGGAGTTCTACCATGGACATTCTTGTGATACCGCCGAGAATAGATCCGCGGAGTTCGGGGGTTACTACCTCGTCGCCGAGTACGAACATTACGTTCATGGAGCCGACTTCCTCAACGTACTTTCTCTCAACGCCGTCCAGCCAGAGTGTCTGCTCATAGCCCTGCTTGGCTGCTTCTTCCTGACCCTTCAGGGAGATAGCATAGTTGGCGCCTGCCTTTGTGAAGCCTGTACCGCCTATTACCGCTCTTACATACTGCTGTTCAACGAAGATCTTTACAGGCGCGAGACCTCTCTCATAATATGCGCCCACGGGCGAGAGGATAACAGCGAATATGAGGTGCTTTGCGGGGTGAACGCCTACATGGTGGTCAACGGCGAACACGAAGGGACGGATATACAGCGAAGTGTCCTTTTCTGTGGGGATCCAGTCCTGATCGATCTTGACGAGTTCCTTGATAGCCTTGATGACGAAATCGCCGTCGAAGGTCGGGATACACAGACGCTCGCAGGAAGTATTCATACGAGCCATATTCTTTTCGGGTCTGAACAGCTGGATCTTACCGTCTGCGCGTCTGTAAGCCTTCATGCCCTCGAAGCACTCCTGAGCGTAGTGCAGTACCATGGAGGACGGATCCAGCTCAAACGGTCCGTAAGGAACTATTCTTGCGTCATGCCAGCCTTCGCCTTCGTCATAGTTCATAACGAACATGTGGTCGGTGTAGTAGTTGCCGAAGCCGAGCTTTGTCTGGTCGGGCTTCTGCTTGGGGTGTGTGGTTTTTGTGATCTTGAGTTCCATAATGTTTGTGCCTTCCTTTTGAATTCAGAGTTTGCCGTTCACGGCATTTATTCCTATATATTATACCACTATTTCTGCAATTTGTAAATAGTAAAACTGCAATTTTCGTTTATTGGTTCAAAGAACCGGTTCATTCCCCTCATTGTGGACTTCCTTGGTATGCAGCACGAACACTGTCACGAAGTACAGCAGCACGGATATGACCAGCGCTGTCCCGACGCTTACCGTGATATTGAGGGTGGAGATGTCGCTGCTTGTCGATGCCTGCTCCACAGCTGTCATAAGGCTGTTTCCCGACTCGCCGGACGCCATTGCCGACGAAAGCGCTATTGAGTACAGCGCAAACGGGTTGAACCTGTCAACGCGGAAAGTTGACAGTATGGACGGCAGGAATGTCTGCATAGCTATGCAGATTATTATGGCAAGCCCCGATTTTCCGGTGGAAAGTCCCACACAGAGCTGCACACAGGTCGAGAATGCGAGGAATACTCCCGTACACATTGCCGCCGTCGTGACATGACCCCAGTCAAGCGGTCCCGCAAAGAACAGCAGCGCTGTGCCGGAGCCGGCATAGACCGAAAGAACGGATACCGCGAATACGACCACGGGGTATATCAGATATTTCGGCAGCACATAGTTCACCGCCGAAAGTCCGGAGCACTGCGGAATGACCACCGAGCGGAGCTTCTGTTCGCCGCCTGCCGCGCCCTTGAATACGAACAGCACCACTATCGCGCCGATGCCTGCCACATACTCCACGTTGTACATCGTGATATCCGATGCCGAAAAGCTTGTGAACATGGACATCATCTCGGTGTATTCCTCCGAGGGCGACATCTGCGTCAGCACGCTTATCATGCTCTGCATCATGCCGAACATTACCGGCGATACCACCGCCAGCGACAGCATAACGAGTATTACCGCGGCAAGTCTCCCGCCGCGGGTGAAAAACATCAGTTCTTTTCTGAATCCGTTTATCATCAGATACCTCCAGACCCGGCGCTTATGACCACGAGCCGCCGTTTATGTTGAGATATACCTGTTCGAGTGTGGGTCTTGCGGTCCTCACGCCCGAGACCGGGGCTTTGCGGTCGGCGAGTATGCGCATAGCCTCTGCCATGCCGCTTTCGGCATTTTCCGCGCCGCATACCGCAAGCAGGGTCTTTTCATAGTAATCCACGCCGGTAAAGGCACCGGAGCTATACAGGGCTTCCACCGTTTCCTTGTCATCGGCGGTAAATTGTATTTCTACGCTGTTGGCGCCGAAATTGTTCAGTATCTCTTCGATGCTCCCCTCAACGGCGAGTCTGCCGCCTGTCAGAATACCGATCCTGTTAGCCACGCGCTCCACATCGCTCAGAATGTGGGTGCAGAGAAGTATGGTGGTACCCGTGTCCGACAGGTTGCGGATAATGTTCATTACCTCAGCGCGGCCTTCCGGATCAAGAGCCGAGGTAGGTTCATCGAGTATGAGCAGTTCCGGCTTGTTGATTATTGCCGCGGCGATGCCGAGGCGCTGGTTCATACCGCGGGAATATCCCTTTATGCGGCGTTTCGCGCCCTCGGTCATGCCGGTTATCGCAAGCACGGCTTCGATGCGCCTGTTCACATCTTCCCGCAAACCTGCGCAGTACGCTATATATCCGAGGTATTCATACCCGTTCATGTAGCCGAACAGCGCGGGTGATTCCGGCAGATAGCCGATCTTGATATTGTTTGTCCCGTCTTCTCCGAGTATTATCTCACCGTCGTCCTTGGGTATGATATTGCAGACGATATTCATTGTTGTGGTCTTTCCGCAGCCGTTCCTGCCGAGAAATCCGTAGATATCGCCCTTGTTTATTGTCATATACAGGCCGTCAAGCACTTTGAAGTCCCTGTAGCTTTTATGAAGGTTCTTTATTTCGAGCAATTCTGTGCCCCCTTATTTAACACGCGGCTTTCTTCCGGTTAGAAACTCCACCGAGCGTTCTATGGAGCTTCTTACGTGCTCCATTTCGGGCTTGTGGAGATTGCCGGCGTTACGGTAGTCGAAACTGTTGCAGAAGTCGTTGACATCGGAATTGAGCTGCTTCACATACTCTTCCACCAGTGTATCCAGAGCCTTCTGGAAATCCGCGAGGTCTGCCTTCTGCAATTTCTCCATGGATCTAGCGTAAAGCAGATTGTAATGCGGCACGCATACAAACTGCTGTGCTTTGAAGAGATTTTTGAATCTCCCGTCCTTTACGTACATGGTGAACACTGTTTCGAGCATATGTTCGATGCCCCAGTTCACCTTACTGCACACAAAGCAGGTGTTCTCTATCCCGGCGGATTTTTTCGCCTTGGCATTCTTAGAGAAGAATATGCTCTTTTTCTCGAATATATTATTCCGCGCATTTTCAAGATAGCTGTTGAGCATCAGTCCCAGCGACAGCCTGTTGTTCTGCTGCATGAGCATCTCAAAGTGGGTGAGACAGAACCCCAGCTGATTTGTCTCCATGCGCACATCGGGCTCCATCATCGCGGCACCCATTATATATTCGCATATATGCTGCTCCACCGTATCTCTCATACGGCATATCGGACAGCCCTCTTTCGGTTCAAACACTTCATGTACCGGTATTGTAAGAATACTTTCCCGCATATCATCACCTGCTCTCGGATTGATCTCGCCTTGCGGCGATATGGTCGCTGCGCTTGAGACGTCGCCTTACGGCGATAGAGTCGCTGCGCTTGAGACCGGGGGAAACCCTTTTCTGAAGAAAAGGGCTTTCCCCC
>CAMVGH010000050.1 GCA_947166945.1 uncultured Clostridia bacterium
GTTAAAAGCCGAACAGGATGAAGAGCGTATGAGACTCGGCAACAAGTGGGTCGAGACCGACAGGCTGTTTGTCAAGTGGAATGGAGAGCCGATAAACACCCGTACACATGACGGCTGGTTCAGGGAGTTTTGTAAGGAACATGACTTCAAGTTCTGTACAATTCATTCTTTCCGTCATTTTTACGCTTCAGCCTTGATCAATGCCAATGTTGATGTGGCAACAGTATCTTCGGCAATGGGCCATTCGGTCATCGGAACGACGACGAACATCTACACCCATGTTTTTGAAGCGGCTAACGCAAGGGCAGCCGATGCGATCACTTCGGTCCTTGACTTCAGCAAAAAGGAGAAAAAGGAAGAAAAGTCGAATGAACCGACCAAGATCCATGTCGTCAGAAAGGTGGAACACATCAAGCCGTCCAATGTGTTAAAAATCAAGAAAAAGAAGCCGCCGAAAGATACACCAAGAGCCGGTAAGATATGAAAAGTTGTTAACTACGGACAGACTACGGACAAAACGGACAAAAACGAAAAAAGAAATCTCCCGATTGGCTTAACCCAGCCAACGGGAGAATGTGCAACTGGTGACCCGTACGGGAATTGAACCCATGATTCCGCCGTGAAAGGGCGATGTCTTAACCTCTTGACCAACGGGCCGAAATGGTAGCGGCAAGTGGACTTGAACCACCGACACCCTGGGTATGAACCAAGTGCTCTAGCCAGCTGAGCTATGCCGCCATATTCTCATCGACTATCGCAAATCGGTGATATATGATATTATATCACAAGGATATCCATTTGTCAACACTTTTTTAAAATTTTTTTTAAAAATCCGATAAAAATTGTCATATCCCGGCTGCATTATCACGCAGCCGTTTTTTGATGCCGGACAGAATGGTATGGTAGGCGGTCTGTGCCTGTTCTTTTGTGACAGGCTGAGTATCCGCCAGGGGGTACGGAATACCGAGATCGAGGTACTTCTTCTTCCCCATATCGTGATATGGCAGCACATCGACTGCTTTAAGGGTACGCAGACCGCCGATAAAATAACCGAGCCGTGACTGTTCTTCTCCGGAGTCGGTAAATCCGGGGACTATGACATGGCGTATCCACAGATCTGTTTTCTGTGCGGAGATATACTCTGCGAATTGAAGGATACGTCGGTTGGAATGTCCTGTGAGGTGTTTGTGGATATCATCGTCGATATGCTTGATATCGAGCATAACGAGGTCCGTACAAGCGAGAAGGCGCTCAAAAGGCGCGGTATTATCGGGATCAAAGCATATACCTGAGGTATCAAGACAGGTATGTATTCCCTGCTCATGCGCCTTTGCGAACAGCTCGGTAAGAAAACCGAGCTGGAGCATAGGTTCCCCCCCGGTGCAGGTGATACCGCCGTTACGGTAGAAGGCACGATTCTTGGTAAACTGTTCAAGCAGACTGTCAGCAGTGACCTCTTCTCCCCTTCCCTGCTCCCATGTGTCGGGATTATGGCAGTAAAGGCATCTCATAGGGCAGCCCTGAAAAAACACGACGAAACGGACTCCGGGACCATCTACGGTACCGAATGTCTCGACCGAATGGATATGACCTTTCAAAGCGCACCCTCCTTCCGGGAAAAATGCCCCCGCCTGCGGAATGCCGGAACGGGGGCTTTCATCTGCATTACATACTTTCGTGGAATGTACGGGAAATTACGTCGTCCTGCTGTTCTTTGGTGAGCTTTATGAAATTCACCGCGTAACCGGAAACACGTATGGTAAGCTGCGGGTATTTCTCGGGATGTGCCTGTGCGTCAAGCAGCGTATCACGAGTGAACACGTTGACATTGAGGTGATGTCCGCCCTTTTCAACGTAACCGTCTATCAGCTCAACGAGGTTTTCAGCCTGCGCTTCATTGGGAAGTCTTTCCATAATAATTCTCCTTTACTGTGCGTCGTCAAAATCGAAAGTCGGAATTGCGCACGCTCCTTTTTTTCCGCAGTCCGTGCTGTTTACGGTACGGACTGTTGTTTTATCGCCCGTTTCTATATTGACATGCTGCGACCCGCCTGCCATGAGGCTGTCTATAAGGTCGGCAAGCTCATCCGGGTCGAGGTCTTTACTGTTGATCTTATCAGATATCACCGTTTGCAGCCTCCACCGCGAGCGCGTCAAGGTCTATTTCTCCGGAGAAAACCTTCATATCCTTGCCGAGAGCATCGGGAATGATAGAGAAGGTATTGGATATACCGTCCTGTGCATGTCTGAACGGAAGCTTAGCCACCGAAGACAATGATGCCACAGCTCCGTGAGTATCTCTGCCGTGCATGGGATTTGCTCCGGGTGCCAGCGGAACTCCGTGCTTTCTGCCGTCCGGTGTATTGCCGGTCTTTTTCCCGTAAACAACATTGGAAGTGATAGTAAGAATGGACATTGTGGGGATACTGCCGCGGTAGGTATGGTGTTTGCGGATCTTGTCCATGAACATTCTCACCACATCTACAGCTATCTGATCGACTCTGTCGTCGTCGTTTCCGTACTTCGGGAAATCGCCCTCCGTTTCGTAGTCAACGACTATGCCGTTCTCATCGCGTATGCATTTTACCTTTGCGTACTTTATGGCACTGAGTGAGTCAGCGACTACCGAAAGCCCCGCGATACCTGTAGCGAAGTAGCGCTTCACATCGCGGTCATGGAGAGCCATCTGAAGCTTCTCATAGCAGTACTTATCATGCATATAGTGGATAACATTGAGTGTATTGACATACAGACCCGCCAGCCATTCCATCATCTGGTCGTACTTGTCCATAACATCGTCATAATCGAGGTAATCACCTGTTACGGGACGGTACTTGGGGCCTACCTGCACTTTCATTACCTCATCAACGCCGCCGTTTATAGCGTACAGCAGGCATTTTGCGAGGTTTGCCCTGGCGCCGAAGAACTGCATCTCCTTGCCGACGACCATGGAAGAAACACAGCAGGCGATCGCGTAGTCGTCACCGTGCGTAACGCGCATCATATCATCATTCTCATACTGAATGGAGGACGACTTTATAGACATTTTCGCACAGAACAGCTTGAAATTCCTCGGGAGCTTCTTTGACCACAGCACGGTCAAGTTCGGCTCCGGCGCGGTACCGAGGTTGTTGAGGGTATTCAGGTATCTGAAGGAATTCTTTGTGACCATGTGCTGTCCGTCCACCGTCACGCCGCCGATAGACTCTGTGACCCATGTGGGATCTCCGGAGAACAGCGCGTTGTACTCCGGTGTACGTGCGAACTTCACAATACGGAGCTTCATGATGAAGTGGTCTATAAGCTCCTGTGCTTCCTTTTCGGTAATGATACCGCGGTCGAGATCACGCTGGATATAGATGTCGAGGAATGTAGATGTGCGTCCGAGGCTCATTGCGGCGCCGTTCTGCTCCTTTACAGCGGCGAGGTACCCGAAATACAGCCACTGTACAGCCTCCTGCGCATTTTTTGCGGGCTTCGAGATATCGAATCCGTATATCTTTCCCAGCTCAATAAGCTCTGTGAGGGCGCGTATCTGTTCAGCAAGCTCCTCACGCTGTCTGATATTCTCCGAAGTCATACGGACGAAATGTGTTTCTCTCTGATGCCACTTATCCTCGATAAGCTTGTCCACGCCGTACAGCGCGATACGTCTGTAGTCGCCGATAATGCGTCCTCTGCCGTATGCGTCCGGCAGTCCGGTAAGTATAGCGGACTTGCGGGCAAGTCTCATTTCGGGGGTATATGCGTCGAACACGCCCTGGTTGTGTGTCTTTCTGTATTTTGTGAATATATCGACTATCTGGGGATCGACCTCATAGCCGTATTCCTTGCACGCCTGCTGTGCCATTCTGATACCGCCGAAAGGCTGGAGCGCACGTTTGAAAGGTTTATCCGTCTGTATGCCGACTATCTTTTCGAGATCCTTGTTGAGATATCCGGCACCGTGAGAGGTAATTGTAGAAACGATCTTAGTATCCATATCGAGGACACCGCCCGCTTCTCTCTCCTTTTTCGACAGTTCCATGACCTGTTCCCAAAGTATCTTCGTAGCCTCCGTCGGACCTTCAAGGAACGTCTCGTCACCGTCATACGGGGTGTAATTCTTATTTATGAAGTCACGGACATTGACGGAGGTCTTGCTCCATCTGCCCGGCTTGAAGCCCTCCCATTCGGGGGCAAATTCCTTAAACATGATCTATTCTTCCTTCTTTTGTTTGCTTCTTTCGGGAACGGGGAACTTTCCGAAAAAAGTATTCCCCGTTCTCCATTTCCAAAGACTTTCTGAATGTTCCGCGCCGGTACATGGTAACAGCAGAGCTGATATCAGGTATAGTCAACAACGTTGACCCACGACGCGAGGAATTCCTTCTCCTCTTCATTGCCCTTTACGGACTGGGAAGCCGCGACAATAGGCATCCATTTCTGAACATACTGGACAGCGGTATCGGACTTGTCGCAGAAGAGTTTCAGATACTTCTTTGCGATGTCGTCCTTGCCCGCAAGACAGAAGAGCAGATAAGTCCTTGCGACGTCGGCGGAAGCGTTGCCCTGAGTAGCGTGCGCCCAGTCGATGATATAAGGAGTACCCTCCGGGGTGATGATGATGTTCGAGGGATTGAAGTCTCCGTGGCAGAGTTTCAGGTGCTTGGGCATGGATTCAAGGGTGGTGTGCAGATCGTAGCGTACTGTCGCCGGGAATGACGAAGCTGAGATCTTGCCGTGCATCTTATCCTTCAGTCTGCCGAGAAGCTGGCACTTATGAGACTGCACATCCATTTGCAGGTCAACGAACATTTCGAGATATTCGTCCTGCTTTCCGGGGTTCTCTTCCCAGAGCTGTGACAGAGTCTTGCCCTCGATGAAATCGGACACTATCGTCCACTTGCCGTCGATAGTGATGACTTCACGGACTTTCGGGATATTCAGCCCTGTGAGTTCCACGCGTGCCTGATTGAGTGCCTCATTCAGCACACCCTGCTTTTCGCAGGTCTCGTCGAACACCTTGAGCATGCAGTCACCGTCGCGGTATATGGTCTTGTCCCTGCGTTTTGCGATTATATTGTCAAGTTTCATATTATATTACCCCCGTCTTACTTTTTAGCAGTTCTGCCGCGCTTTGCCGGCTTTTCGGCTGTCTCCGCCTTTGCTTTTCTGCCGCGCTTTGCGGGAGCTGCCTTGACAGCCTTCGCTGCGGATACCGTATCGGCTTTCTCCTTTGCTCCGCGTTTTGCGGGAGCCTTTGCAAACTGTGCTGCATCAGGCTTGTCGACTTCCTTGAAAGTCCTGCCGTAGTAAGCGTTCAGGTAAAGCTGTTTAAGCTCGCTCATAAGCGGATATCTCGGGTTTGCACCGGTGCACTGGTCATCGAACGCCGCCTCGGTCATTTCGTCGAGTGTGGCGAGGAAATCCTCTTCCTTTACACCGTAATCCGCAATAGTTGCCTTGATACCGATCTTCTTCTTGAGATCCTCTACCGCCTTGATAAGATTTTCAAGCTTCTCCTCATCTGTTTTTCCGCCGAGACCGAGAGCGTCCGCCACCTGAGCGTATCTTTCAAGGGTATGCGGATGATCGTACTGCGAGAACGTACCCATCTTTACAGGTGTCTCTGAAGCGTTGAACCGCATCACGTCGCATATAACGAGCGCATTTGCCACACCGTGAGCTATATGGTGGTATGCACCGAGCTTGTGGGCAAGAGAGTGAGATATGCCGAGGAAAGCGTTTGCGAACGCCATGCCCGCCATAGTAGCCGCATTTGCCATTTTCTCACGGGCTTCTACGTCGGTCTGTCCGTTTTCATAAGCGCGCGGCAGATATTCAAATATGATCTTGAGAGCCTGTATCGCAAGGCCATCTGTATAGTCGGTAGCCATAACGGAAGCGTAAGCTTCGAGAGCGTGTGTTACGGCGTCTATACCCGAAGCTGCGGTAAGACCCTTCGGGGCGCTCATGTGCATATCGGTATCCACGATAGCCATATCCGGCAGCAGCTCATAATCAGCAAGCGGATACTTGCAGCCGTCCTCCTGATCTGTGATAACGGCAAACGGTGTTACCTCCGAGCCGGTGCCGGCAGAAGTCGGTACAGCCACGAAATATGCTTTCTCACCCATTTTCGGGAAGGTATATACACGCTTGCGTATATCTATGAAGCGCATCGCCATATCCTTGAAATCAGCCTCGGGATGCTCATACAGCACCCACATGATCTTGCCCGCGTCCATAGCTGAACCGCCGCCGAGAGCAATGATGACATCGGGCTTGAAGGAGCGCATCTGCTCTGCGCCCGCCTGTGCGCTCGCAAGGGTCGGATCGGGCTCAACATCGAAGAATGTGGTATGAACGATACCAAGCTCGTCAAGCTTGTCTGTTATCGGTTTTGTGAATCCCGCACCATACAGGAAGCTGTCGGTAACGATGAACGCCCTCTTCTTGCACATGACGGTCTTCAGCTCGTCAAGCGCAACGGGCAGGCAGCCCTTCTTTACATACACCTTTTCCGGTGCTCTGAACCAAAGCATATTCTCTCTCCTTGCCGCTGCCGTCTTGATATTCAGCAGGTGCTTCACACCTACGTTCTCGCTTACGCTGTTGCCGCCCCATGAGCCGCAGCCGAGTGTAAGTGACGGGGGCATCTTGAAATTGTAGAGGTCGCCTATGCCGCCGTGCGAGGAGGGAGTATTTATGAGAATACGCCCCGTCTTCATTCTTGCCGTGAATTCGTCGAGTATTTCCTGCTCGGTATTCACATTGAGGTATATGGATGATGTATGCCCGAAGCCGCCGTCCGCGATAAGACGTTCCGCCTTGTTGAATGCGTCATGGATATCGTCTGCCTTGTACATCGCGAGCACGGGAGAGAGTTTCTCGTGAGCGAATTCCTCGGAGATATCGACACTTGTTACCTCGCCTATGAGTATCTTTGTACCCTCCGGAACGGTCACACCCGCAAGTGCCGCGATAGTCGCCGCTTTCTGTCCCACTATCTTTGCGTTGAGCGCACCGTTGATGATGATAGTCTTACGTACTTTATCCAGCTCGGCGCCCTTCAGGAAATAGCAGCCCCTTGCCGCGAATTCCTCACGCACCTGGTCATATATATCCTTATGGACGATCACCGACTGTTCGGACGCACAGATCATACCGTTATCGAAAGTCTTTGAATGGATTATTGAGTTGACCGCGAGAATGATATCAGCGGACTTGTCGATGATGGCGGGTGTATTTCCGGCGCCTACTCCGAGAGCAGGTTTTCCGCTGGAATAAGCGGCTTTCACCATGCCGGGACCGCCGGTAGCGAGGATTATGTCCGCCTCTTTCATTACAAGAGTGGTCATATCCAGCGAAGGAGCGTCTATCCACGAGATTATGTTCTCCGGAGCCCCCGCTTTCACCGCAGCCTCATACACGATCCTTGCAGCCTCGATAGTTGACTGCTTTGCACGGGGATGCGGGCTGAAAATGATACCGTTTCTTGTCTTCAGCGATATGAGAGCCTTGAATATAGCGGTAGAGGTGGGGTTGGTGGTAGGTATGACCGCCGCGATCACTCCGAGCGGTTCGGCTATCTTCCTGATACCGTAAGCCTTATCCTCCTCGATCACGCCGCAGGTCTTTGTGAACTTATAAGCGTTGTAGATATATTCGGCAGCGTAGTTGTTCTTGATGACCTTATCCTCAACAACGCCCATGCCTGTCTCTTCCACTGCCATTTTAGCGAGCTTTACTCTCGCTTTGTTAGCTGCGGAAGCGGCAGCAAGGAATATCTTATCTACCTGCTCCTGCGTATAGACCGAGTACTTCTTCTGTGCCTCTCTGACACGTTTCAGCTCCGCTTCAAGGGCTGCTACGCTGTCAACGGGCTGTCTCTCATTCTTTCCCATTCGTGATCCTCCTGTCATGTGGTGTGTCCTTATGCTGTTATCGGCTGCACCAGCAGCCATATCAACAATATATTGTGGTCACTGTTCTTATATCATACCACAATATGTGTTTTTTGGCAATACCTTTTTGAAATATAATAAAAAATTTTCCAAATCATACACTTATGCATATTCAATTATGAACAGATAATGCCATAATATACAAAAAGTCCCGCAGATACGGGTCTCCGTACCTGCGGGGCGATCGTATGAACAATTACTTGCCGAGTCTTGCTTCGATCTTGTCGAGTTCATCGTAGAGAGCCTGCGGGATATTGCCGCCCTTTGCCTTGATGTCCTCGTCATAGTATCTGCGCATTTCCTTGATCTCCTTCTTCCAGAGATCCTTGTCAACGTCAACGAGATGCTTTACTGTATCGAGGGAAACCTCGCCCTCAAGACCTTCGATATTGATATCTTCGGGCTTCGGAACAAAGCCGATAGGAGTCTCAACTGCATCTACCTTGCCTTCGCAGCGGTCGATGATCCAGTCAAGAACACGCATATTATCGCCGAATCCGGGCCACATGAAATTGCCGTTCTCGTCCTGTCTGAACCAGTTTACGTTGAAGATCTTCGGAGCCTTGTCGCCGAGCTTTTCGCCCATTTCGAGCCAGTGGTTCCAGTAGTCGCCAACATTGTAGCCGATGAAGGGCTTCATAGCCATAGGATCATGACGGAGCACGCCTACCGCGCCGGTAGCTGCCGCAGTAGTCTCGGAAGAGACAGCGGAACCTACATAAGTACCGTGTGTCCAGTCAAAGGACTGATATACCAGCGGAGTTGTGGAAGCGCGTCTGCCGCCGAATATCATAGCGGAGATCGGCACACCGTTCGGGTTGTTGAACTCGGGCGAGAGACACGGGCAGTTCTGAGCCGGAGCTGTGAAACGGCTGTTCGGGTGAGCGAGCACCTTCTTCTTGCCGGTCTTTTCATCTATCTGAGATGTCCATTCCTTGCCGTTTACATCGAGCCCTGTCCATTCCTGAGCGTTCTCCGGCGGGTTCTTGTCGAGACCTTCCCACCAAACCGTCATATCGTCTTTGTTGATAGCAACGTTTGTAAAGATAGCGTTCTTCTTTGTAGATTCAAGAGCATTGAAGTTGGACTTTGCGTTTGTTCCGGGAGCAACTCCGAAGAAGCCGTTCTCGGGGGTGATAGCGTAAAGTCTGCCGTCGGGACCCTGCTTCATCCAAGCGATATCATCGCCGACTGTGAATACCTTGTAGCCCTTCTTCTTGTATCCCTCAGGCGGAATGAGCATTGCAAGGTTGGTCTTGCCGCAGGCTGACGGGAATGCAGCTGTGATATATGTGGTTGTGCCGTCGGGCTTCTGAACGCCGAGAATAAGCATATGTTCAGCCATCCAGCCTTCGTTCTTGCCCTGGAAGGACGCGATACGCAGCGCGAAGCACTTCTTGCCGAGCAGAACGTTTCCGCCGTAAGCGGAGTTTATGGACCAGATAGTGTTGTCCTCCGGGAACTGAACGATGTATCTCTTCTCGGGGTCAACATCAGCCTTGGAATGGAGACCGCGCACGAAGTCATTGCTGTCATCGGGGAATGCTTCGATGACCTTGTCGCCCATTCTTGTCATGATAGCCATATTGAGAACGACATAGATAGAGTCTGTAAGCTCAAATCCGACCTTAGCGATAGGCGAGCCGATAGGTCCCATGGAATAAGGGATAACATACATTGTTCTTCCCTTCATCACTCCGTCATACATGGGGGTGAGCATTGCGTACATTTCCTTGGGATCCATCCAGTTGTTGGTCGGACCTGCGTCTTCTTTTCTGCGGGAGCAGATGAATGTTCTGTCCTCTACACGTGCAACGTCGTTGGGCTTTGTTCTGTGGTAGATACAGCCGGGGAGCTTCTCCTCATTGAGCTTTATCATCTCACCTGTTCTGAAAGCTTCCTCACGCAGCTGTGCGAGCTGCTCCTCGCTGCCGTCGATCCAGACAACGTTGTCGGGCTTGCAGAGAGCCTTCATCTCTTCAAACCACTTGAGGACATTCTGATTTTTTGTGATCATAGTCGTTTTCTCCTTACCTTTCTGATATTGTAAAATTTAGTTTTACCTTATTTTAGGTGTGGGACGTCCCACAAAAACACAATAATATTATACTATGTTTTTTGTTTTTGGTCAAGACTTTTTCGGTCATTTTTGCAGAAATTTCCGCAATTTATTTTTTCCGGTATTGCAAAAACGGACGAACCTGAGTCCGTCCGTTATTTCTTATTTTGATGTTACCCTGACTATTTCCTTGCTTGTCGCAACAGTCCACTTTCCGTTCACATAAGCGCGAACCAGGAATTTATACTGTGTTCCGGAGGTAAGTCCGCCTATTGTCACGGACGTCTTTGTGAGCTTATCCGAGAGCAGTTTGTACTTGCCGTCCTTGTACTGATATACAGCATATTTTGCTGCCCCGGAGACTTTGTTCCACGAGAGTGTGGCTTTCTTTGCAACGGTCGATGCCGCAGTCACTCTGAACGCCGCGCCGGAAGAGTTAGTACCGGTATATCCTGAGCCTGTAGCAGAAGCCGCGGTCTTTGTGCTGCCGGACGACGCAAGAGCCGGAGCGCCCGCCTTTGTGATCGCGCTTACTATCTCCGGAGTGATGACCTTTGCCGTCTTGCGGTCAATGAACTTATGGCTGGTTGAAATACCCTTGCCGCCGTAGTTGTTGTCCCATACGATGACAGAAATACCGCGGTTTCTTGCATAGGAGAAGAAATCTCCCATTCTCTGCACTGCTGTCTCGGTGTTGTCACTGTACTTGTAGCCGTTCTCATTGAGTCCGTACTCCGAGATGACCACCGGGATACCCTTCGAGGAATATGCCTTGTACAGTCCGTCTATCACAGCCGGAGAAGTCTTTACGCCGATACCGTAGTAATGCGCGTCTGCTATGAGTCTGCCTTTTGCGCTGTCTTTCGGCATTCTGAAATACTGCGAGAGGATGCCGAGCTGATCGGGCTTTGCCGCGTAGCCTACTATAAGAAGATAGCGGTCTGCGTTGTTTCCGCCGGAAGCTCGCACCGCATCAACGAATGTCTGGTTGAGTTCGTTTATGATCTCAAGCGCATCCTTTACAGTCTGCGGAACGTTGTCCTTGTTGTACCACCATTCATAATTGGGGTCACCGGTAAGACGAGGCTCATTCATTCCCTGGAATACGAGCTTTTCGCCGTAATCCCTGAAAGTCTCAGCTACCTGCTCCCAGATCTTCTTAATGTATTTTACGGAACGGGTCTCCTCGGACTTGCCGGGGCGGTAATAGCCGTATTCGTTCTTATCGTTGTCGTGATGGATATTGATGATGACATACAGTCCCTCGTCCATGCACCAGTCAACGACTTCTTTTACACGGTCCATCCACTTGCTGCTGATATTATAGTCCTTGTCAACGTGATTATGCCATGACACGGGGATCCTTATGGTGTTGAATCCTGCGCTTTTCACAGTCTTTATGAGCTCTTTGGTGGTCTTCGCTCCGCACCATGTAGTTTCAAGGTTAAGTTCGTCTGCGGGTGTTCTGGCAGCCCACGCGTCGAACGCGTTGCCGAGGTTCCAGCCGGCGCCCATGCCGTCAACGAAAGCCATGGCGTCATTTTCGGGCAGCTTCTGTCTCGAATCGGCGGCGTATGCCGGAATTACAGCCGCGCTCACTGCCATAACTGCGGCGGCGAGAATGCCGGCTGCTTTTCTGAAAAATCTGTTCATCATCGAGCCCTCCTGTGGATTCAGAGTGTCTCTGCGTTTGTACCCTGTGCGTCTTCCGCACCTGCCGCGAAGGGCATTGTATTGTCGTTGCTTACAGCAAAATCGGAATCGTCGTCATCGTTGAAGAATTCATCTTCATCGAAGAACTCATCGTCACCGATCATATCAAAATCCTCGAATTCATCGAAATCGTCCTCAGCGGCAAACTTCTTGCGGATAATGAGGAATGCGGCGAGAGCGCCTGCAAGGATCGCGATAACGCCTATAAGGATTGCGATAACGTTCTTATTCATAATATTTTCCTTCCTTTTAATGAAATATTTTCTGCCTGTCGGAACAGGCAGAATATTACATAAATATTATATATCATTTTATGCTATTTTTCAAGTAAATTTTCAAATTTGTCACATTGCACAAACAGCCTACATATTATTTGTAAGGTTCATCAAAACTGCGAGAGCCGCCACCGGCGCTGTCTCACAGCGAAGTATGCGTGTACCCAGCGTAGCGGGAATTATACCGGCGTTTTTTGCAAGTTCAGCCTCATTTTCCTCAAATCCGCCCTCCGAACCGATATACACGTCTATCAAACGGGTTTCCGGGGCAACAAGAGAATTCAGATGTTCCCCGCCGCATTCATAGAACAGTATGCCAACGCCGTCTCCGTGCACCTTGACAGCTTCACCGAAAGTAAGCATATCTCTCACTTCGGGTATTCTGCCGCGCCCGCACTGTTTTGCGGCTTCCTCCGCTATCCTCTGCCAGCGCTCAGCTTTTTTTGCCGCCGTTTTTGCATCGGGGCGCGACACGCACCGTTTCGATATGACGGGAATGACCTCAGCAGCGCCGAGTTCAACGGCTTTCTGAACTATAAAGTCCATTTTGTCCGACTTCGGCAAACACTGGAAAAGCCTTACCGTTACTGTCGGTTCACCTTCGGAAGATCTTCGGTCGAGTACCTCGAGCACGACCCCTTTCTCCTCCGCCGAAACGATGCGGCAGAGGCAGTCCGTGCCGTTACCGTCGCACACAATGGCGAGATCGCCGCTTTTCATTCTCAGCACACGCGAAATATGAACTGCGTCGGTCCCGGTTATCAGAGCCGTCTCGCCGGAGTTCTCACCGAAAAAACGCGGGTATCTCCAGCGCTCAACGGTTTCGGAAGTTACCGTCTTCTCAAATCCTTCATTCAGCTTCATAAACTTTCCTCGCATAATACGGCTAAAGCCGTGAGCGCTTGTCCCACGGCTTTTCGGATCAATATTTGTTATCGGGGATATCCACGAACTCAGCGGTAGCATAGCTGCCGGAAGGCTGAGTGATTATAGCCGACTTGCCGTGCTTGAACTCACCGGAAGCCGACGCAGGCTTCGGAGCGGGAGTGTAAGCCGGTCTCGGAGCTGGTCTCGGAGCCGGTTTCGGGACAGGCGCGGGTTTCAGTGCAGGCGCCGGTGCCGGAGCGGGCTTCTGTGCAGGTGCCGCAGCAGCTTTCGGAGCCGGAGCGGAAGCCGGTTTCGGCGCCGGAGTATATGCGGCAGCCTTGGGTGCCGAAGCGGGTCTTGGCGCGGGCTTCGGAGCCGGTGCCGGTTCAGCCGGCTTTACGGGAGCGGCAGAAGCGCTGTATGAAGATTTAGCTGCTTTCGCGGCAGTCTTTCCGGACGTCCTTGATGCCGGACGCAGCTTGTCAATATCGGCAAACCTGAACCTGCCGACGATCTCACGCAGGTCACCGGAACGGTCTGTAAGCTCGGACGCCGACTGCGCACATTCGTCCGCGGTCATGGAAGTGCTCTGGATAACGCCGCTTATCTGTTCCACGCCTATATTTATCTGTGTGATAGCCTCGGACTGCTGTTCACACTCTTCCGAGATCACATTCAGACCCTCGCCGATAAGTGCAGACTTTTCCGCTATAGTGGTGAACACGCTTGCGGTCTCCTGGGTCTTCTCAACGCCCTCACGGACACTCTGCACACAGCTCTGGATAACATTGCTCGTCTGGTGGGAAGCTTCCTGCGACTTGACCGCAAGGTTCTTGACCTCGCTCGCGACCACAGCGAAGCCCTTTCCTGCCTCACCGGCACGCGCCGCCTCAACAGACGCGTTCAGAGCGAGTATATTTGTCTGGAACGCTATATCTTCGATCACCTTGTTGAATTTGAGTATCTCGTTTGTAGATTTGCTGATATCGTCCATTGCCTTTAAAAGCTCCTGCATCTTTGCGGAACCTTCGGTCACTGCCTCGCTTGCCTCTTCCGCGTTGCGGTGAGCTTCGCGGGCATTCTCGGCATTCTTGACAACGGCATTTCTTATTTCATTCACAGTAGATGCAAGCTCCTGAACAGTGCTTGCCTGAGCGGTAACGCCCTGCGAGAGCGTCTGAGACGCCTGCGACACTCTTGCGCCGTCCTCGTTCACCTTCTCGGCTCCTCCGGAGATATCGCTGAACGCGGTGGACATATTATAAAAGAGGTTTTTCAGGCCTTTGGTAAGGGCAACGTCATCGGGAAGCTTCGATACATCACGCGTAAAGTCGCCGTTCGCCACATCGGAGATCACTTCGGTAACGAACTCGTTGGTTCTGGAGGTGAGAGACAGTGCCTTCGCGATACTGTCAAGCTCGGAGCCTGTGTTGAGCTTCACTTCTCCTTTTTTATACTCTCCGGCAAGATAAGCGTCTGCCGCGTCGGAAAGCTTTTCGGCGGGTCCGATCACCTTTGTTTTGTATGCGGAAAGGCTGTAAAAGCAGTATCCGGCGCTGAACGCAAGACCTGCCAGCGCGATTATCAGCACCGCCATATTACCGCCTGTAAGCCCACAGACAGCGAGGATAATGAACAGAACCGCGCTTACTCCCCCGAGCAGGAAAGTGTTCATCTGTATAAATTTTCTCAACGAACCTTTCATATCTGATAACCTCCGGACAGGATATTATTTCACAATAGCATATATATCATACCATAAAATACACGATTTGTCCATAGTTTTCCGGTAATTTTCCGGTAAAAAGGTCAAATTTCTGCATTTTTCACAAAAGCTGAGAAATTTTAAACCGCACAGAGAAATTTCAACATTCATAAATGTACACAACAGCGTCATCATCGGGGTAATAGCCTTTACGAACACTCAATCTGACGAACCCTGCGTGTTCATACAGTGAAATTGCCGGAACATTTCTGCTGCGGACTTCGAGAAATATCTTCACCGCCCCCCGGCGTGTACATTCGGCAATAAAATCATCAAGGAGCTTTCTGCCGGTCCCGTTCCCGCGTTTTTCAGGAAGGACGGCTATGCGGTACAGCTCTGCTTCGTCAAAGGAGATCCTGCCGAGTGCATACCCCTTTCCGTCATCGACCGTCACTATTCCGTACTCATTGCCCGTCACGGAACGGACGGCGGTTTCGTCCCACGGATCCTCAAAGCAAGCCTTTTCCGCGTAAGCTATAAAATCAACCGTATCCATCAGTGCGCCTCATACCAGCTTTTTCCGGTCTTTGCCTCGACCGTGAGCGGCACCGCTAGCTTTGCCGCGTTCTCCATTTCCGACGCGATTATCTCTGCCACACGTGCGGCGCAGTCCTCACGCGCCTCCGCTATCAGTTCATCATGTACCTGAAGAATAAGCTTTGCGTCCAGCTTCTCCGCGGCAAGCCTTTCATATACACGTATCATGGCAAGCTTTATTATATCCGCGGCAGTCCCCTGCACCGGCGCATTCATCGCCATACGCTTTCCGAGAGCCTGCTGTATCTTGTTCTTGGCCAGAAGTTCGGGGATATAGCGCCTGCGACCCCACATCGTGGATACATAGCCGTTTCGGACACCGTTCTCTATCGTTGAATTCATGAACGTATCCACTCCGTGATACTTCGCAAGGTAAGACCTGATATACTCGTCCGCCTGCGACACCGAAACATTGATATCCTTGGACAGTGAAAACGCCCCGATCCCATATACGATACCGAAGTTGACGGCTTTCGCGCTCCTTCTCATCTCAGGCGTGACCCATTCCACCGGCATGCCGAAAACCTGCGCCGCAGTGACGGTATGGATATCCTCGCCGCTGCAGAAAGCCTCTATCATAGCCTTGTCACCCGACAGGTGAGCAAGTATTCTCAGTTCGATCTGCGAATAGTCGGCATCTACAAGCAGATAACCCTCTTTTGCCACGAAGAACCGTCTGAATTCCCTCCCAAGCTCCGTTCTGACAGGGATATTCTGGATATTCGGCTCGGCGGAGGAAATGCGCCCCGTGCGGGTCTCGGTCTGCTTGAAGGTGGTGTGTATTCGCCCGTCTCCGGCTATTTCGGCAAGCAGCCCCTTCGCGTAGGTAGAATCCAGCTTTGTGACAGCCCTGTAACGGAGTATAAGTTCGATTACAGGGTGTTTTCCCGAAAGGCTCTCCAGCACTTCCGCGTTTGTGGAATAACCGGTCTTCGTCTTTTTTCCATGCGGCAGGTTCAGCTTTTCAAACAGTATCTCTCCGAGCTGCTTCGGGGAATTTATATTGAACTTCTGTCCGGAACATTCAAATATCTGCCGTTCGAGGTCTTTCGCTTCTTCCGAGAGCCGTTCCCCGAACCGTACAAGGGCGTCTCTGTCAACGGCGATACCCTCTTTTTCCATTGAGACCAGCACCCCCGCAAGCGGTATTTCTATCTCACGCAGCAGCTTCTCCATGCCTTCTTCGCAGAGTTTTCCGTAAAGGATCCCGTTAAGCCTGTGTATCACCTGCGCTCCGCCGTCTCCGTAAGGCACGTCATAGGCGGCACAGAGCATTTCCGGAGAATATCCGGAAGCCCCCGTATTCAGCAGATATGCCGCAAGCGTGGAATCGAACACCACCCCGTTTACAGGACAGTCAAGCACGGTAAGCATCGACTTTATGTCAAAGGTACGCTTCGGGGAACCGTCCGCAAGCTCGGACTTATCCGCTTCGCTTTCCGTACCGTTCACGTATTTCCACAGTTTCCCGTCCCCGTCCAGAAGGTAATCCGGTACCGAACCGTCAAGCTCCGGTATATCGGCGCGGCCTTCCGCCGTCACAGTTTCAGCCGTTTTTGCGGCAGCAGCCGAATCTATCGCGCCGGCAGACACTTTCAGCTTCTTCAGCAGAGCAAACATCTCCAGATCGGTGAGCAGCGCGGCAAGCTTCTCCTCGTCACGCGCTCCGAATCTGTAATGCTCCGTATCGCAGTCTATGGGGGCATTTTTTACTATCTCTCCCAGCATACGGCTGAGACGGGCGCTTTCTTCTCCGGAGGAAAGCTTTTCTTTCACCGACTTGCCCGCTTCAACGGCGGCAACGTCCGCGAAAATATTATCTATGGTGTGATATTTCTGTATAAGAGCCAGAGCGGTCTTTTCGCCTATGCCCTTTACTCCGGGGATATTGTCGCTGGAATCGCCCATGAGTGCCTTGACTTCCAGCATTTCCTCCGGCGTTACGCCATATACCTCGGATATCTTCTCCGGAGTATAAAGGATATCTTCCTTGTTGGAAGCAAGATTTACAAAGGTCTTGTCGGTTATGAGCTGGAACGAGTCACGGTCGCCTGTAGCCAGTATGCACTCCCCGCCTGCCTGCTCGCAGGCATGAGCGAGCGTCCCGAGAATATCGTCCGCCTCGTATCCCTCGCACTCTACCACCCGCACCCCGAGAGCGCGCAGTATGTCTTTCACATACGGCAGCTGCATCGCGAGTTCGTCCGGCATACCGTGCCTGCCCGCCTTGTAACCCTCGTACGCCTTGTGCCGGAAAGTCGGGGCTTTCAGATCGAATGCCGCGGCGGCACCGTCGGGACTGTATTCCGCCAGCAGTTTCAGATATATATTCATAAAACCGGTTATGGCGTTGGTGAAAACACCCTTCTTGTTTGACAGGAGCTTTATGCCGAAAAACGCGCGGTTAATTATGCTGTTGCCGTCTATGACCAGTAGTTTCATATTCACGACCTCCGAAGACAGTTGATATAGTATATTATATCAAATAAATAAGAGAAAATCAATAGCAAACGAAAACGTAAACAGATGAAAATGCAGTGCTGCAACGTTACGAATAAATAAATTTCAAAAACAGTTGATTTTTTTTAAAAAGTGTGTTATTATATAGTGTACGATTATTTTTCTTTGAGAAAGGATCATTGTTATGGCTAAAAGATGCACAAGATGCGGTAATTTTCTCATGGACGATGAGCGCTTCTGTACAAGATGCGGTGAAAATGTGGCGAATATCCCTCCCGAGGGCGGTTCGCAGTATGTTTCCGGCAATCCGCAGCAGCCCGGAGCACAGTATGTAAATACCACCGGTCAGCCCGCGCCGCAGGCTCCCGTGTATAACTACGCTCCCCCTCCGGTACAGCAGCAGGAGGAGATGAGCCTCGGCAAATGGGTGCTTACTATCATCGTCACAACATGGTTCAGCTTTATCAGCCTCATTTTCCTGTTTGTATGGGGATTCGGCGACGGACCCGAGAGCAGGAAAAGATACTGCAAGGCAATGCTTATAATCGAAGCGATCTCCTTGGTCCTCGGCATCATACTGAGCATAGCGTTTGCGGGTATCTTCGCTGCGATAGGCTCTTCTCTCATTGATTACATAGACAGATCCGGCCGCTATCAGTACGGTACAGCCGCGATCATGCAGATGTTCGGTATGTGATCCGTATGCGGTATAAGAAGCTCACAGTAGTTACCGGGCATTACGGGGCAGGAAAAACGAACTTTTCCGTCAATCTCGCCCTCGATATCGCGAAAGACGGACATAAATGCACCGTCATCGACCTCGATATCGTGAATCCATACTTCCGTACAGCGGATTTTGAAAAGCTGTTCGGTGAAAACGGGATAGATATTTTCGCCCCCGTTTACGCGAACAGCAACTTTGATATCCCCTCGCTGAATATCCCGCTCGAAAGCCTGCTGAAAAGCGGCAGATACATTGTTATAGATGTGGGCGGGGACGATGAGGGAGCAAAGGCTCTGGGACGGTTCGCGCCGATAATCAACGGGTTTGACGACAGAGACATACTCTATGTCATCAACAAATACCGATATCTCACAAAGGAGGCTGCCGATACGGCTGCGCTGATGCGGGAGATAGAAGAGTCGGGAAGCGTGCGCTGCACAGGCATAGTCAATAATTCCACCCTCGGAGCGGAGACGGCTGCCGCGGCGGTAGCCGATTCGCTGGAGTTTGCGGAGGAAGTCTCCAAGCTAACCGGGCTGCCGGTAACGGCTACCTGCGCGATAGAAGGAGCAATGCCGGAAAATGCCCCGGCGCCCTACACAGTAAAGCGATATGTCCGGAACATCTGGGAAGAACGGTAGATGCCGGATATCGCTGTATCAACGATAATTCCTAACACAAATAAATAATAAAAGAAAGGAAGTCATGTCAATGGCAAAAATGACAGTTGAATTCGACCGCTGCAAAGGCTGCGGACTCTGCGTCACGGCCTGTCCGAAAAAGATAGTCGAAATTCAGCAGGAAAAGCTCAACAAGAAGGGCTATTACACTGCGCACTGCATCGACGACGACGCCTGCATAGCGTGCGCGATGTGCGCAATGAT
>CAMVGH010000051.1 GCA_947166945.1 uncultured Clostridia bacterium
CCTGTCGGGATAGTTTCGCTATATGTGCCTGTCCAGGTCGTGCTGTACTGCATTGTACCGTTGGTTCCTGTTCCCCCTGTTACAAGAGCCTGTGCGGAACCGTTGTATGTAAGGCTGTTCGGCGTGGGAGCAGTCGCAACGCTTGCAGCTGCCGGAGTTACTGTGATCTGTATATTGACATCTTCAATAATATTATAATTATCGGTGTCATTTGGCGTAAATTTAGCTAAGAAATTACTAGGAGCGCCAACAGTGATATCACCTACCTCTGTAGTATCGGGATCTTGCCAGCTCCATGTACCATTATCGGCTGTAGGGAGTGTCACATCTGCGAGTGTCTGCCCGTAGGTTGCTGTAAAACCTGTAGGAGTGGTATATACCGGGTCTGCCTCGCTTACCGTAAGTGTTACAGTCGTTTCGACTGCGGAATAACTTGTGCTGTTTGTCGGAGTGAATACCACTGTGTATTCGGTAGTATCGCTGTCAGAAACAGCAGGAGCTGTTGTCGGTGTTTTCCACGCGAAAGTACCGTCAACGCTTGCCGCACCGCCGGAAAGCGTACTGTCGGAAAGCTGCTGTCCGTATGTTATATCCGATGCTGTCGGTGCTGTTGTTATGGTAGGAGTTCCCTTTGCGATAGTGTACTCAACATAAGCCGTAGCCGTACCCGCTGTTATTTCAGCCTTATATGTTCCGGCTGCTGTCGGCGGTGTTGTAGTTTTAGCATAGGTCGTTGTGCCTGTTCCGCTGTACTGGATATTGCCCGGAGCAAGTCCAAGGTCGGTAGCAGCGTTAAAAGCGTCAGCGCCTGTGAGCGTTGCACCCGCTTCGCCCGTACCGCCGTATGTTGTCAGAGTGGGAGCAGCAATTGTAAGTGTGGGATCCGCCGTAAGCGGGCAGCCGTTCACGGAACACTCTGCCGTTATAGTCGCGCCGTCTGCGGAGTATGTGAAGCTGTGGGTGTGGGCTGCTGCTGCCGCCGTAACCTTAACATACAGCGCACTTGAAAGTGAGCCGTCAATGGCAAACCAAGTGTTGTTGTCATAGCTTTCCTGCGCGCTGCCGGTGATCGTTCCGGAGACTGCGGAACCGTAGACGCCGGGGTCGCCGCCGCCGTGGCCGCCGCCGCCGCCGTAGCCGCCGTTGCTGCCGGTCACTGTGGCTGAGCCGCCGGTGACAGAAACATTGCCGGAAACGCCGATGCCGCCGTCGCCGCCATCGCCGCCGTTGCCTTCGCCGTATTCGCCGTTTCCGCCGTCTCCGCCGTCTCCGCCGTATCCGCCGGTCACTGTGGCTGAGCCGCTGTTGACAGTCAGATTACCAGAAATGCCAGCGCCGCCGTTGCCGCCGTTGCCGCCGTTGCCGCCGTATAAAGTGCCATTACCGCCGTTGCCACCGCTGCCGCCGTTGCCGCCGGTAACTGTGACTGTTGCTCCGTTGACAATGACATTGCCGATAATGCCGTTACCGCCATTGCTGCCATTGCCGCCACGGCCGCCCATGTTGCCGCTGCCGTTACCGCTTGCGCCGTTTGCGCCGTTTGTGCCGTTTACAACGAGCGTACCCTTGCCCTCTACGGTAAGGGTCTTGCCCGAGGCGTTGATGCTGCCGTTGACGGTCACTGTCTTACCCTCGGCAATAGTAAGTGTGGTATCAGCTGAAACGGTAACATCGCTGCTGATCGTTACATCGCTGCTGACATCGTATTCACCGCTCCATGTAGTCGTTGTGTTTGTAAGGGTTGCCGCGCCTGCGGGTGCAACCTTAACATACTGCTTAGTTGGATATGTGCCGGAAGCGGCAGTATAGGCTGTTCCGTCATCGCTTTCCTGCGCGCTGCCGGTGATAGTGGTGTACTCATCAATTCCCGCTCCGTTAACCGGATTCTCACAAGCACCTCCTACTAAGCCAGTCCCTTTTTCGCCGCCGACCGCTGTGAGCTCACCGCCGGTGACAGTTATCGAGCCGTTGCTAATGCCAAAACCGCCGTCGCCAGGCGCAGAACTCATATCAGTTCCTTGGTTTCCTCCGCCGTTTCCGCCCACGGCATTCAGTTTACCGCCGGAAACAGTAATAGAGCTGTTAGTAATACCGGTTGCACCTTCGGTCGTGTCTCCGGAATTGCCGCCTGTGGCATTTAACGTACCGCCGGAAACTGTAATAGTTCCTAATTCGATTCCATAACCTCCGTCTCCATTGGCAGAATCACTATCACCGCCTGTGACGTTTACCGTGGCGTTTGCAACAGACAGAGTGCCAAAATTCTCTATACCATTTTGACCTGACCCATCAAACAATTCCGAATTGTCTGCACCACTTACCGCCAAAGTTCCGCCGCCTTTGACGGTCAGGGTTATACCGTTGTTGATCTCGATTGCACCCAAGTTAGTGCTACCAGCACCGTTGACGGTCACTGTTACGCCCTCGGCGATAGTAAGTGTGGTATCAGCTGAAACAGTAACGTCACCGTTGATCGTCGCATTTTCGGTGAAAGTGATTTCACCGCTCCACACGGGCACTGGTTCAACCTTAACATACCGCTTAGTTGAAGTTGTGCCGGAAGCGGCAGTATAGGCTGTTCCGTTATCGCTTTCCTGCACGCTGCCGGTGATAGTTCCGGAGACAGCAGCAGTGGAAGAGCCGCGGCTGCCGTCGCTGCTGCCGCCTAAGCCGCCGCCGCCGGCGCCGTGACCGCCGCTGCCGCCAGCGCCGCCGGTAATTGTGGCTGTGCCGTCGGTGACTGTAACGTTACCGTCAACGCCTCTTCCACCATTGCCGCCGTTGCCGCCGTCGCTGCATTCCCAATCTCCGTCGCCGCCGTTGCCGCCGTTGCCGCCGCTGCCGCCGGTCACTGTGACTGTGCCGCTGTTGACAGTCAGATCACCTTTAATGGCATTACCGCCGTTGCCGCCGATGCCGGCGGTGCCTCCAAACGTGTTGGAGTCGCCGCCCTTGCCGCCGTTGCCGCCTTTGCCGCCGGTCACAGTGACAGTTGCTCCGTTGACAATGACATTGCCGATAATGCCGTGAGCGCCAGTGCTGCCGTTGCCGCCAGCGCCGCCATTGTCGCCGTCTATGCCGTTTGTGCCGGTATTACCGTTTACAACGAGCGCACCCTTGCCCTCTACGGTAAGGGTCTTGCCCTCAGCGTTGATGCTGCCGTTGACGGTCACTGTTACGCCCTCGGCAATAGTAAGTGTGGTATCGGCTGAAACGGTAACATTGCTGTTGATCGTCGCATTTTCGGTGAAAGTGATTTCACCGCTCCACACGGGCGCTGCAGGTGCTGGTTCAACCTTAACATACCGCTTGGTTGAAGATGTGCCGGAAACGGCAGACCAATTGCTGTTGTTATCGCTTTCCTGCGCGATGCCGGTGATCGTTCCGGAGACAGCAGCAGTGGAAGAGCCGCGGCTGCCGTCTCCGACGCCGAAGCCGCCGTGGCCGCCAGCGCCGCCGGTCATTGTGGCTGTGCCGTCGGTGACTGTAACGTTACCGAGAACGCCTCTTCCACCATTGCCGCCGTTGCCGCCGTTGCCGCTGTTCCAATCTCCGCTTCCGTAGTCTCCGCCGTTTCCGCCGTTTCCGCCGGTCACTGTGGCTGAGCCGCTGTTGACAGTAAGATCACCTCTAATGCCATTACCGCCGGTGCCGCCGTTGCCGCCGGTGCCGCCGTAATATGTTCCGTTGCCGCCGCTGCCGCCTTTGCCGCCGTTGCCGCCGGTAACTGTGACAGTTGCTCCGTTGACAATGACATTGCCGGTAATGCCGTTACCGCCAGTGTTGCCAGTGTCGCCGTCGCCGCCCATGTCGCCGCCGTTGCCGTTTGCGCCGTTTGTGCCGTTAGCGCCCTTTACATCGAGCGTACCATTGCCCGATACGGTAAGGGTCTTGCCCTCGGCGTTGATGCTGCCGTTGACGGTCACTGTTACGTTCTCGGCAATATTAAGTGTGGTATCATCTGAAACGGTAACATCGCTGCTGATCGTTACATCGCTGCTGACAGTGTATTCACCGCTCCATGTAGTCGTTGTGTTTGTAAGGGTTGATGTCTGGGGTGTGGAAGAACCGGTAACCAACTCAAATTTGTATGGATTACCAGAAGTTCCGTCACCGCTTACGCACTTAATACCGGTGACAGTCTCGCTCTCGTCGGCCGTGCCGTTTCCGAGGGATAAAAAAATAAAATTCCCTAAACTAAATACCCACTGATGAAAATCAGAATTATAACCCGGTTGAGGAACAGCATAACTACCAGCATCCAAGTCCGCTGTTGTGTTATCTAAATCATCATTAACAATGAGGGTACCATCCGCAGACACAACAAAGGCGTCGCCGATGTTGTAAATCGTGTTTACGGCAATAGGCTTTGACTCTGCGCTCGCCGTCACACTCATTCCCACCATGCACGAAATTATCATGCACAGTGACAGGAATACGGTCAGAATTTTTGTTTTCGCTCGTTTCATAGACGTTTTCCTTTCCATTTTATTCCCCGCATTTGCGGGGTAAATTCCTGTAAAATGCCATATATAGACACGGAGTAAATGCCACCACACCTATATATTGTAATTATAGCACATATTTTAAGATTTGTAAAGTAGTATATATAAATATATATAAAAATATTGCTTCCGAAAAAAATAACCGCCGTTATCTATTGACAACGACGGGAAACTGTGGTATAATAACTGTAGCAACAGAGCAATAGGCTTGCTCTCGGAGCAGTTAAGATGATTAGAGACTAACCACCGAACCCTCAGAAAGCACGGTGGTTAGTTCTCTTTTTATTTGCGTTTGGTGTTAAGCCATTCGCGAAAAAGATCTAACAATGCCCCGATGTGCGAAGCATTGAGCATTATCATATGTACCGTCTCACCAATAAGCTCGATCAGTACGGATAAGAAACTCACACTTATCGCCCTCCTATTACAACAGTCTCCGTCCCGAAGAACGGGAAACTGCCCCGAGAGCGATATACACCTTGCTTTACCTGCGCCGCAGCGCCACGGCTTCAATGGTATTATAGCATATTTTGGCGGGAATTGCAAGGGGATTGTAAAAAATAACCGCCGTCATGTTTTGCAGGAAGCAAAAAGGCTTTTTCAAAAACGGCGCACTACTCGCCGATAAAATGAACGATAGTATCGTTCAGCGGCGTTCAAGGATCACATTTCATTCGAGGTGTATGTCTGTTCCTGTATTTATCTCGCGCCGGACTTTCTTCATTGTTTCCTTGTCAAGCTCCGGCCAGTCATTGATCTTACGGGCTTTATCCGTTATTAAAAAAGCCTTTTCCGCACATAAGGCGATAGGCGTATCAGACAGGGAATCGGAATAAAAATTGTCTATCACGGGAAAGCCGTGGTCAAATATGTATCTTGCCTTTTCTTTGGCAAACATAAGATTGTTCAGCAGTACATTGTATTCGCGGTCATACTCGGAAGCAATATGATTTACGCCGAGTCTCCTGGCGACCGGAGCTATGATGCAATCCGGCGAAGCGCTGATAATAAGATCGTCCGGTTTCTTCTGTGCGAGGTACCACGCGGATATCCGTTTCTCATGCTTGTCCCAGTATTTTTCGATCTGTTCATCGAAATCATCTATCATTCCGAGAAATGTGTAAAGCTGGAGTATCGCTTTGTATTTCGGTATTTTTCCGGTTTTATACAGCAGTGCATATACCGCGGTTTTCGGCGCGTAGGTGAAACAGAGTTTCGGGTGCCTGAGCGCGCACCATATAAAGAAACTTACGGTGCAGTTCGTATAATATATAGTTCCGTCAAAGTCATAAACATTCATACGGTCTCCTTCCGGCATTTATATTTTGGTGTACCGGACTTTGTCCGACTGCGGTCCGTCAAATGCCGTATCTTTTCCCTTGAGGTATTTATCAAAAAAGGCGATATGGCAATACACAAGATGTCTGAACATCTCGTCCGGGTCGAGTTTTCCCGCAATGAAGCTTACAGGGATAAAGAATTTCGCGTCCGTGAATCCTATATGCGCCATGTCGTCGAAAACTACATGATAGGTGTCGGTGGCAGTATTCAGAAGCGGTCTTGTCTGGCAGTTCACATTCTGCCGGCAGCTTATCTGGCAGAACGGCTTTTCCATAGTCTTTCCGGTGAAGTCTCCGAAAAGCGCGCCGTCTATGTTTATCCCGCAGGAAAACCCGTCGCTGTACCGGCAGAGATGATATGCGGTGCAGCCGCCGAGGGAATGTCCGGAAGCGCCTGTTCCGCGGCTGAGGTCGATGCAGCCGGAATATCTTTCTTTTACGGCTTTGAGCGCACTTTCCATATCCTTTACCCACTCTGCCGCACGGATCTTCAGAAAGGGCGTATATCTGTTCTGGAACTCGTCGAACTTCACGGCGGCTTCGGCGTGACCGAGCTTCTTTTTCAGGAGTCCGGACTGAGCAATGACCGCCCCGATCATGTTTGTGTACATTGCTTTGTTTATCCGTCTGTCAAACAGGTCTGTGGTACCGTCGTCATAATCGTTCTCGACAGCCTCGTGAGCGTGTCCGACCGACGCGATCACATATCCGCGGCTTGCGAGAGCGCACAGAAGAAACGAGTTGCACTCAACGTAAGCGTTATATCCCATGCTGAACATTATAAGCGGGAATTTTCCTTCCGCCGCGGGTACATCTTCGTAATACTCGGCATAGTTCATGTCATCGCTGACATTTTTTATATGAAACGATCTCATTACCGCCGCCTTTTTTGCTTCGGTGAACATAGGCGCGTATTTCTTTCCGTAAGCGGCGTCTTTGCTGATCGGAAAGTACATTCTGACTGCGATCCTGCGGTCTTCGGTACCGTCGCCGATCACCTTTTTTCTGCCTTTGTCCGTTATTGTGAAACAGCTTGTTCCGACCGCGTATTCCCCCGAAGCATATCCGACAGGGGGAGCCGGTTTTCTTTTTCCTGACATATCCGTATCCTGCCTTTCTGAAATTTATCCGATGTTTTTCTTCATAACGTCATAACAAAGATGATCGCCGAAATATGTCTTTTCGGTACGGAACTCCGTTTCTTTGTAGCCGAGTTTCAGATATACGGGTTTTGCCGGAAGTGAGGCGTCAACTGTTATTTCGCTGTGATTCCTGCCTATCTCTGTTTCCGCGTATCCTATCAGTTCCTTTCCGAAGCCTTGACCCTGAAATTCCGGAAGAACAAACAGCCTGCATATCTCATTGCCCTTCACGGTAACAGTGCCGACAGCTTCCTGCCTGTCATCGTACAGCAGGAATACACGTCCCGCAGCAATATCTGCTGATATATTTTCGGCGCTGTGGTGTTTAAGAAAGAAAGTTACCGTTCCGGCGGGGTAGTAGTGCGGATAAACAGCCGTAATAGTCCTGTGGGTGATCTCTCTGACTGTTCCGGTATCCGTCTCGTTTGCCTGTCTGATATCCATTTTATTCACCTGCTTTCAGTTTATCCGAACACATATCCAGAAGTTCTCCGGAATAGTTGTTTTCTCTTTCGATAAGTTTAAGGGCTTTGCCGTAGTCCGCCCACATAAGGCCGTCCACTTCGCTTGAATGATTGAACGCGCTCTCGTTTACGTATGCGGCGAATCCCGCCATTATCAGTCCCTTCGGCTTGTACCAGAAGCTGCGTATATAACGGCAGGACAGAACGTGCTGTCCTGTCTCCTCAAGCACTTCGCGTGCGACGGTCTGCTCAAGTGTCTCGTCCTTTTTGGCGTACCCCGAACACAGAGTGTAGTTCTTCTCGGAGATATAGTTCTGTTTCAGTAACAGTATCTCTTCTTTTTCGTTTATGATAGCCGTAAGCACACAGACTGCCGGATTGTCAAAAAAGAAAGTGTCACAGCGTGAACAGTATTTCTGCTCACCCTCGTCCCCTATGACCCTGTATGTAAGCGGCGAGCCGCACCGGGTGCAATAATTCAGTTCCATTGTGTATTCTCCGTTCGGTACCGTTGATATCACTTGTCATATTATACCACATTCCCGCTGATATGGCAATAAGGCGTTTGAATTTTTTTAGGCGCACACCGATATCAGATAAAAAACAGCGCACATCTTTCTTATGTGCGCTGTCGGAAGTTTCCTGTTATTCAAATATCTGTCCCGGAAGTTTCAGCTTTTCTTTTTCGGGAAAGCCCTCGTCGAATTTTCCGGCGTCGGCTTCATCGACATAATATCCGGCGGGTGTCTGATACACTCCGGTGATACCGTCCAGATATCCGGGTATCAGTTCTTTGCAAAGGAAGAATGACGCGTCCGCGCCCTCCGGCAGATCGTGATAACGTATGCCGAATTTACTTGCGTAGTCAAACCCGCTCTTGCCGTAAAAGTCAATGTTCCCCTCGAACAGTACTGCGCCGTATCCGAGTTCAGCTGCCTTTTCCAGCGAGTAGTCAAGCAGTTTCTTTCCGTAACCCATGCGTTTCAGTTCCGGCGTGATACATATAGGACCCATGGTGAGGACATCTGTGTTCCTGCCGTCGTCCGCGTTTATCACGGTTTTCATGAACATATTCTGTCCGATGATCCTGCCGTCCTGCTCCATGACAAAGTCAAGCTCCTTCACGAATGCGGGATCGCCGCGAAGCACATGGATAACATAATGTTCGGTGCAGCCCGGACGATAGACGTTCCAGAATGATTCCCTGATAAGGTACTCGACTTCTCTGTAGTCTTCTTTTGTTTCTTTTCGTATTATGTAATTGTTCATTGTTTTTTCCTTTTCAATTATTTCAGATTAACTTTTTTCGGTGTGCAGACAAGCACATAAACCAGATACGCCGCCGCAAGTGCTGTCCTTATGCCGACATTGAGCATCTGTCCGCCCTGTTCGCTTCCGGCGATATCTGCAAGTATCCGCGCCGACCCGAATCCCGCCAGTATATTGTTCAGCGAATGGAACGCGATGCACGGGATAAGGCTTCCTGTGCGTACAAATATGAATATAAGCAGAAATCCCACAGCAACGGCATATACTATCTGAATGAGAGCGCTCACAAGATCGTAACCGTTCAGCAGGTTTACGATATGTCCGACGCCGAACGTGACGGCGGAAACTATTATTGCCGCGGTCATATTGTTCTTTGCCATGCCCCGGAACAGAAATCCGCGGAAGATGATCTCTTCGAGAAATCCCACAAACAGCATGCTCACGGTATGAAACACCAGCACAAGAGGTTCATACTGCGGAGCGAAACCGAATATAACACCCACTGCCGCGATGACCGGAAGCGGGATATACAGCAGCATCTTTCCCGCCGGCACTTCCGGCTTACACAGACCGAGATGCTCCTGTAAACCGTTTTTCGTGATGAATACGGCAAGAACGATGAAAAGCGCGACAGTGAATACGGTCTCAAATAGAAAGCCGGTACCGACCGCTTCCGAAAGATTCATCATGACCGAGGAACCCACCACGTAAACAACTATCAGTATTATTGCGAATGTCACTTCATTCCTGTCAAATATCTTCTTCATTTTTCTCTCCTTTCAGGACTCCCACAACTCCTGTAAATATATTTCTGAGCATTCTCGCATAGTAAGCTTCATCAAATTCCATATCGTTATTCGCAAGCATGCCCGCCGCTCCGTGAACACAGACGAACAGTGTTTCAAACGCCTCTTTTGCCTGTATTTCCGAAAGTCCTGCCTGCCCGCAGACAGCCTGTATCATTGGTGACAGTTCATCGGAAGAGATCAGTTTTCTCAGGTCAGTGCCGCGGAATTTCCCCGACTGGAAAAGAAATCTGAACAGATGCTTCTCCTCATCTGCGAAACGGATATACCGTAGTCCTATCGACAGCGCCGGATTGCCGGAGTTTTCGCAGGGGGGCATTATATATCCCGTATGGAATTCGTCGGCGGCAGCATAAACGTCCGCTTTCAGCCCTTCCACCGTCTTATAGTGATACATCACCGGCTGGGTGGAACAGCCGAGCTTTGCCGCGACCTTGCGGACATTCAGGGCAGTCTCACCCTCCGAGCGCACAATTTCCAGTCCCGCGCCGATTATCATTTCTTTTGTTATTCTTGTTTTTGGCGGCATACTGCTCTCCTTTATCATAACATTTGTTATATAACATTTGTATTATAACATGGTATTTCTGTTTTGTCAAGTTTTTTTTGAAATAAAGATAAAAAAAGTTCCGGGCCGTGCAGATACGGTCCGGAACCGGGATTTGTCATATATTCAGAGGATAGGGAACCGTCTTTACCGCCTTCTTGCGGTTCAGAAGCATCGTTCTTTACGGTCACTCTTTAAGGTATCTATCTTTCCGTCATGGTAGCACAGCTCATTATCGCATATACCGTCATTCTCATAATAAGACCTGATATTGTTCATGGTTGTTTCCGCGATGTTGCCGAGCGCTTCCGCGGTAAGAAATGCCTGATGAGATGTCACGATAACATTGGGCATGGATATCAGGCGTGCAAGACGTTCGTCGTTAAGGATATGTCCCGATCTGTCCTCAAAGAAAAGGGAAGCCTCCTCTTCATAAACATCAAGACACGCTGCACCTACCTTTCTCGCCTTGATACCTTCAAGAAGCGCGTCCGCGTCAATAAGAGCGCCTCTGGACGTGTTCAGTATCACGACGCCTTTTTTCATTTTTCCGATGGCATCTTCATTTATCAAGTGTCTCGTATCGTCTGTCAGCGGGCAATGCAGTGAAATGATATCGCTCTTTTCAAATAACTCGTCCAGGGATACATACCTGATACCGCTGTCTGCCGCCGGGAAAGCGTCATAGGCGATAACGTTCATACCGAAGCCCCGGCAGATATCTATGAATACTCTGCCTATCCTGCCTGTCCCGATGACGCCGACTGTCTTGCCGTGAAGGTCAAATCCTGTGAGTCCGTTAAGCGAGAAGTTGAAGTCTCTCGTTCTTATATATGCCTTGTGTATTCGTCTGATCGAGGTGAGCAGCATTGCCATGGTGTGTTCGGCGACCGCGTAGGGGGAATATGCCGGTACCCGTACTACGTGTATCTTCCCGTAAGCGTAATGCACATCTACGTTGTTGTATCCCGCGCATCTGAGTGCTATGATTTTTACACCGTATCCGCAGAGCTTGTCTATGACCTGCGTGTTCACAGTATCGTTCACGAAAACGCACACCGCGTCACAGCCATTCGCAAGATCGGCAGTGACCTCCGTGAGCTTTGTCTCAAGAAATCTGAACTCTGTTTCGCCCTTTATTTCATAGGGCTCAAACGCTGCCTTATCATAATCTTTTGTTTCAAAAAATGCTATCCTGATCATAATGATACCTCCTGATAATAGTGCCATTATTATTATACCATAAAATAAGAAAAATTCAATAGCGGAGGAGGGAAGGGGAGAAAGTAACCCTGACAGCTTTCACAGCGGGGAACGCGCTATTGTTTTGCGGTCAGGAGCAGATAGCTGTGGATAAGGTTTGACAGAAAGAACATGACCGCACATTCGTTTTCCTGCCAGATACGGAAACGGCGTCTGACACCGCAGATCAGCCAGCCGTCCGTAACAGACCCGTTTCCCGTCCGTATTATCATTACCGAGCCGTACCCGCGTTTTTTAAGCGTCTCGTACAGCACGGGACAGCGTTCCTCCATTTCCGAAAGATCGCCGGTCGTATAAAGAGTATCGTCGGAAAGCTCCGAGATGCCTGTGATGTCTGCTTCAAGCCGGTCGTCGGTGACGGATCTGAGCCGGTTTTCACTGTCCGCAAAATAAAGGTCTGGTATCTGAAGAAAATCTGTCAGGAACGAAAGTACGGATCTCAGCTTTTCCCGGAGCGTATCCCCGTGTTCAAACAGTCTTTCCAGATTTATCAGGTCGTCGCAGATATTGTGCTTGACAAGCATTTGCATTTCTATATCGCGGTGTTTTTCCGGCTGATAGATGATATAACAGTTGCGTCCTTTGCTCTTTCCGAGATAAAGTGTTTTGTCGATCAGACCGAACAGTTCGGAGAAGCTGTCGGCGTCGGCAGGGAAGGAAGCGCAGCCTGCTGTGCAGGTTATGAGCGTGCTGCCCTGATCCAGACTGATATTCTGTCTGAGAACATTGTTGTTTTCGTCGTACAATTCCTTGAAAAATCCCTGCTTTGCGGAAAGTTCAATGTCTCGCAGGTCTATCATAAGCAGTTCGTCGCCGCCGAAACGTCCGATTATGCCGTTTTTGCCGAGATATTCCGCAAGGGATCTTGTCACTGTTTTCAGCACGGTATCTCCGGCTTTATGTCCGAACGTGTCGTTGATGAATTTGAAATTGTCAAGGTCGATTATCGAGAATGTGAAAGGAGTTCCTGTGGCTATCAGCGAATTTACGAAGTTTATGGCATACATTCTCGAAACTATCCCCGTAAGCGGGTCAAGTATCTCGTCAAGCGGCGTTTCATCGAGCAGTTTGTCAAAATAATGTATATGACGGAGGTAATGGACAGTATAGACGATCTGAAGATCGCCGGAGCGGTTCTGTCTTTTCAGGACATCGGTGATATCTATGAAGCTGCCGACCAGACCGACTATTTTATCGCCCTCGTACAGCGGTCTTTTGGAGGCTATTATGTCTCTTTCTTCGCCGCGTACCACACACTTCCCGTGTACTTTATATGTCGATGCCCCCGCCAGTACCCGCAATTCATCATGCCTGTATGGTTCCGGGTCATTATGCCAGCCCATGTCTTCATCTGTTTTCCCGACAAGCAGGTCTGCCGATTCAAAACCGTAGAAATCGAGGAATGCCTGATTTACACCGAGAAAGCGGCGCTTGCTGTCCTTCCAGAATACACAGTCCTGTGATGTATTTATGATACTGTCGAACAGCTCAACCGTCATGTTCATAGAAACACCTTCCGTTCTGATATAGTCTGTATCTCTGCCGGGACAAGCTTTGCCGGCATGACATCAGAATTGGCATAAAACTCATTATACCACACTCTTTCAAAAAAATCAAGTTCCGCCTCTGCGTTTTCTGCCGCACCGCCGGCAGATATAAAAAAGCCCGGTCCATAGCTGAACCGGGTCAGGGGAGATAGAGATATAAGCGATCACTTGGAAACTGCGTCCTTGAGACCCTGTCCTGCCTTGAAAGCGGGGACCTTTGTTGCCTTGATCTTGATCTGCTTCTTGGTCTGAGGGTTGATTCCGGTTCTTGCTGCACGCTCTCTTGTCTCGAATGTGCCGAAGCCTATAAGCTGTACTTTTTCGCCCTTGGCGAGTGTCTCGGTGATGACTTCGGTAAGAGCGTCGAGAGCCTTGCCGGAATCCTTCTTTGTGAGTTCGGTTTTCTCAGCGATAGCCGAGATGAGTTCTGCTTTTGTCATTTTCTGTTCTCCTTTGATTTTGTTTTACAGCGACCCGTCCTTAAAACGGTATCAAGTGATATTATAACGCTTTTTGCCTCAATTGTCAACATTTTTCTTAATAAAAAACCACAGACAATAAAAATTTACGCCGGCAAGGGCGGTGTGTATTATCCCGGCCGGCGTATAAGTGAAACCTGAGTGTTTCCCGGACATTTATTTATTTGTTTTTTCAATATGTATATTTCCCGGAAATGAAGTTCAATTTGTGCATGATGCACAAATCATCTGCAAAGGGTAAGGTTTTCGTTGAAAAATAACGGAAACTGTGGTAATATATATTTGTCGGAAAATGTCGGTAAACATTATGAGGGAAAGGATCATCAGTATGAAATATTACCCGCTTACTGCCGCGCAGAATATGCATTGGCAGTGGATCCGTGAGTACGGTACACAGCAGGTCTCGGGAGTAAGTATAGTCGCGTCTTTGAAAGCGCCTATGGACTTCGGACTGCTGAAAAAATGCATACTTGAAGAGTACGGAAGATACGACTGTATGAGACTCAGGTTCACAAAACCAGATAAAAACGGTGTCATAAAGCAGTATATCTCAAAACAGATCCCGGAGGACATAGAGACAGCCGACCTCAGAACCGAGGGTACTCTCGCCGGAGCCGATGCCGTTATGCAGCAGTGGGCTTACCGTACCTTTGGCGGAGATAATATCCCGATGTGCGAGATAAAAATGGTGGAGCTGCCGGAGGGCTATCGCGGAATGTTTGTCCACATGGATCACAGGCTCGTTGATTCCAGCGCCCTCGGGGTAATGGTATCCGATATATTCAGACTGTATATGCACTACCAGTTCGGTTCTTCGCGCCCCGGTGAAGCCGCGCCGTTCGAGAAAGTCCTGGAACGTGACCTCGCGCGTGCCAATGATCCGAAGCGCCTCGAAAAGGACAGACGGTTCTGGAGCGAGCATTTCGATACATACGGAGAACCGCTGTACTCGGATATTCAGGGTAAGTCTGTGCTGGAGGAAGCGCGGAAGCTTCATAACGACCCGAACCTGCGCGCCGCGGATATAGAACGCAGGGAACTGTTCGTGACGGTAAAGGACTATTACCTCGAACCAAAGCCCACAAAGCGGCTGATGAATTTCTGCGCCGAACACAATATCTCAATGACCAATCTTATGTTGTTCGTTATGCGTACCTACCTGTCAAAAGTCAATGACGGACAGGAGGATATCACGATCGAGAACTTCATATCCCGCCGTTCCACCCATGATGAGTGGTCAAGCGGCGGAAGCAGGACGATAATGTTCCCGTGCCGGACTGTCATAGCACCGGAGACTGAATTCCTTGATGCGCTGTATATTATCCAGCAGTCCCAGAACCAGATATATATGCACGGCAATTATGACCCGGTGTATATCCGTGAGGAAGAGAAGCGCAGATACGGTATTCCCGACGATACCGGGTACGTAAGCTGCTATCTCACCTATCAGCCTATGATGACGTACAGCACGAATGATAAGCTGAAGAATATACCCATGCATATAAACTGGTTTGCCAACGGCGCGGCAACAAAAAAGATGTACCTCACGGTATCGCCGAACGAAAATGGAGAACTGAAATTCTCGTTCCACTACCAGACCGTGAAGCTCACTGAGCATGACATTGAGCTTATGTACTACTACATGATGAGAATACTGTTCATGGGGATAGAGGATTCCCATATAACTGTCGGAGAAATGCTGGATAAGGCATAATATAAAAGTTGTCGGAGAATATTCCGGGAAAGGATCATACCATGGAAAGCAGATTCAAAGAAATAATCGCTCAGTACACCGCGCTCGCCCCCGATGAGATAACCGAAAATACACGCTTCCGCGATGATATGGAACTCAGCTCCCTCGATTTCATGACGCTGCTCGGGGAAGTGGAGGACGAATTTGATATCGAGTTTGAAGAAAATGACGCTGTCGGCATATTCACGGTCGGTGACGCTTTAAAACTTATCGGGAGGAAAATGGGAGAATGAGTGAGCTTATCCGGAATGTCATAGAAAGAAGCTGCGCGGAGTTTGCGGAGCTTTCGGCAGTAAGATGGCTTGAGAAAAAAGAAATAAATACGCGTACATACAAGGAACTCGGTGAGAACGTGACCCATATACGCAAGGGACTGCTTTCCGAAGGTTTCGGCGGCAGCAGGATCGCTTTCATCGGCGCCAGCAGCGTATGGTGGGTAGAGAGCTATCTCGGCACCGTTACCGGTAATATGACCGCCGTGCCGCTGGACACGGGACTGCCCGCCGCGGAGCTTGCCGATCTTATTGACCGCGCCGGTTGTTCCGGACTTTTTCTTGACGAGTCAAAGAAAGAGCTTATCCCTGTACTGCACGCAAGCTGTCCGGGACTGAAAAAGATATGGATGCTGCGCAATGAGGCGGATAACGCCGATACTCTTGCCGGTCTCGCGGAAAAGGGGATGGCATACGACGGCGACTGCGAGCCTGATCCCGACGACACAGCTATGATAATCTTCACCTCCGGAACAACAGGCAAAAGCAAGGGCGCAATGCTCTCGCAGAACAATCTCGCCGCTAATCTCGAAGCCATGTCGTTCTCGTCGAAACCCGGCGTGGTGCTGCTGAATGTTCTTCCCATACATCACGCGTTCTGCCTTGTTATGGACTGGCTGCGCGGCTTAAACAAGGGAGCCGTTATCTGTGTGAACGACAATATGATGCACCTTGTACGCAATCTTGGTATTTTCAGACCGCACGCAATACTTATGGTGCCGCTTATGATCGAGACTCTTCTCAAACGGATAGACGCGATAAAGGAAGATATCCCGAAGCCGGAAGCCGCACAGCGCATCTTCGGCGGACGGCTCCGCTACATATTCACAGGCGGCGCGCATCTGGACGACTACTACCTCCAAAGGTTCAGCGAATTTGATATCAGGGTGCTGGAAGGCTACGGAATGTCGGAGTGTTCCCCCGTCATCAGCGCCAACACTCCGGCGGCATACAAGTATGGTTCTGTGGGAAAGCCGCTGCCGAATATGGAAGTGAAGATAGCTGAAAACGGGGAGATACTGGTACGCGGTACCAGTGTTATGAAAGAATACTGCAATATGCCTGCCGAGACTGCCGAAGCCATCGTTGACGGCTGGCTGCATACCGGTGACAAGGGATACATGGACGAAGACGGATATCTGTTCATCAACGGCCGTATCAAAAATCTGATAATCCTCTCCAACGGCGAGAATGTTTCCCCGGAGGAGATCGAGAACAAGCTGGGAGTCAATGAGCTTATAGGCGAGGTGATCGTGGTCGGTGAGAACAACGGACTCACGGCGGTGGTCTATCCGGATCCCGAAGTAGTCAAGGCGGAGTCTCTCGACGAAGAAAGCACCAGAAAGGGCATACAGAGCTTCCTGGACGAATACAACAAAACACAGCCGGCCTACCGCCACATCGTCGGTCTGCGTCTGCGAGAAACACCGTTTGAAAAGACGGCTTCCCGCAAGATAAAGCGCGATAAGGTGTGACAGACAACATTACAAAAAACGCAGGTATTCAGACGACAGTACGTCGATGAAATGCCTGCGCTTTTTTTCACATTCCGAGGTATGCTTTAAGATCGGAGATCCTGCTTTCCATATCATTGAAACCGAGCCGGTAAAGGTTTCCCAGTTTGTCCATATCCCCGTCAAATCTCGATACCGTCACCGGTTCGGAAGGAGCAATCAGGAACAGTGAACCTTCCCGTGCCTTCTGTTCGATAGTGTCCGCGGTACGGTTGAAATTTTCATTGGCATTTGCGAGACTTCTCACAAAATACGGATATCTGCCATAGACTATTCTGGCAAGCTTTGACACACCAGGTTCTCTGCGGTAGCTGAGTTCCCGCGTCCTTACTACCACAACTCTTTTCCTGCCGGATCGTCCGGCGCGGGAGAACGGTATCTTCTCCGCACAGCCGCCGTCGAGGTACGGAACACCGTTTATCCGGACCGGAGCGGAAACATACGGCACTGTGGCGGAAGCCTGTATTGCCCGGAAAATGTCGCATTTTCCCTTTTCAAAATAAGTTATTCTGCCGGTAAGGAGATTTGTCGCGGTAACAGCGAGTTTACGGGAAGGGGACATGAAGCGTTCCTCGTCGAGAGGCAGCTCTTTCACTATATCATTGAAAAGGTACGTGAAGCCGGTCACTCCGTGGTCGCGGATCAAAGCGCCCGCGCCGCAGTAATTCGGGTCATGGCGGTAGGTCAGGTCTATCCTTGCGCTCCAGCCTATCTGTCCGGCTATATATCCGACCGACGACAGTGCGCCGGCGGACACGCCGATGACGGAGGAGATATTTATCCCGTTCATCATCATGCTGTCAAGTACGCCGACTGTGTATAGTCCCTTCCAGCCGCCGCCCTCAAGAATGAGGCAGCCGTCCGTGATCTCACCGGTCGCCCTGCCGGAAGGGAGTTTGTCGATGTCTCTGTAAATTCTGTCTTTCATATTGTTTTTCCGTTCTTTTTATTTTCCGGTATTGTTCGTTTGCCGGATATAATAAATTATACTACTGTTTGCGAAAAAAGTCAACAATTTAAAATACCGCCTGCACCTTTGCCGGACAGGCGGTATATTTCAGCGCTTGATATCGTAGTTCATATTCATGAGGTTGCGTATGGACTGCTCATCGTCGGTGATATTTGCGTCACCGTGGATGGTGTGTTTCAGAACGCTGCTCGCAACGGCGAAATTCACCGTATCCATAGGCTTGTAATCGTGCATTATCGCGTATATAAGTCCTGCCGCAAAAGCATCTCCGCCGCCGACGCGGTCAAGTATATTGAAAGTGAACAGCTTGCTTTCAAAGGTATGGTCGTCAAGCCACATAAAAGCCTTCAGACTGTTTTCGCTTCCGCTGTGCGCATAGCGGACGTGTCTTGCGATACAGCGTAAATTCGGGTATCTTTCTACAAATGCCCTGAATATCTCGTCCTGCTGCTCGTACGAAGGCTGGAGAGGCACGCCGTCCTTGACATCGCCGAGGGAATGGTCGTTCTCGTCTTTCCACAGGTGATACGGCTCGATACCGAGCAATACATCTACATAGGGCAGGCACCCTGTACAGAAATCCCGTGCCTCTTCCCATGACCAGAGAGTACTTCTGAAATTGCCGTCGAAGCTTACGGTGAGTCCTTTTTCCTTAGCTTTCACTATGAGGTCGAAGATCATTTTCTTACAGTTTTCTCCGAGTGCGGGCGTTATACCGCTCACATGCAGCCATGTGAAATCCTCAAGCAGGAGATCCAGATCCACCTTTGAATAATCGTATTCCGTGAATGCGCTGTGTTTTCTGTCGTAGGTAACTTTGCTTGCGCGTATGCCGAAGCCGGTTTCGAGGTAGTATGTGCCGAGGCGGTGGGTGGGAGTTTCCTCCGGAGTGCTGAGAATGACGGGAGTGCAGTGGACGTCGTTGCCGCGAAGCATTCTTACGGCGCTCTTTCCGAGACTGTTGTTCGGTACGACGGTAAAGAATGTGCTGTCAACGCCGAGATTTGCGAGCGCGAGTGCTATATTAGCTTCGCTGCCGCCGTAGCTTGCATCGAATGAATTGGTAACACGTATTTTTTCATAGTTTGGCGGCGTAAGACGGAG
>CAMVGH010000052.1 GCA_947166945.1 uncultured Clostridia bacterium
ATGTAATATGGGATAACGGTGACTATATTTTGGAGCTTAATGCTGATTTTTCATTAGAAGAGGTACTTAATATGGCGCGAGATATGGATGCAGCGGTGCCAACAAAGAAAACGTTGGCGTAATAGACAAAAACGGTAGTATTATTTTAGTCAAAGCGTCAAAAACAATATAAATTCAATATTTATGTCACAAATATGACGTGAAAAACGTTATATATAATAGAGATTAAAAAATCTCAAATAACAGAAAGGATGTTTATTATGAAAAAAAGTTTTAAAATCCTCGCGGCAGCTCTCGCTGCTATAACCGCTATGTCCTGCACGAGCGCGACAGCGTTCGCGGACAAGCTCAAAACTGTTGACGGCATTACATATCGCTATTCAGACAGCGGCGAATTGAAAGGTACTTATACTGGCTGGAGAAATACCTCGAAAGGAAAGTTTTACTACAAAAATGGAGTAAAGCTGAAAAACAAGTGGCTCAAAATTAACGGTAAGCGCGCTTACTATTTACTCGAAAATGGTAGTGCTGCGAGAGGAACAATGGTCATCAACGGTAGAGTTTACAGCTTCACAGGTGGTGGAAATGATGCGGGAAAGCTCATAAGCTCCAATACGGATGAGCTTGATGTCGCTATGAAAGCGAAAAAGGTGACAGCCTCGGGTCTGACGCTCCAGATAACTCTTGTTGGCGACAGATTTGAAAAGCAGAGTGAACGCGTTGTAATACCACACTCCTATCAACTTGCAAAGAAAACGGAAAGCGGTTGGGAGCTTCTTGATCCGATAAAAATAAAAGGTGACATCGACATCGACGATGAAGCAAAAGTTGGAACTTCCGAACGTGAAATCAAATTGGGCAAGAACGGACTTGATGCTGGAAAATATATGCTTGTTGCCGAAGTTGAGATATTTAATAAGAAAAAATGTACTTTGACGGATGTGAGAATGTGTCATGTGACATTTACCATTAAGTAAATAAAATCAATGAAATTAACTGTTATTATACAATAATAATAAATGCCCCCTACAAGCATTTATACTTAATAAGCGCACGGGTCATCTGATTCGTGCGCTTTATAGTTAAAGTGAACAATACATTCTTTAAAAGCTTGTACACTTTTCACGAATTTCAAGGAATTGTCATTTTCAGCGTAACATTTTGGTATGTTCATACGTTATATTTTATAGATGGGCAGTGCGTGTTATTTTACAAACTAAAGTTTTTCTCTCCCCTGCCGATATAATAAATAAGATCAGTTACCATGTCAAAGGACTTGCGCGACCTGATGAAGAAGTACCGCGACGAGCAGGAGATCGAGATCGGCGGCGGTGATCCGAGCGAGGACTGTGAACGCGTCCTTTGCAATTACGCAGTGGATATTTCTGCGCTGACAGCGGCAGTCATGACGTCTTTGCTGCTGTTCGGCAGCGAGAGAAACGGCGGAACGATATTGACGCTATCGCTGAAAAATGGAAATGCAAGGTTTGCCCTTGCAAAGACCGGTACTGTTGTTATTTCAGCGTTTATTGTCCTCTTTGCGGGAACAGCATCGGCTGGGCTTGTCTGCGAGATACGCTTCGGGCTCGGCGACCTGTTTCGTCCGCTGTGTTCGCTTGCAGGATATTATAACACCACACTGAATATTCCGGTCATCGGATTTATTTTGCTATCGCTGCTTGTGAAAACAGCGGCAGTCTCGGTTTTTGGCGTGCTCGCTGCAATGCTGTCACTTTTGACACAAAAGCAGACCGCGGTGCTGTTTACCTACTCGGCGGCAGTTGTCTCAACGGTAATTTACTACGACATCGGGAGCGTATCAGCACTTGCATCTCTGAAATTCTCCTCCCCCGCCGCATTATCCGCTCCCGACGAACTGTTCGGGATTTATGTCAATATAAATGTATTCGGAGAACCGGTAAATTCAGCGGTTATAGCGCTGTCTGCGTGTATGCTGATGTTTGTGATGCTGATTGTTGTAACTATAGCTCTTTACCGGAAGCGCTCTGCTCCGGTTGACCAAAGAAATGCGAGAGCAAAAGACCGCCGTGTAAGCGATAAAATATGGGTGAACGAGCTTTACCGGACATTCATCTCCCACAAGGGACTTGTGATAACGGCACTGTTCATCGCGGGATATGCCCTGTGGCTGGGCAGTATCACCCGTTCCTTCGACATCGACGATATGATGTACGCTGACTATATCCGTGCCGGCGGAGGTATTATCACGGAAAATACCGTGACCTACATCAAGTCAGAACAGGTGCGGTTTGACGGCGTTCGCAGCGATATGTCGGCTTTATCAGAGGCTTTTTTACAGGGCAAGCTCACCGCTGCCGACTACAACACACAGTATGCGGCACTGTCGCAGCAGCTCATGGGAGAGCGTTCCTTTGCCCGGTTTGTTGGACAGTATGATACGCTGAAGGATCTTCCCTGCTCTTCACTTATCTATGACACCGGTTACAGAAAGATATATGAAGGTGATCCGCTCACGGTTCTTGTTCCGACAGTGCTTATGCTGTTTCTTACATTTCCGGTCTATGGAACAGACAGGGTAAGCGGCTTTGCGTTATTTGCGCGGTCACTGAAGAACGGCAGCCGGAAGCTGCAAATGTATAGGGTGAGGAATGGAGTTATTCTTTCCGTGGCATTCTCTGCATTGTTTTATTTTGCTATGGCGGCAAGATACCTGTTCCTTTATGGCACAGAGGATATTTTGTCAGGCGCGGAAAACCTTATATTTCTCCCATTTCAACTTGCCGGAATACCGGTGGCAGTACTGCTCACAATTATATTCCTGATAAATGCCGTTATTGTAGTATGTGTGGAGATTGGTGTATGCTTTGCATTGAAAAAATGGTGCCAAGCAAACAGCTGATGACGAATACAAAATCACAGAAACAGAACATATCAACAATATGAAAAACCGGCTGAAAATGACATGTCCCCAATAAGAAACCCGCTGTAACAAACCAATGTACAGCGGGTTTTCTATTGCTTATGATAAAACAGATAAATCATATAATCACGCACAGTTGATGCACGCTATATGTGGCTCTTGTTTTTTAACAGACAATACACTATAATAATACATATAAACATTTTTTCAAAATTCACCGTAAGAAATCCCGTTCTCAAACGATATATAATATAGAAGGAAAAATCGACGCAAAGGTCTTTATATATATGAAAAACAGAAAACAGGCGATAACAAGCGAACAGCGGGAACTGCTAACCACTCTATATGAGCAGAACCGCAGCAGAATGTTCCATATCGCGTACTCAAAGCTCGGAAATGAGCAGGACGCTCTCGACGCGGTACATGAAACGTTTTGCAGGGTGATGACCGACATCGGCAGATTTACAGAAATGCCACCCGATAAAAGGGGCGTTTTTCTTGCTGTCATTGTAAGGAATGTCGCGGTGGATATGTACAGGAAACGGATAAATGCGCCGCTTGAAGCCGAGCCGGAAACGGAGATACCCGATACTTCTCCGGACACCGAGTCCGAAGTTATGAGCAGCATCACAAAACAGGAGCTTGTCGGGTTTATCAGGACCTTGCCCGACAACCAGCGGGAGATACTGGAGCTTATCTGCCTTTGCGATATTCCGTATGAACAGGCGGCAAAATACCTCGGTATAAGCGAAAACACCGCATATCAGCGGATATACCGCGCAAGGGCGGCAATAAGAAAATTTATGAAGGAGGCGGAAAACGATGAAAAATGAAGAAATGCTGAATGAAGCATTGTCGGAGCTTTACACGGAAGAGTTTTCCGCTTTTGATGAAATGCCGGAATATGATTTCCCCGAGAGCTTTGACAATAAAATGAATAGTTTGTTTTACGGCAACGGATCCGGCTTGCGGAAAACTGTACGAAAAAAGACAAAGCGTATCGCAATTATCGCTATTGCCGCGGCACTTGTTCTTGCAGTGTGCGGATTTGCCGTGCTCGATATTATGTTCCACACAGATATGTCGAATGAAGAATATATTATTTTTTCTGCGGAAAGCTTGAGAGATGTTCCCGAAAAGATAGAGCACTATTTTGAACCTACGCTTCCTGAAAGATATATTGTTGATGAAAGTGCCGCAATATTATGTACAGATAAGAACTACTGGATTGTCTATGTCAACAAAGATAATAAGAATGATAAGATATCATTTACACAAGATACAGTAAGCAATTTCAGGCACTCATATCATCAGGATCAGCATAAAGGCAGTCCGCAATGGATAATTATTGATAGCTACGGAAACAATTCATTAAATCTCGTACACGATCACCCTCCCGGATATAATTTCATAATAGATTACGTCACTCACTTCTGGACTGACGGGGAGTATATTTATTCAATATCGGGAGACAAAGCTGTAATAGACTCCTTAGATCTGAACGAACTGCATGAGGTATTCCCCGAAGCACACGATGCAGAGTATTACTTTTTGGAGGTCAACGAAATTGAATAAGAAAACACTAACAGCTATTTTGACTGCAACTTGTATGTTCCTGAGCGGCTGCTCCGCTCCTGAAAAGACATCTGAAAGCTCAGTATATGATACAATTGAGGGTGAATATCCATCATACTATGAATATCACTATGAAGCGGAAAACCCTGCTTGTTTTACGGTTTCCGAAGACGGAAAAGTTGTCATCGCGCTTAAACAGGACGGTAAACTTATTTCCGACCTGATAGAATATTCAATGGACGGAAAAAGCAGGAAAATAGGCGAGTACGACGGGCTTCCCGACAGTATGACATTCGTAGGCGGCGATCTGCATATTGTCCGCGTAAAGTGGGATAGCAGGGGCGGATCAGAGGGTATTCAGATATTTATGCTTGACCGTGCAGCGGGAGAATGTACGGTCAAGTATGATCTCGATTTGAAAACAACTTATGCAAGCATTTTAAGCGGAAATGACAGCGAGCTGTACATAAAAGGCGATGATCCCGAGAAGCCTTCCAAAGAACCCGGAACATATACCGCAGAACAGAAAAGCATATTCCGAATTTGTGACGGCAAATGGGAGAAGTTAGCGATTAATTCGCCTACCGCGGTATTGGCACTGAAAAACGGCGGCGCTTTGATCGCAGCCCGTGAGGATTTGCTGAGGGAATATATTATACAGTATAAAGACGGAGAATATTCCGAAAAGAAATATGTTGAAAATCTGACGGGTGAGATGACCGGACTCACGGATATAGACGGCGAGCATATAATTTTTACTGCCTCGACAAACAGCATGGATTACACTCTTTGCGCATCGGATATCAACAGTCTTTACAATGCTGAGCTTATCTCCGGTGTTTTTTTAGCCGGTGGCGGTGTATATTCCGCAGGCGGTTACTGCTTTTATACACCTGCCGGTGATGTAACAAAAGATATACACGACTGGAAGGTAGTAAGAATAAAATTCTCGGATTATTACAGATATAATGAGCCGATAAATTTTATATGTTCCGAAGACTGCGGAACTACGCCTTTCGGCTGCGGGTTTGTACTCAATGAGATGCACCCGTCAGATGAAGAAGCGGCACTTAAAATACTGTCTATGGACAAGGATTATGATATCTGCTATCTGAGTACCGGAGATGAGATCTCATACAATATAAAGAGCAACGGCAGTTTCTACCCGTTAAACGATATCGAGGGTGTTCGGGAATATCTCGATAAATGCTTCCCGGCTGTAAAGGAAGCGTTCACTGATGAAACAGGCAATATCTGGGCATTGCCTGTTCATGCGAAAACGCTGTTTGGATTCAGCAATATCGGTGATACGGATTATTCCACTATGTCGTTCAACGATTTTATTGATTATATCGGTGATCTGTCCGAGGAAGAAACAGAAAAATTCTATATATATAACAGAGATTTTATTCAGGAGATATTAGCAGAATATATTATAACTCACGGCACATTTGACACTCCTGAATTCCGTGAAGCTGCTGAGAAATTGAAATGCTCCGACAGGCTGAACTGTGCCGAGAATCTCGGACTATTTCCTAAGGGTGTAAATGCCGAATACATTTATAGTGTGCAGAAAAGCGATTGGATGTTAACAATCGCAAATAAAGAAGGCAGGGTATTCGGATTACCGCGCATCGGCTCTTCACCGTCGCTTATGCAGGATGTGACCTTTATGAGCTTAAACCCGAACTCCGAGCATTTGCAAGATGCTATAAATTACATTACCGAAGTGGTTAAATACCAATCAGATAAAGAGAATACATTCATTTTCAGAGAGGACACCGGAAAGTATAGCGACAGCGGCTTGATAAGCCAACTGCTTGCTCTGTGTGAGGACAGTAAGCTGTATTTCACATATCCGGATGAGCTTTACTGGGACAGCTTCAACAGCTATCTTGCAGGAGAAATATCGCTTGACGAGTTCATTACGGAAGCCGACCGAAAGCTGAAAACATACCTGTACGAATGATGAAAAAGCACCTTAAATTCAATACAAAATGCAAACTCTGTCTGCTGCCGAGCCTTGCGGGAACTGCGGTATTTTTTGTTATCCCATATATCCGTGTGCTGTACTATTCACTGATAGACAACCAGTTCAGGCAGAATTTCGTTTGGCTCGACAACTACCTTGAAACGCTGAACAACGAGTATTTCCGGCTGGCACTTCTGAACTCTATGTTGATAATAGTTATCGCCGTGCCGGTGCTGATCGGGCTTGCGCTGGTTATCTCGCTCATTCTGTCATTCGGGATAAGAAAGCTGAAAAAGCTGAGGACTGCGTTCATTCTGCCTATGCTGATACCCACCGCGAGCGTGGTGCTGATATGGCGGACGATTTTCACCGATACGGCAACACCTCTGCCGATATATCTGCTGTTTATCTGGAAGAATATCGGAATCTGTATTATTCTGCTGTCCGCGGCATTCACGGGCATTGATGAAAATATCTACGAAGCGGCAAAGCTCGACGGCGCAGGAACTTTCACTTTGCACAGGAAAATAACAGTTCCGATGATAATGCCGACGATATTGTTTACTGTGCTTCTGTCGATCGTCAACAGCTTTCGGGTGTTCAAGGAGAGCTATCTGTTTTACGGCACGAACTACCCGCCCGACCACAGCTACACTCTGCAATATTATATGAACAACAACTTCCTCAAGCTCGACTATCAGAGCCTTGCGACAAGCGCTGTGCTGACATCGCTGATAGTATTCCTGATCGTGTCTGCGGGAATGGCGCTGCAAAGGCGGTGGGACAGGTGAAGAAGCTCGTGATAGTTCTCTTTATTGCAGTGGCGCTTTTATTTGCAGTTCCGGTGATTCTGACCGTTTACGGTTCGTTCGTTTCCGAAGGTGTTCCGACACTTCAGAACTATGCCGACCTGCTGTTCGACTGCTTTATCTTCTATCCGATGTTCTGGAACAGCGTTTTGTATGCGATAGTGATAACAGCCGTGCAGTTGCTCGTGATAGTTCCGTGCGCCTTCGGCTTCTCACAGGCAAAATTCAAAGGTAAGGGTATTCTGTTCACGGCGTACATCATACTTATGATGATGCCGCTGCAAGTGACCATTTTGCCGAATTACATAGGTCTGCGGGATATGGGACTTATCGACACGCGGCTCGGGATAATACTGCCGATGATATTCTCGCCCTTCGGCGTGGTGGTAATGCACCAGTATATGAAAAGTATTGATGGCTCGATTATCGAAGCGACACGTCTTGAAACAAATTCGATAATACGGATAATTCTGACAAGCGTTATCCCGCAGATACAAGCCTGCATTTTCGCGGTGGCAATATTTGTGTTCGCTGACTGCTGGAATATGCTTGAACAGCCTATGCTGTTCCTGAAAAGAACTGAGCTGAAAACGCTGTCGGTGTTTATCGCTGACGCGGACAGATACAGCGGTAACGTTCTCCTGCCCGCGTCCGTCATATTTATGATACCGATATTCTTATTATATCTGTTTTTAAGCGAGCATCTGGACAAAGGGCTGACTTTGGGTGATCTGAAATGAACACAAAAACTTTAATTTCGATAATCGTTACCGTGTTGTTTTTCGCGGCAATGCTGTTTCTGACTATTTCAGCGAGAGCAATACACAATGCTTCTCTGCCGCAGGTAACTGCAGAAAAACTTCCGTCGGTGCAGTTTCCGTTTGAATACACGGACGAAAGCGGAAACGAGATGACCGGAACAAAAAGCGCGCTTGCAATACGAACCGAACTTCTCGACAGTGATATTTTCATTCTGTATCAGAGAGAAAAGAACGGCGATATGCGGTATTATGTCCGGCTTGCTGAGATAGAAACCGGCGCGGAACATAACGGCTTTACCGAGGTGCTGTCGGGCATCGGATACGGGGATAAGGTCGTTATCAGCACTAACTCGGAACTGTATGACGCGTGCGAGGTTTTTCTTTTATAAATATCTTTTCATATGGTTTTGACTGTCCAAAACCTCTGTCGTGTATGTCAGCGCACAGAGTTTTTTGTTGCATTTGTTGCAAAAGCAGTGTATAATATTGTTGATAATGCCGGTTTTTAAAAAGGAGTTATACTTTTAGCCGTTCCCAATTGTTTTAAGTACAGAAAGCGCTTTTTAGTGAAAGGAAGTGGGTCGATGTCCGGACTCGATCTTGACCGATACATAGAACTATATCGCAGAACGGTGACAGATACCGCGTTGTTTATAGTGAAAAAACCTGCCGATGCAGAGGATATTGCACAAGATGTTTTCCTGAAACTGTTTACATATCAAGGCAGCTTCAACAGTGACGAGCATATAAAGGCATGGCTGATAAGATGCACTATAAACCATAGTTTCAATCATCTGAAGTCTCATTGGAACAAAAACTATGTTTCTATTGACTCACTGGGAGAAATGCAGGATAACAAGACCAATGATAACAACGGAATCAGAACCGCGTTAATGTCACTGAACCCCAAACTCCGTACTACGCTGTATCTTTATTATTACGAAGGTTACGGAGTCGCCGAGATCGCCGGAATGCTGAGGATAAGTGCAGCGGCTGTAAAATGGCGGTTAAAGCGCGGACGGGATAAGCTGCGTGATGTTCTCAATGATGAAAGGAGCTTAGATCATGGACTATAAAAAGGCAATTGATAATACACTGAGCGATATAAACGGCTCTTTTCGTCCTATGAGCAATGCTGAGTTCAGCAGAAAGGTACAGGAAAGGGCAGAGATAATGAGCAGCAATGAGAAAAACGCACTACATCCCGGTATTGTTGAATTATCACCGGTACAGCCGGAACACAAGAGCAATAAGGTATTTAACGTTATTGCAGGTATAGCCGGAACAGCCGCGGTCCTCGCCGGAGCGGTATTCGGGCTTAACTGGCTGAATGAGCACGGCGGGCTGAAAGAGCGCGGTATTGAGAGCAGCAACGGTGCAGGGTATTCGCAGAACGCAGAGACAACAACTGCGGCTTTGCCTTATACCGAGCCGAGCGGAATTGTGACAACAACGGCTGTCGAACATGTCACAGACTACTATACGTCATTTACTGCATTCGATCTTGGAGATTATAAAGTAAATATCACAGGATATGAATTCAATACTGTGCTGCTGCGGCTATATTATACGGTGGAACGAAATGACGGAGGAGCAATAACAGAAACGGAAGCTTTCGGCTCTGTCGCCTGGCATGGCACAGACGGAAAATACGCTGTAATAAACCATGCTGTGACCACAAGTAAAGGAACTTCGGTATCATTTATCGTGGATATTATCCCCGAAGAACCGACGCATTCGCTTGAAGTGGATATTATCAACAGTGAAAGTCAAGTACGCGGAACATATATCGCAAAGTGCGACAACTCAAACTATGTGTTCAGACTGCCGTGTGATGTCGAGGGTGTTGACCCGCATATTTCAGAGCTTTTTGTTTCACAAAGCGAGATGATCCTCAAGTATAAGACAACCGACGTCAATGACGTTGATTTCGAGCTGCCGTCCGTCGAGGTCTATATGAAGGGCAACTACCCGATAAGCTGCAGTGACGCAAAAAACAATTGGTATGACACGGCGAGAAATGTTGGATATGTTCTCAGAGGTTTTTCCGAACCCTGTGATACATCGAATATCGGCAGAGTATATGTAGGCGATGTGCTTGTGTATGAAGCGCCCGACATACAGTACGTGACATCTGCTTATGCCGCTACGCAGGAACAGACTCCCGATACACAGGAAATAAGTGAACTACTTGATTTTTCTTCAAGAACTGTGCGTATGGAAGACTGGCGATATGACGGACATATCCTTGCCGTGAAGCTTGTCGGCGAAGCGGACTTGATAAACGGAAAATCTCTTGCGTTCAGATCGGTCAGCGATCCGCGCAATCTGGCACAGGGCTGTGTGAAGGAGGACGGCGGCACATACACTATGTGGGCTCTGCTTGATGTTCCCGAGGGTAAGACCGACACGATAGAAATTGTCGAGATACCGCCCGCAAGCGAAGGGTACGAGGTCGGCGCGACCATTACGGTGGACGGCACAGCGACATCTTCGCCCGGCATCGTTCTCGATGCTGATATGTCCGGTTACGGTCTGCCGGGCGTTACGCTTGAAAGCATGCGGCTTTCGACCTACGGGCTTGAGCTGATGTTCTCGTGTGATAAGGCAAACGGCGCGCAAGAGCTTCATGTCGAGATACTGCTTGGCGACGTAATGGTGCCGATAAAGGAGATAAGCGGTGTGGTGCCTTATGATGAGACCGACGGACTTTATCACGCTTGTACTGTCGTGACCGCAGACAATATGTTCGGATTTGACCTGACCGCCGCGAGCAGAGTTTCCGTGAACGGTCTGACAGTCAGCGGAGACGAGCTCACACCGGGAGGCGCTGACGAAAGACGCGGTATATACGATATCATGCCGCGCAGAGACACGGCTGATGCCGCAGTTACATCGGTAAGACCGGATCTTCCGGAATAATAACCCCCTACAAAACCCCGTATCGCTGAAAAAGCGGTACGGGGTTCCTGTATCTTCCGGAGATCACTCCTGCTCCATTACAGGCGGGTGGTCTTCATCTGCGTTTCCCTTTGGTGATAGTTAAATTTTCATCATAGCGCTTGCGGTAAACATTTTTCCAAGCATGCGGTATTTATATATCCCGTTGTTACGCTCACAGATCTCACTGATTATTTCTGTACCAAGACCGTGTTGGTCACTGTCGCGTTTGAGAGTTCCAAGTCTGCCTTGTTGCTGTTTTATTATTCCGGAAAAGGTATTTTTGACAATAATTGTGAGATAGTCCTTGTAGGCAAATATCTTCACATTAACAATACGCCTTTCCGAAAGCTCGGCTGCTTCTACTGCATTATCCAGAAGATTGGCAAGCACCGAGGATATATCCGCAAGATCTATCCTTGTATCGGGGAGCTGTTCAAGCGTGTATTCAAATGAGATGTTTTTGCTTTCACATACAGCTGACTTGTAGGCTATGATCGAATCTATCAGACTGTTTCCGGAGGTTTGGTTAAGTACAGGCTGTAAACGGTCTGCACTGTCGTTAATTTCTCCCAGCAGTTCAGCTGCCTTGTCGTATTCGCCATTTTCTATAAGTGCGGCAGCACCTATAAGATGATTCTTTATATCATGCCGTATTTTTTGCAGTCTCTTTGAAGTCCGGAATTGCACCGCAAGCTGTTCTTTCATATTCATATGATCCGAACGCAAAATATACATCTGCTTCTCACGTCGGTGTGCAATACATATCTGAACGAAAAAGTCAGTAACCACAAGGCTTATTATAAGGAACAGCACTGACACAGCGAGAATGATCGGTGTTCGTTCGGTATTGCTACCGTCAAGAGGATAGAATAATACAAGTATCCCGGCTATCAGTGTAAACGCAGACATAATAAATGAGTAGTGCATCCACATTTCACGCAGCGTGTCGAGTTTTTCTCTTGTAAAAATACGATAAGCGGCATAAACCGTTCCGGCTTCGGCAAGTGTTACGATTATGAGCATTATGATATGGTTCAGCAAACTGCCGTAAAATACGATCTTGTAGTCTTCACTCATTAAGGTCATCATAAGGTTTTTTACTATGATTTCTGATGCCGATATACAGTAAACAGCAGTCGAGGAATACGCAAAGAGTTTATAACGGTGTTCGTCTGAAATTGACATACATAGCAGAAACAATGCGAGCATTGAAATCAGACGGAACAATACATAAGGCAGCAAACTTGCTCCAAAACATACAACAAAGTAAATGCAGCCGCCGACTGCTGCGCTCGTCTTTCCGGAAAAAGAACTGCCGGAAAGCATCATCACGAAAACAAATCCGATAATACATTCCGCCGCAAGAAAAATAAGATCGCAGATAAGCATATCATCACCTCACATCGCCTTGCTCGTCACATATTCGGATATCCTCGACATCAGCTCTTTCGCCCGCCGCCTGCTCAGCGGCAGTTTCTCGCCGTTGTCAAGCTCGACCTCAAGGCTGTTCACGGTACGCACCTTTGAAATATTCACGATATATCCGCGGCATATCTCAAAAAAACCGTATTGTGTATATTCCTTTGCAAGCTCCGATATTTTTTCCTTAACGAGATGATAGGTTCGGTTTCCGGTTTTAAGGTACACATTTCTTCGTATGCAGCAGAAACAGAATATATCGTCCGCAACGACCCGTATTATATTCTTTTCGCCGTTATCCAACGTTTCAAACAATCTGTATTCCGGTGCAAAATCCTTATATTCCGATATCACACGGCACAGCTCCGAGCGCATTGTTTCTGTCGAACTGTCCTTCGGTATAAATGCGTTTATGCGGTAAGGTATCGTATTGAAGACCTCGGTTTTGTAAGATGTGATAAATGCCAGAAAAAAAGACGAGTTTAATAAACGCAGTTTCCCGGCAAGTTCTTTTCCATTTATTGCAGGCATATCAATGTCGAGCAGTACAATGTCAAACCCATTGTCGTTTTCAAATTCCCGTAACAGCTCATTTCCGTCTGTAAAACGCATTATCTCCGCCGCAGCTCCCACATCGTGTACAGCACTTTCGACAGTAGGAACTATCCTGCTTTCCATATAATTACTGTCATCATCACAGATCGCTATCCTCATACTATCCCCTCCGGAATTATTATAGCATATTTATGACGATGGGTCAATATCGCGCTGTTACCGTTCGGTTGCTGTGTGTGACCACTCGGTCAAAATGTATTGATTATGTGGAAATGATATGCTACAATGCAGTCAAAAGGGAGAATACTCCCGTAATGAGAAGGAGGAATTTCTATGAAGAAAACACTATCGGCATTGACTGCATTAATGTTTGTAATTTCCGTGGGTGGCTGCGCGGAAAGCGGCACACAGTCCGGCGCAGGGTATAGACCACCCGAATCTATGCCCACCACAACGGATGCTGCCGCCACTGCGAGTGATGACACAGAAAAGATATCGATATCAGAGAAAGAAGAAACGCCAACTGAAAAGACGAAACTGGTATGGGCAATACAGGATCAAGGAATGGAAAAAGCAGATATTCACACGGACAAGGTGAATGAATATCTGAATAGTCTCGGCTGCGATTATGAGGTAGAGTTCCGTATCATCACTCCGGAGCGCGCAGAGGAATTTCCTCCTGTCATAACCAAGGATTACAGTGAATTTATCAGGGAAGATGTAAACGGAGCCGGAGAAATTGACATATTCTATATGCCGCTTCCTTCGGAAAACAGGTATGAATACCCGGATTATGCGAAAGAAGGATTGCTTGAGCCGCTGGACGAATATCTTGCAAGTGACACAGGACTGAGTCTGTATGAGCTGATGCCGGAAAATCACTGGTCGGGGCTTACCGTTAACGGAAAAATCTACGGCATAGACGGAGGTATGCATACGCTTGCAGATAATGCGGGATATTGGTATTCGACAGAATTGCTTGAAAAATACCCTGAATATGATATTACGCTTCCACCGTCCGAACAGCTTGAAATGCTGCGGATAATTCAGGAATCGGAGGGACAGCAGCCATTCTCGCTGCGCAGCGATCTGATCTCCCCTGCTTACTATGTGAACGGCGCTTGTATTTCGCAGGCAGTATATTATGACGACGAAAGCAGGAGTTTCCGTTCTGTACTCGATGATGAAAACTATCTTTCGGCGCTGAATGAGTATTATATACTTTCAGCAAATGGTCTGCTCTCCGGCAATCAGTCGGGTGATGAATTTGCGAGAGTATTTCTTGCCGAAGGAGGCTGCGCCGACAAGCTGTTTACAGCGTTCAACGGAAACGAGAATATTACTCCGGTATTCGGCGGTACTAAGCGGATAAGGACTACGCAGACAGCGACAGGTGTTTCTTCTGCATCGGCAAATAAAGAAAAAGCGTTTGAGCTGCTTGCATTGACTCAGACTGACGCTTATCTCAACAACCTGCTCACGTTCGGGGTTGAGGGCGAGGACTATGAACTCACAGACGGCAGACCCGACAGAGTGATATCTCACGGAAACTTTTATCGCTTCTACTGCCGTATGACAGGATATCCGTATATTGACAGATCAGTGGTGTGGGATATCGACACACTTGAAACACCGGAGGAGATAGCGGAGGCATATTCACAGGCGATAATTTCCGATATTCTTGATACTGATATTGATATTTCGGGAGTATCACAGCAAATATCCGATACCGATAAGGTAATCACGGAAAAGCTGAATATGGGATTTGCCGGAAATTATGATACATTTGAAAGCTGGATAGGAGAAATAGAATACAGTCTTAACAAAGCCGGAATTGAAGACATATTATCCGTGCTGAACAGTAATACTGCGGAGAATACTCAATGAACGCCAAATATAAAACTTATTGTGTGTTTTGTGTGGGAAGATGTTGTGATTTTGAGCGTATCGTAATAAAGATGTTTTCCAATCGATGTGTTTACGGTTACTGCTGTCGTTGTATACCATAAAATCAAATAAAAGGACACCGGAATTATAGTTCCGATGTCCTTTATTGTCAACCGTTATGCCAAATCCTGATACTTCGACCCTATGAAAAAAAGTCTGTAAAAACTCAGCCAACTGTGGTATAATAAAAAAAAACAGACTGACTATTAAAAGTCAAGAGAAAAAACGAAAAAAATAATTAAATTTTTCAAAAAATCTTCTATGAGAAAATGGTATAACGAAAAAGACATCAAGAGATGCCAGAATTATTAGGTGATAAGCTTTAATAAGCAGGCTGATAGACCTGGCGAGATTTTTCGAGAGCGAAGATGAGCCTTACGAGTTTCTTACCGGCATGGGATAAAGCGACATTGTAATGCTTGCCTTCGGCGCGCTTTTTGGCTAGATAATCCGCAAATGTCTTGTCCCAATAACAGACATATTTGGTGGCATTGTAAAGGGCATAGCGTAAATACTTTGATCCGCGCTTTTCCATATGTGAATAACAGTTGGTTAGCTGTCCGGACTGGTATGTAGAGGGAGACATTCCCGCGAAAGCAAGCACTTTATCTGGGTTTTCAAAATTAGAGAAGTCTCCAATTTCAGCGAGAATCGCTGATACGGTCGCGTAGCTGAGTCCCGGGATTGTAGTGAGTGTAGTCCCGGACTCATCGATGATTTTCCTGATCTCGGCATCTACCTCGTTGATCTCTGCTGTAAGCACTTCGATAAGGCTGATAGTGTGCCTGAGTTCCAACGCTTTGGCAGGCATAAGAGTTCCGATAGAACGCTTCGCGGTTTCTTTAAGCTGAACAGCTTTATCTCTGCCATAGTGACCTTTTGAAGCTGTATAGAGCAGATTTGTAAGTCTTTTGAGATTGGCGCTTGCGACATGAGCAGCCGAAGGGAATTCGCTCAACAAGGCATACACGGATTTTCCGTGCAAAGTTGGAATGAGTTTCTCAAGCTCCGGAAAGAGGATCGTGACAAGCCTTGCAACGGATGATTTGAGCTTTGCCCTTTCTGAGGCCCTGTCAAATCTGTATCGTGTCATTGACTTTAATTCTTCGTTATGGTATAATGTGCTTGTGTAGGGCTTGAGATCCGCACAAGACATTATCATAGAAGCAATCACACGCGCATCTATCTTGTCAGTTTTCGTCTTTCGCAGGGACAGACTCTTACGGTAGAGATTGGTGTGCAAGGGATTAAGAACATAGGTGGTCAGACCGTTGTTCAACAGAAATCCGAGCAGATTGTAGCAGTAGTGTCCTGTCGCCTCAAGTCCTACTTTTATTTTATCCGAGTCGTCGGATACGGACTTGATATTTGCAAGCAGCAGCTCAAAGCCTTCAATTGAGTTCGGAATATTGAACACATCGAACAGCACTTCGTTCTCCGAATTCATGATAACACAGTCGTGCTTGTCCTTTGCCACATCAATACCAACAATGATCATAATGATACCTCCAATAATAAATTCGATGCTGGTTAGATCCACAGGGACTCAATGTGTATGTAACCTCGTGCTAAATAAACCGTCGTGCGGTATCTGACTGATCAACACTTCACAATGAGACTGTGGTCGGAGCCTGTGCTTAACCGTCTAGCGGTAGGAGGCTGAAACCAATCCACAGCATCTAAACAATTATACCATAGATTTCAAGCAAACTCAAAATTCTACTATATTTATTATACGAGGAGGCTGATTATTATGGGAAGAAAAAGAACCCCAATGAGCGAAGGCAAAAAGAATATCATCAGTATGCTGTTTGATGAGTACAATATCGAAACAGCAGAAGATATTGAAAATGCGCTGAAAGACCTGCTGGGAGGCACAATCGAAGAGATGCTGGAGTCTGAAATGGACGAGCATCTTGGCTACAAGGAGTACGAGCGTTCAGAGAATACCGATTCCAGGAACGGAAAGAAAACAAAGAAGGTGCGCAGCAAGTACGGAGAGACGGAGATTGCTGTACCGCAGGACAGGGACGGCACCTTCGAGCCTAAAGTCGTGAAGAAACGCCAGAAGGACATTTCCGGCATTGAAAAGAAGATAATTTCACTGTACGCAAAGGGCATGACAACGCGGCAAATCAGCGAAACGATTGAAGATATCTACGGCTTTGAAGTCAGCGAAGGAATGGTTTCGGACATCACCGACCGACTGCTGCCGCAGATAGAGGAATGGCAGAACCGCCCGCTTGATGAAGTCTATCCGATAGTGTTCATAGATGCTGTTCATTTCTCCGTGCGGGATAACGGTCAGATCAAAAAGCTTGCAGCTTATGTGATCCTTGCAGTAAATCTGGAAGGAAAAAAGCAAGTCCTATCAATACATATCGGAGAAAATGAGAGCGCAAAATACTGGCTTGGAGTACTGAACGAGCTTAAAAACCGCGGTGTTAAGGATATTCTCGTCATTTGCGCTGACGGATTGACCGGCATGAAAGAAGCGGTTGCTGCCGCATTCCCGAAGACTGAATTGCAGCGTTGCATAGTTCATCAGGTCAGAAATACGCTGAAGTATGTCGGTGAGAAAAACAAGAAGGAGTTTGCCGCAGACCTCAAAAAGATATACCACGCGCCCTCCGAAGAGGCTGCACAAAAGCAATTAAAAGCTGTTACCGATAAGTGGGAGAAAGAATATCCAAACGCGATGAAGAGCTGGCATACCAACTGGGACGTCATTTCGCCTATCTTCAAGTTCTCGGCACAGGTCAGAAAAGTTATATACACTACCAATGCGATAGAAAGCCTGAACAGCTGCTACCGCCGTTTGAATAAGCAGCGGAGCGTATTTCCGAGTGATACGGCTCTTCTGAAAGCGCTGTATCTTTCGACCAATGAGATAACTAAGAAGTGGACGATGCCGCTCAGAGACTGGGGCAAGGTACTCGGCGAGCTTGAGATCATGTACCCCGACCGGCTCGGTTGAGCCGCCGCAAATCAGCCGTTCTGCATTTCGCTGCGCTCCATTCCGAACGGCTGATTTGCGCAGCACCTTGACAATCTGCAGCGTACACTGTATACTGTAGAAAAATGGAGCAGCTCGCTGGCTGCTCCTAGTAATCATGATTTTATCACAGTTGGTGAATTTACAGAAATTCTTTCACAGAGCCTAGAGCCCCTTTTCACCGCGGGCGGTAATCCACCGTTTGTTGTACATATTCTTCTGTTAGTCCAA
>CAMVGH010000053.1 GCA_947166945.1 uncultured Clostridia bacterium
GCTATAATGTTAGCGTAAACTAACCGAAAGGAGAGGTTAATATGACCGAAGTAGTTCAGGGATTGCTTATCCCTTTTCTCGGAACATCGCTCGGCTCCGCGTGCGTGTTCCCTATGAAAAATACACTGAGCATACCGGTGCAGCGGGTGCTGACCGGATTTGCCGCCGGAGTAATGACCGCGGCAAGCGTCTGGAGCCTCCTGATACCGGCGATCGAGCAGAACGCGGACATAATGGGAAAATTCGCGTTCATTCCCGCAGCCATAGGATTTCTGATCGGTATAGGGTTCTTACTGCTGCTGGACCAGCTGATCCCCCACATTCACATGAACAGCGACAAGGCAGAAGGACTTCGGACGAAACTCCCGAAGAATATAATGATGCTGCTTGCCGTAACACTGCATAACATACCCGAGGGCATGGCAGTAGGCGTTGTATATGCCGGATACCTGTACGGCGGCAGTGAGATAACCGCGGCAGGAGCGCTGGCGCTTGCTGTCGGGATAGCAATACAGAATTTCCCCGAGGGCGCTATCATATCCATGCCGCTGAAAGCCGAGGGCATGAGCAAAGGCGGTGCTTTCCTGTCCGGCGTCATTTCCGGAGCGGTCGAACCGCTGGGAGCGCTGCTCACGATCGCGGCGGCCGGTCTTGTTATCCCCGCTATGCCCTATCTGCTGAGCTTTGCGGCGGGAGCAATGATCTATGTGGTGGTGGAAGAGCTGATCCCCGAGATGTCTGCCGGCGAACATTCCAACATCGGTACAGTCGCGTTTGCGGCAGGTTTTGTGACTATGATGATACTTGATGTAGCACTCGGATAAAACAAAAAAGTCCCGTCATTCATGAGAACGACGGGACTTCTGTCACCTTCATGCAATGCCTGTCTCGCTAAGCTCGGCAGGGTCATCGGCAACATAAGCGTCGAAATGCTCGTCGAAAATATCCTGCTCATAATTCAGTGCGCTCTGCTTGGTGATAAAACCTTCGCGGTTGAATCTTCTGAAAAACGGCAGGTGAAATCTGACCGAAAATCCGTTCTCTTCTGAGCCGCCGACTTCCGCGAAAAACAGTGTGCTTTCCGGGCGCACCGCCTTGTGTGTGATCTCCCCGGGCTTGTATGCCACGGACAGGTATGTATCGCCTTCCGCTGTAAATATCAGTGTTGTTTTCATATTATTATCTCCTTTTATGCTGTCGTCTGAACAGCCGGAACAGTCTATTGTTCATATTTCTCTTTATTTTTGCACATTATAGCACGGTTGTGGCGGATTGTCAACAGGATTTTTTTGCATTTCACCTCATTGACACCTTTTCTGTAACTTTGTACAAATCCGCCGTCCGCCTGTGGGATTTTCCTGCCGTTTTGCATTATTTTACAGGATCACGGTGAGAACGATTTCCCTTGAATACCCTGTATCCGGCAATGTTTGTACTTTGTCGGAAAAATTTCCGGAAACCTATTGACAAACCCATTTTTATATGTTATTATATATATGGTTAGCAGTTGCTAACTCAAAAGACAAATCAACAGCGAGGAATTAAAATGAGTGTAGTCGTAGTAGGCGGCAATGACCGCATGGCAACAAAATACAAAGAGATCTGCGGAAGCTATAAATGCAAGGCAAAGGTATTCACCCAGATGCCCGCAGATTTTGAAAACAAGCTCGGCACACCCGATCTTGTGGTCCTGTTCACGAACACCTGCTCCCATAAAATGGCGAACAAGGTAAATCAGAAGGCAGAGAAGCACAGCTTCCCGGTGGCAAAGATACACAATGCAAGTGCAAATGCACTGAAAACAGTGCTTGACCAGTATTGCAGCCGATAACATACTTTATCATACTTTGTCTCCAGAACGAAGAGAGCACCGCAGTGATGCGGTGCTTTCTTCTTTTATATTTTCCTGATTGCTTACCGCCGCAGCATGATTTACTGCTCGTTTACCCCCAGCAGGAAGAACGGACGGTGATACGCCTTCTGATTAGGCGGATAGTAACGCGGGGAAGAATAAGCGACCACGACCTTAATATCACTGGCGCAGGAATCGCGCAGGAAGTAACGATTTTCGGTCTGTATATACACCGGAGCTATTCCGAACAACGCAAACTGTCGGCATGAAGGCACCCCTGCAATATTATTAAGACTTGATGAACTTGCAAATACGGTATTATATACCGTATAATTTCCGAACACCATAGCCGAAGACATTGCTTCGACAGTACATTCTCTTCTCGCAAACGTAAACGGTGACTGGCTGTTTGTCGTCAACAGATCAGTATAAGTAAGCATCATTCCGGGGAATGCCGAATTTACGATCGCTTCCGCAGCTTCCGCTGAGTGAAGTGCCGAACCTGCGTAACCTGTGGTATCAGTGTTTCCGTCCTTATAAAACGTTTCGTAAAGTGCGGTATCGGGGACAATAACGAGGTGATGCTTGTCAGTCGTCTGTACTTCCTCTACGGCATAGAATTTTTCGTAGTAATAATCCATGTCCGCAATACGCCAGTTCACGCCGTTTATCGTCCAGTAATCGCCGAGAAATAAATCATTAAATGAACCGTCCGCAATCGCCGCTTTCTGCGCTGAGGTAACTGTCGCGCCGAGGTACTCCCCACGGAATATGTTACGGTGCATTTCGCTTGGAAATGCACCGAACAGCATCCATTTAAGGATCTCCGGGGATATAATGTCCTGCTTTCTGTTCAGCGCCGAAGTAATTGTGCCGTTCTGTACCGGATTACGCGAATAAACCGACAGCTCACTGTCAATGGTAAGCGTATCCTGCTTTCCGTTAAGGGCGGCAGTCACGACCTTGTTCTGCACAGGGTTTTCTGATGTGAGTGAAAGCTCGCTGTCCACCGTGATCTCCGTCCCGGCTGCATTCCCGACCTTTATTCTGATATTGTCCATACGCTCCTCCTTATATGATCTCAAACACTGCAGCGGTTTCCCCGCCAAGCCATGTATCCACGCGGGAACCGTCCTCTTTCAGCAGCCTTACCGTATATACATACTTTCCTCTGCCCATATCGGTATCTTCCGGGGAAAAACGGACGACCACAGTACCGTCATCATGCTGTACGGACCTCCCTGCTGTCTTCACAAGTACATTCTCCGAACCTTTGACGATACTGACCGATATTTCCGCGTACTGCCCCTCCGGAATAATATACGGCGTCTCTTCACCTTCAATTTCTTTATAGAAAATAAACGGCACAGATGCCGTATCTCCTCTGGGTATCCTTATATTTACTCCGTCTGTTATAAACATTTCAGCCTCCTGTTATAAACGAAATGAATGCCGCCCCTATACTTCCCGCAATAGCGCCGATAATACCCGCTATTATGCTTTCCCAGCGTTTTGCGGGCTTTTCTTCAAGGGTATTCACTTTATCGTTGATAGCTTTCAGATCCTCTCTCATGTGCTTAATCTCTATAACGATATCGCGCATATCATCTACCAGCTGTCCGAGCTTTTCCCTTTGCGCTATTTCATTTTCAAGGTCGGCTTCGATCTTTGTTACTCTCTCGCGGAGCTTTACTTCACTTTCTTCCATTCCGATCACCTCACCTTACCAGAATTTCTATATGTGCGGAGTCTATCCGCTTTAAACACATTATTTTCGTTTGCGTGAGTGTCGGCACAGCCTTGCCGCTCCTTGCCGAGACATACCCGCCCGGAACGCACTTCCCGTTGTCGGTAACGATCAGCCGTCCCACAAGTCCGACAGCTGCCCATTCGGGGCGCTTTGAGCGCGGTATATATTCGCGGTTCGGGTCGTAGTCTGCGGAAAGTATCGGCTTGCCGTCCTTATCGGTGACAAATGCGCCGAATACGTCCGTCTTGTATTTGCCATGCCAGTGCTCTTCGTAAGCATTTCCGACAACAGACGGACGTGCGGAAACTGCCCCGAGGATATTGTCGCCGTGAGCCGGAACTACCCTGTCACCTTTCAGCGAGACCAGCATACCCCGCCTGTCTTCATTCTCCGGATTTCCGTCCGCCCACTCGAAGCACTCCGCATAGTCCGCGCCGATAGTGTTGTAACTGCCTCTTGCGTAAACACTGCCGGATAAATCTACATAAAATATATTGCTTCTGGCGGAGGAAGTCCCTCCGCCGACTGCTAACGGGTATGAGCTGTTTGAACCGTGTTCGCCACACATGACAGAATCTGATGCGCTGTTGACGTTGTCCCGCCCACAGGTTACTGAGCGAATTGCCGTGACAACATTATCAGTTCCGTTTACTATCGAATCATCAGCACCGCTGCCTACTACGTTGTCATAACCGTTTACAATGCATCTGTCAGATGAGACCTCGTTCGAGCGACCGTTTACAATACATTCCGTAGCTCCGACAGTGTTTCCCTGTCCTCCGACGATGTTTGCAGTACCGCCGCCGTTGTTGGAACTTCCGCCGATCATGTTGTATGATCCACTGAAATTATTGTTATACCCGGTCATTGACCCGGACTGGAATCCGAGGGCGTTGTTTCTTTCTCCCGATACGGTGCACCTTGCACCGTTCCGGACAGTGTTGCCGTAACCGCTCAGATGGACGTAGTAACCGTTATCGACCGTGTTGTAACTTCCCTCGACGTGGTTATATGACCCCCAGCCTGTGACGGTGTTGTTCTCGTAATCGTTGAAACGTTCGTTATGATCGCCGAGGTCTTCACCGACGCCGGAGGAGGCATTGCCGGTGTTCATACTGTCGATGCGTTTTTCAGACTGTCTGCGTACATCGGAAGAAAAATAGGAGCTGCTCTGTGAAGCAAGTGAACCGCAGCACTCCGCCGCAAGGCACTCCACATCCTGACAGCCGCGGTATCTCCAGGTTATTCCTGTCACAACACCGATGATGCCGCTTCTCTGATCCACGTCACCGCCGCCGAATGCTACGGTGTCTCCGACGTCCATTGAAGGGTCCCCGAACAATACGGCTTCTACCCCGCGCTGCTTGAATGCCCCGATATAACCGAGCCACGCGGAATTTGCGGTACCGCACTCCGCCGCGGTCTTCTCCGAAAGCAGCGGATTTTTCTCCAGGATATATGCCGCCGGAGAAGCCTGTTCGTCCGGTGATATATAGGAAGAGGTGTAGTTCACAAGATCGTCTCCCTCATAGGCGGTAAGGTACTTGATATACGCGCGTGTATCGGTGACATTGATGCTTTTTCTCTCGTCCTCACGGACTGTACGATCGGTTATTATTATAGTCTGGTCGTCCGGACGCACTGCGTATTTTGCGGGAATAAGCACCAGCTTTGAGTTCCTGTCCACCGCAGCGAAACAGCACATAAGCGCCGCGCACCACATTATCAGGTCGCGGCAGGTCTGTATCTGTTTGCTCCCGGCGCTGACAGCGAGAGCCGAATTCGGCAGACCGGAGACCGACTGTGCGGTGATGTCGGTGCTTACTCCGCACATAGCGCAGGCGTCCGCGATAAGCTCGTCCGGCGTTCCGGCTGTCTCACGGAGAGTAACGCTCAGGGGAACATCAAACTTTATCCCCTCGTCATAGGCAACGACGGAAAGAATGTTCTTACGCCTTATGGAAAGCACCGGGTCGATCAGAAATTTCCCCAGCGGTACATTTTCAAACGTTTCATTTACTTCAAGCCCGTAGGAAAGCGTAACATAAGCGCCTGTAAGGTCAAGTCCGAGGGCGTCGTCAATGAAGAACGAGAAGCGCAGGCACGCGAGATTGAATGTGCCGATGCGGTATTTTCCGCTGCAAAGTTCTCTTGTAAGTTTAAGAGTGTCCTTTACAAGAACGGTGTCATCTATGGTTATCGTACTGCCGTCATGAAGAAAAACAGTACCGCTCATTCTGTCGGTGCGGACTTTGCCGCGCACAGCCGTAAGATAACCGCTGCTCACAGGATACATACCGTCACCTCCTCAATACTCGACGAGACGGCAGCTTATCTCCCACCAGCTCTCTGTCTCGTCGGCATTCTGCTGCTGGTAGAAATCCGACTTTACGCTCTCCGCATACATATCGCACTGCACATAGCCCGCTGTGGAAGGGTCAAGCAGCGTTACCGCCAGCAGTTCCCCTGAAAGCGCGGCATTCAGAGCGCCCGACGAACTTCCGGGAAGTCTCCACTTTATCTCGCAGGTACGTACCCCGGAACGCACCCTGTTGCGGTGTACAAGCCCGGTCTCATCGTATCTGCCGCTGTCCGAACCGGTGATATCCTTTGCAGTGACCGAATAATAGCACGGTGTCGGAAGCTCGGTATTGTTTATTTTTATGAAAAACATAATTCCCTCTCTTTCACTCAACCGCCGATGCCGTTGGTGATCTTGTTTCTGCGCAGAAAGTAGCTGCTTACGGATTCTCCCACCTTGTCCCCGTCAAGCTCAACAGTGGTGGTGATATTTACCGGCTGCACATCGGATACGCTGTTTCCGGAAAGCCCGGAGAAAGTACCGTTCAGACCGGTTTCGGGAAGCACCGCCGTCCCCGATGAAAACTCACGGGTATTGCTGAGAAATGCGGCAAATCCTGCCGCAGACGGCCGTTCATATTCCCTTGCGAAAACCGCAAAATCCTGAGCCGCTTCCGCACGTCCGGAGATCTCCGAAGGCAATACCGTCTCAGGGACAGGCTCCCTGTTTTCCCCTGTGATACCTACATCTATCAGACCGGAGAATGCTTCGGTCACTTCCCTGCCGGCTTCTGCGGCACGGGTCCTGAAATTCTCCATTGCCGCGTTCACATCGGATATGGCGTTTTTGAAATTTTCCGCGTCCGCAGTGATCTTTATATTCAATTCTTCAACTGTCATTGCGTTTCCCCCTGTCCGCAAATCGTCTGTTAAACTGCTTTGCAATGCTCATGAAACCGGACTTTCCTCCGTCCGCCGCGGGAGCGGGTCTTCTTCCGAACGCAGCGTCCGGAGACTTCGGATATTTTGCGGGAGCATTCACCGCAGTAAGCACAAGAGCGCCGGTGTTATATGCAAGAAGCTCGTTTTCACGTATTCCTGCCGCTTCACGCTTTCTGCCGGCTTTAATGATCTCCTCTGTCTCGTAAGCGGTAAGTTCCCACAGCCCACGGATATCACTCACATAAGGCACCGCATTTTCCCGCAGCGCCGCTATCAGCTCTGTGACACGGGAGAAGCCTGCCCGAAAAAACCGGAGATCTCAAGAGCCTCCCCGATCTCCCTGTTCAGCGAAGCAAGAGTACCGCCCCCGCTGATATAGTCATCTATTACGCCGAATGTATCCTGTTTCGTGAACTCGGGACGAAGCCCCTCAATAAGCGCGTAGAGCATTTCCGCGATGATATTCACCTCATCTGTGCGTTCGAGCGCCTTATAGACCGACATTCCGAGCCTCTCTTCCAGCCTTGCCGCAGACAGAGCAGTAAGCCGCAGAAGATATATCTTATCTCCGGTCTGAAGCTCCTTATACGGCAATTTAAGCCCGTTTCCGTTCATTGCTGTTCCTCCTTTTTCCAAAAAATCCCCGGTCAGACAGACCGGGGAAATATTGTTCATTGCTGTTCGGTGTCACCGCTGTAAACCAGCGCGGTATTCGGTATCGAGACTATACTGAATTCCATTACACCGTCAGCGTCCATTTTCTTCACCTTTGTGGAGACCTGACCCGTCCACGAGAAATAGGTCCCGTCCGGGAATACGACTTTCTGCGCAACGGAAGCGCCGGAAACTTCCACCGCTCTTGCCGCACGGAACGCGGCAGCGGTCTGTGCCGGGGAGACATTCGGATTGGTCTCGGCGCTGTTGTAGTAGAAATCGAATACCAGGTCGTCATACTTGTAAAGTCCCGCGATGTAGCGGTGAGCGGTATCGAGGAGATTGGTGACCTCCTTCTTTTCGCGTGCGCCGCCAAGCTCCGGCGTGGACTTGAGTCCGTAAAGATTCTGCCCGTTGAGATAGTAGGCAGTTCCAGATGAAAGCAGTTCCATAATTTCCTCCGTTTTTAGTTGTTAAAGCGAGACTGTCCGCCATGTAAGCTCATCTATCCCGAAGCGGTATCTCATGCAGAACCGCGGAAACCGCTCATCGGTAAGCAGCTGGGAAAAACTGCGTTTCAGCCCTCTTTCCGCAAGCACGGCGCTTACCTGTCCCGCGAGTTCCGAACAATTCTCCGCCGTCCGGGCAAAAATGTCGATCTGAAGCGTGATGATGCTGTATCTATCCGCGCCGCTGAGCATGACGGAAGAGACATTTCCCGTCTCGGAAATGGTTATGCACGGAAGTTCCTGTGCGCACTCCGGGAATGAAAGCTCAACGTCCGCAATGTCCGCGAGAAGTGCCGCTACTGCAGGTTTTACATCTGTCATTTCCCGATACCTCCCATATATATCCTGAATACTGCAGGAACCATACGTGCTGCCTTTTGAGCGCCGCTTCCGAGATAATGACGGGGCTTCCTGTTCCCGGTGCCGAGTTCCACTGCCGCAGCATAGGGTACGTCCGTCCATATCGTGACAGACGCGGTCTTTCCTGCGCGGTCATACACCGTATTATTGGTGAGACTGCGTTTCAGCCTTCCTGTACGCACAGGGCAGACTGCTCTCGCTTCCTCGTATGCTATCCTGCCAAGTTCTCTTACCGCTGCGTTGATCTCAGCTGTGTAATCTTTCATATACGCACCGTCCTTACAGTGAGATGACCGGGATATATGGAAGTTTCCGTGACACGGCTGTCAGGAGCGTCACTGTATATCCCCATGTAGTCGCCGCATTTTACTCCGGCTTCCCTGCGAAGAATGAGAGTTGCACCGTCTTCTGTCCTTTTCCCGTCACGCTCGTCCTTCAGCACGGACTTTCCGTAAAACACCTCCGCATAGACAAATCCCACAGGTTCGGGTACGATCTTCCTGCCTACATAGCCGCTCGGGGACGCACAGGGCGCAAAGACGTTCACCTTACGAAGTCTGTTCTGTGTTCTCTGCATTGATCGTCCCCACCTTTCGCGGATAGTTTTTCAGTCTGCGGATCATATCGTCGGTGACAAGCTCCGAGAACGACACCGAAATGTCGTTCTCTGTGCGTCTGGTCTCTCCTTCATTGCCGAGACGGTTGTACATGGTCACCGCGATCTGTACGACCATGTCGTTCAGACGTTCCGGGAGCGTGTCGCGTCCCAGCCAGTCAAGAAGCATATTCTCGGCTTTATTCAGGAATATCTCCAGCTTCATGTCGGAGCTGTCATCGTCGGGAGGCAGGAGTATGCGCATTATGTCAATGTTTCTCATGGTTGATTTCCTCCCCCGATGATCTGTTATTATTCGTCGTCTTCGCTGTCTTCGGGTTCTTCACCGTTAAAGCAGACAGCGACAGCCTTCTTTTTCTTGTCGAACACGAAAATGTCGTGGTACAGGAGACCTTCTACAAGTGTGCCGGCAATTCCGGGCGGATCGCGGTGTATCTTGTAATCCTGGAGCTTCACCGGTGCGGGAGCGCACATGGGGTGTGTTATGATGAACGCACAGTCATTGGGGAGTCTGCGCTTGGGAACAGCAATTATCGCCACACCGTCGCAGTCACCGACCATGCCCTTGAATACCACTCTGTCCTGTGCAAGTTCGGTAGCCTTTGTGAAACCTGTATCCTTCTTGAGAAGCTCGATGAAGTCGTTGGAACAGAATGCCACACGACCCTCTACCGGGAATTCCTCGTCGGTTATAGCCGTGTTTGCGGCAACAAATGTGGAATACGCATTCTCGGAAGTGAGTTCCTCATAGATCTTTGTACCCGCCTTATCAGCAAGGACCGAGAAGCGGTAGGTATCTATCGCGGGGATTATCACCTGCTCGATCTGTCTCTGGAGAGCCTTTCCGGCATCACGGACACCCTCGGGGGAATCTGCCTCGTAAGTCTTGTCGATAGTGAAGGTGAAGGCTTTCTGCTGCTTCATCTCAAGAGTCTGTACAGTGTCTTCAAGCTCGACCGGCTCACCGTATCTGCTCATTCCAGCTGTGGGGTCGTAGTCGTTGAGGGGCGCAGTGTCAAGTGTATAGACCTTGACGGTACGCGCATTGCCGAATTCCACGTCGTTGTTCACGCCCGCCGAGGACAGAAGACCGCGTCTGATAACTTCGTCAACCTGTGTCGAATACTTTTCTGCAAGATTAATAGCCATAATAAATTCTCCTTTTCATTACTTGTTGTTGTAAAGTCCCAGTCCATCGAGGAAAGCGTCGGTGGCGCCCACCTGCGAGAACTTTGGCGTCCTGCCGCGGAGCCTTTGTGTGACAGCCTCCGCAAGTGCATTCTCAAATGCGGCGCTTACTCTTTCGAGACTGAGGGCACACGCTTCCCTGCCCGAGTAGTCAAGGCACTCGGAAAGTGTCTTGGGCAGTCCGGCAGCGTCCAGTTTATCCGCCGCATCCGCCATAAGCTCACGTCTCGCCACAGCAGCTTCACGCTCCGCAAGCGTCCTTTCAAACTGACCGCGAAGATACTCGGCTTTTTTCTCCTCGCTCATTGCAGCCAGTTTCTCGGTCTCCGCAAGCTTTGCCTCAAATTTTACGCGCTCGGCATTCAGTACACTGTCAAGCTCCGACTGTGTGTAGAGCTTTTCTTCGGCAGTCTGATCGGATACATTTTCCTGTACTTCCGTCTTTTCTTCAGACATATCGTTCACCTCCTTAATAAAATAGTGTTCTTCCCCGTCACCCGCATCTGTCAGCCGGAATCCCGCGGCACCGCCGCATTGCGCAGTATCATCAAAGGAGCGGGGCATCCGGGGTGCTGCCCCGCTCCGTCCGTGCGCCGTTACTCATCCGCTGCATCAGCATTTTCCGGGCAGGAACACAAAAAGCGCTCCCCATTGATTTATGGGAAACGCTTTTTACATATTCAGGGAAAGCTCGGTTCATCACTCAACTTTCCACAATAGCATAATAACACATTTCAACATGACATACAATGACATTTTTAAAATTTTTCATGACAAACCATGACATTTTTTGAAATTTTGCATTTTTTAAAATTTTTTTCAAAAAACACTTGATTTTTCTAAAAAAGTATGCTATAATACTTTAGCAATATGTGATATGCGGATGTGGCGGAATTGGCAGACGCGCTGGCTTCAGGTGCCAGTGGCAGCAATGCCGTGTGGGTTCAAGTCCCGTCATCCGCACCAACGTGGCTGTTGAACAGCAGCCACAAAATATCGAGGTGTGGCTCAGTTTGGTAGAGCGCTGCGTTCGGGACGCAGAGGCCGTGGGTTCAAGTCCCGTCACCTCGACCAGTTTTACCCACGACATTTGTGGGAACAAAAACAGGCTCAGCTTTTGAGCCTGTTTTTGTTATTTCAGGAAACGACTTTATCTGTATCAAGCATATAATAGATCCTTCTGCTCTCCCTGTTGGATATCAGCAACTCACCAGGGATCAGTTTCATCAATTCAGAAAGCGTTGATTTTCCGATATTGAGATACTTCATCAGATCAGTGCGTGAGATACCTATATGCGAGAAGAGTGAAGCCTGTATAAGCAGTTCATATATTTCAGAGATATATTTGCTGCCGCTGTTCGGAAGAGACGGTATCAGTTTTTCATAATATGTCAGCTTTTCGTATTTATCTGTAAGCTCTTCAAGCAGCTGCTCTTCCGATTGCAGTATTATCTGCAGGAACATCTCGACAAACGGCGTAAGTTCACCCCTGCTGTTGGGATGCTCACAGATCGTGAAGCCTTTGTAATACTCCCCCAGGCGCTCCTTGACTGTATATGAAAGCCTGTATCCTATCAATGGATTCAGATATTTTGAAAGGAGATAGCAGCTTATAAACCTTGACATCCTGCCATTACCGTCGTAGAATGGGTGGATATAGCAGAACAAAAAGTGAAAAGCAGCTATTCTGATAAGCCTGTCACAATTCCCGTTGTTCAGGAAGCCAAGAGCTTCGTTCATCGCTGTGATTATTTTCTTTTCAGGAAACAGTCCATGATGGACAGGCTTTCCGTCATTACCATAAACGCTGACTCCTTTTGCTCTGAAATACTGCCCGTCAGGAATATCATCCTTCTCTATCTCGGCAACGAATATATCATCATATATCTTCCGTATATCTTTGCAGGCAGACAGAGGAATATCTTCGCTGTTCATAAGGACAGTATATTTATTCACAAGTCCCACAAAGCGGTCACTTTTGCTGTACACATCGATATTCTCAATTATCTCACTGATCTCCTTGCGGGTGCTGTGCACACCCTCGATGTCGTTGGTTTTTACTACTTCCTCAATGAGGCACCTGTTTGCGAACTGTCTTGTAGCAATATCAGGCAATCTTGCAGCGATCTCATTTATCTTCTTATCAATGCGTTCGATCTCAATTATTGTATTCAGAGATGACGGCGAAGGATAGATGAAGAACTTCGATTCTCCATTGCTCAAGTCAAAATGTATAGTATCATCACTGCCGAAACGTTTTGAGTATTCTGCTTCATACTGTTTTTTATCTGAATAAAACAGCTTATATAAAGATTTAGCGGACATATTTGCTCCTCTGCCTAATTAATATTCCAAAATTTTATGATTATCGGAACTTACAACCATTGTATCACATATTTTATCCATTGTCAATATCCTCGCTAAGGCATAACAGTCAGTTTTTCGACATAAATACATATAATATGATCATACACAGGATCGAGATGTTTTTTTATCCTATCTTTCTGAGTGCTTGTGTAACCATATACCCTAAAGGGTATATAATAGTAATGAAGTAATAATGCAGGAGATGATGGCCATGAACCCTATTGCAGAATTTGTTAAAACGAACAGAAAAAAAGCCGGTCACACGCAGGAAGAATTTGCGATGCGCTCAGGCTTGGGACTTCGTTTTGTTCGTGACCTTGAACAAGGTAAAGAAACGGTGCGCATGGATAAAGTAAATAACGCTCTTGAAATGTTCGGGGCTATTGCTGTTCCCGGAAGAAAGGAAGATCAATAATGGACACGTTCAGAAAGGCTTATGTGTATGTGAGAAATGTCTTTGCAGGCGTTCTTTCCGAAACGGATTCCGGCTATATGTTTGCTTATCATTTTATATAAGTTATTCGCAGCCGGAATTCTATTTCCCAAAACCGGAATAATTACGTTTTTGGAAAATAGAATTGATGCATGTTTATTTGTTGTCTTTACTCGATTCGGCTACCATAATATCAGGCACAAAAAGAGAGGATCGTGCATCAGCACGACCCTCGTTTTCTGTTTTGGGAATATACTTTACCTTATCGGGATAGAAATTGAAAATGACCTCGATCCTGTCCGGATAAACATTTACTCTGTGAACGAACTGCTCTATAAGCGCTCTGATATTGTCAGTCTCTCCGCTGCGTATCTTCTCTCTGATCTCTGCGAAACGGGTCTTCAGCTCTTTCTCTGTAACACTCGTGACACTGCTGTCAGATTCAAGCTTCCTTATCTCTTTCCGCAGGACTGCTGCTCTTTTTTCATGCTCATCAAGTTTTGCCAGAAGGGTCTTGGACTTACTCTCTATGAGGAGCTCCGCTATGCTCTCTGCCTTGCTTTCGGTCTTGCGAAGCTCGCTTTTAAGCTCTGTAATTCTCTGTGCCTGAGAGCCGTTCCGGTTCTTCAGATATGTATTGTATGCGGCAACTATCCCGGGTATAATGCTGTCGCTGAATACATATTCCGCGAGCTTATTCAGCACGAACTGCTCTATTATATCTTTTCTGACAGAGCGGTTGGAGCATTTTCCAAGAGCTTTCGGACGGTTGCAGCTGTAATAGAAACTAACCGAGCCCTTTCCGCTTATCTTTCTGTTGCCGGCATAAGGAGTTCCGCACAGTCCGCAGAATATCTTGCCCTTTAGCAGATACACTGTATTGGCAGAACGGTTTCCCACTGCCCTTTTCTTCATCATCTCCTGCACCCTGTCAAATTTGTCTTTATCCACTATGGCAGGGTACATCTTATCGTTGATTATCCATTCCGATTCGTCCTTGAACTTTCGGCTGCTGCAATGACCATTGACCTCCGCGACCCTCTTGTTATAAATGCAGATGCCGATATACTTCTTGTTGTGAAGCATTTCATATATTGAATTTTTATTGAATGCGTGACCGCCTCTTGTGCGGAATCCGCTTTCGTTGAGATACTCTGCGATCTCACGATAGCTCTTACCTTCCAGAATCATGTCGAACAGCTTTCTGACTGCCGCAGCTTCCGACACATTTATTTCTATCTTCTTATCAGGAGTGAGATTATATCCGAACGGAACATAGCCCCCTGTATGCTTGCCATTGTAAGCATTCTCCTTCATGCCCTTCATGACCTCACGGGCAAGATTCTTCGAGTAATACTCAGCAAGCCCCTCCATCAGGCTCTCCAGTATTACGCTTTCCGGTGAATCGTCAAAGTTCTCAATGACAGACCGAAGTACTACGCCGTTCTTCTGAAGTATTATCCTGTACATTGCCGAATCCTGGCGGTTCCGTGCAAATCTGTCAAGCTTGTGTACTACGATGATCTCGAACTCTCGTTTAGCTGAGTCCCTGATCATTCGCTGGAATGAAGGTCTGTCAGACGATTTTGCAGAATACGCTTCATCGACATACTCTTCAACAATTTCGATGTCATTGGCGGAGCAGTACTCATGTACTGCCCGCCTCTGTGCATCTATGCTTTCTGTGCGTTGATTGTCCGAAGAAAAACGGTAATACGCTGCTGCTTTTTTACTCATTTTCTTCCTCACCGTCCCCGATGTTGCTGCTGAGTATGTCAAATATTACTGACAGAAAACTCGTATCTGTAATACTATCTGAAACATCAGCAAAAACCAGCGTGATCGGTCTTGTCGTGATCTCTTCCATTGTAATTTCCTCCTTTCAAAAGATCGGTATTCATAGCAATATTATATAATTATTTCTTTTGACTATTACCATGAACCGGCATGTCCAGTGTGTCCAAAATGTCCAAAACTTTTTCATTTCTTAAAATATTCAACGCTGCCTGTTTCGTTGTCAACAAGAATCTCGTTGTCCATGAAAAAGCCGATATTGAACCCGCTGCATGAAGGCGTTTCCGAAGGCGATGATACTTCCTGCCCGGCGTTGTATTCTGTTGTCGCTGTTGTATCTACAGTCCCAGGAAACGACTGCTGTTGGCAGCCGAAATCCGTGTATTGAGGTGTAAAATACCCGCCGGAAATACTTCCGCCCGGAACGAAGCTGTTCTCCACAGAATATGCCATAGGTTTGCCGGATAACATGTATCTTCCGTCCTCACGAGGGAATATGGAAGTCTTCATATTCGGCGGCAGGATAACATTGATTATCGTAGGAGCAGGAGGCATCGCGGACCAATAATCGCCTGAAACCGCGTCCGTGCGTTTTGCCGGTAATTTTCCATTATATTCCGAAGGTGTATCTTCAACATCGAACTTTGTGTAGAATTTACCCTCATCGACCTCAAAGCGATCAGCTGATGAATCGATCTGAGTGATAGGCTTGATCCCAAACTTTTCAGCGACATCGTTACAGAAAAGCTTGAAGTTTTCTAGCTCACCAGGACCGAATTCAAGCTGTTTACCGTCCACGAATGACGTATTACAAGCCAGGATATGAACGTGAAGATGGTCTGTATCCGTGTGAATCGCGAACTTTATGTAATACCGCCCCTCAAAGAAGGCAAGACACTGTATTACAAAGTCAATAAGCTTCTGCTTATCGATATTGTTATCACAGGGAGAAAGCGATAATACGATATGTCTTACCTGCTTTCTCATCTGCTGACTGTATTTTTTCCGGCATACACATGACAGCCTCGAAAAATTACCTGCCGAGCAGTTTACAGCCCCTATGAGCTCTTCTTTAGTCTTCGAGGGATCGGTGATGTAGCGATCAAGGTCTTCCGTTGCTGTTGAAGCCTTGCCTTTCTCATAGTGGAGTCTGGTTTCTTCTGCCGATTCGGTTATGCAGTTCTTAATTATCATTGTTTTTTCCTCCTTCGATACTATAAAGCCGCTCGAAAATATCGGCAATTCTTTTTTCAACATCACTGAAACGAAATGCCAACGAGCGCTGTTGTTCTTTGATCTCAATCAAAAACCTGTTTATACCAATATCGCTGATGTTCTTGCGGCTGAGAAGTGTGTATATTTTTCTCATTTCCTCTGCACACTCAGCAAGAGCAACAAACAAATCTTTCCCACCATCAAGAAAGCTTACCTTTTCGGAAAAAATAGCCTGCTTGATGAAGTCGGTTTTATTTAGTCCACTTTCTTCCAAAAGCTTTTTGAACTGTTGGGTCTCGGAAGCGCTGAGTCTAAGACTCAGCATCATTCCTTCCGCATTACATTCAGTAATCTTGCTGTCTGTAATACTTTTCTTTTTATTCATGTTTTTTTTCCTCCTTTAAAGACAGACCTGTCCAGCCCCATCTGTAACTGCCGGCTATTTTGATTTTGTCGTTTGCGACAGAAGGATAGTTGGCTGAAACGAAGTTTAAAACCTCTCTGGGCTTGTACGGACGGAAACCGTTCTGCTTGCAGAAAACGTTGTAGGCTTCTAGAATAGTACAGCGGTGAACTCTTCCCTCAAACTGACACTCCTGTTCGATGAACAGCCTGAGGCTCAAATCCTCCTGCTGCGCGATCCTGCGAAGCTCCTTTGCATCCTCGGATTCCGTAAACTGAAATCCGTTCTGAACTAGCTCCACAAGGGCATCAACTGCGAGGGAACCCCACACATTTCTGCACTCATAAAGCTTTTCGCCAAGCTCTTTGTCATCATTCTCCGGCGGAATACCATGCTTATAACGAAGTATAATCATTCTGTCGTAGAGAGCTTCATTGCCCGACGCGTCGAGGTTACCGAAAGCCGGCATTTGATTTGATGCGCAAAGCAGCTTACAGTGAGATGTTGCTGTGTAGCCGCATTTGGACTTCTGCTCAACGAAAATAGGCTCTTCTGAGACGATCTGTTTGAGAATGCCTGTGTCTTTGATCTTTTCTGCATTGATCTCTGAGCTGATGTTAAGCTTTGCGGTTATAAGGTGTTCCGGATCGAATCTGTTTGCCAGCCTATGCAAAGACAATGCCTGGACAAGGTGAGAAGGTTTTATCACCCTCGCTATCAGCAGAGCAATCACACTCTTCCCACATCTGGTCGGGCCTGTCAACAAATACCAGTGGCGGTGGTCTGTGACCGATGAAATGCATGTTCCAATTATCTCGAAAAGACTTTTCGCCTTTTCCTGACTCTCAGGATAATCAAGCGACGTCTCCAAATAGTTCTGTATCGCAGGTGCGTCCTCTATCTTCGAGTTCGGTAAGTACTCAAAGTCAAGTATATAGGTGAAGATAAGGTCGCCTCGTTTCGTCAGCTTTTTCTCCTTAAGATCGAAGACACCATTCCGAAGATTCAGAAAGTACTCGCTCTTTTTGAGTTCCGCTTCCAGATCCTTCTGTAACTGTGGGTCTCTTTTCAACCGCTTCAGGATCTTGCCTACATCTACCTCGTCGAGGTCATCTATGTACTTCTCAGGTACATTCTTGGTCACCCAAAGCGTTTCATCGTTTGCGGGAATAATAGCGTATGTACAAGGTTCTGTCATTTCGTAGATCTGGTTCTTGCTGATGAAAAAGCGGTTCGCTTTTTTCATTTCTTCTACAATCGTTACTATCATTTCGAGCTTCATATTTGAGCTCCTTTCTTCCTCTTAGTCACGACATCTGCTTCCGGACGCTTCTGCGTGACGGTCAGAGGAGGTCGTCATCTCAACCGCGGCCACAGTTGTGATATGGTTTCTCCCGTTCCCTTTGAACGGGAGGTGATCTTCGATCTAAGAATAGTATACCATATGCTTTTTTATTTGTATTATAGATGACATCATAGATGATGTGATATTGACTTTCATATATTATTATGGTATAATAATAATATATGAAAGTAAGAAAGGAAGCATTTCACATATGGATTTACTGGGA
>CAMVGH010000054.1 GCA_947166945.1 uncultured Clostridia bacterium
ATTATCTCTCCGACCGCCAGGAATTTTTGTTCCGAGTGTTCGGGCAGCAGCGGATTTCTGTGTTTCATAGCAGGGTCCCCCTTGAAAGTCGGTAATGAATACAGGGTTTAAACTATATAAACATATTATACACTATCGGCCGTTCAATGTCAAGAACTACATTACGCGCCTGTACCGGGGACACGGTAATCGGCTTTCCGGGTGTTTTTATTGACAGATATAACTATTTTTGTTATAATATACAGGTATTGACATAAGCAACGACCGCTGCGGGCGGAGATTTTGTCTGAAAATTACGATACGATCAGTTTTACGGATCGCGGGAGTGCCCCGGAGCGTTCCGTGGGTGTCCGGTATCCGGCTGTGACAGTCTCAGATGATATGTGGGCAATTCATTGTCCGGAGTGTTTGTCTTTCAATGCCTGATTCATCTCGTCCGCGTCGTTCTTTGATGTTATATACGCAATGCCGAAGGTAAACGCGTATATGACGGCTACCGATACTGTCATCAGCAGGATCCCGCTCATGTCAAAGTTTATCCAGCCGAAGAATACGCCCATAGCTGTCATAACGACGCAAAGCGCAATATAGTGGAGCAATATCCGCAGCAGGTATATTTTTCTGCTTTGCACTTCGGAGGGAAACAGAAACACCGTTACCGCCGAGGTCACAAGTCCCGAACAGGGTATTTCTGCCAGCGTATATAGAGAGATCCCGTCATCGCCCTGTATGAGCATGATCACGATCATCAGGACAACTATACCCGTCGTGATGAAAGCAAAGTATTTAATTATTTCTGTTATGTATTTCATACTGCTCACCTCTCATTTATCCCGAGTTTTTTCTTGAGTCCGGGAACATACTGCCTTGAAATGATGACCTTCTCGCCGTTTTTCAGTCTTGCTTCGAGCCTTGAGCCAAGCATCGGCGATATGTATTCTATCTGAGATACATTCACGATGACCGATTTGGAGATACGCTGATAAACGAAGGTGCTGTATTTCTCTTCGATCTCGTACAGCTTTTCCTTTATCTCATAGACTTCCTTTTCACAGCAGGCGAATACCTTGTTATCCACCGACTCAAAATAATATATCTCCTTCGGCATTATCTGCCTGATAGTTCCGTCCTTATAGCCTGTTATCTGTGATTTTCCCGCCCGCAGACGGGAAATAAGCTCAATAAGCTCGTCGTCAAGCTCATGACAGCGTATGACTATCTCGTCTTCTTTGCCTTCCTCAGGCGTTTCAATTATTATCTTCAAATTATCACCTGTCCCTGTGGGTCTTCAGTATCGTTGCCGCCGCGCCGATCATTGTGAACACAAGCCCGAATATTATTACGACCATAACGCACTCTGCCGCCGATACGTTGTTTCCGAACGCACTGTAATCTATCCCCATTATACGCTTTGTTTCCCCGATCATTGCCGCGGGCGCACCGGCAAAGGTCTTTTCGGTGATCGCGTCTGTCATGACTGTCCTGAACATGACCGTGCCGTAGATGACCGGGGTACAGCTGAGTATATCGGCGATGCCGTCCGAAAGACTGCCGACAGGAAGATATATGCCGCCTAAAAATCCCACAAGCGTACCGATGACTGTGCCGAATCCGCTCCACGCGCCCTCGCTTTTTACGAATACGGCACACAGGTACATTACGGCAGAATATGTGAATGAATTTGCGAGTATCATTCCGAACAGCCTGATATGCTCAGACAGCGTAAAAACTTCCATTCCCTTGATACACAGATATATCTCCGATACCGCAAGTGTCATTGTACATATCACCACAGATGCAATGCAAGCCGATGTAATGTATGACAATGTGATAGTGACCCTGCTTATCGGCGCGGTATATATAGCGCCCGACCTGCCTGCCGTCCTGTCCTTTATGATCGAAGAAAGTGCGGAAAGTGTCACCATTGCGGCGTTGATCGGGATTATTCCCGCGATCGTCCATGTAAGTATCAACAGCTCCGCATTGCTCTTGTCTGCCGCCGCATCGCGCCCCGGCACTTCCGACAGCATTCCTGTTATGCCGTCTATCTGCATATCCCCGAGGAAAAGCAGCATCAGGACTATGATTATCAACATCGAAAGCATGGAGAAGAATACTGCACCCTTGTCCCGGAAATATAAAAGCATATTCCTTTTTGTAAGTGAAAGAAACTGTGTCATATCAGCCGACCTCCCTTGTAATATCCAGAAAAACATCATCAAGCGTACCCTGTATGACTTCAAAGCTGTCATACCCTGTACCGATCTCCTCCATGAGCGGTAAGACCTCCCCGGTCGAATCCAGCTTTACACAGATGCCGTAGTTTTCCTCCGTAAATCTGTATCCTTTCAGCCCCCGCGCGATCTGTGCGCTCTTTTCCGCCGTACAATACAGTTTCAGCCGGTCATAGGCGTATTTTTCCTTGAGTTCGTGCGGCATGCCCTCCGCAATTATCTTTCCCTTATCTATAATTATTATCTTATCGGCTTTCGCGGCTTCTTCCATATAATGAGTGGTAAGAAATACCGTCATTCCGGTCTGTTTCTGCAATCCGCCTATCATTTCCCAGACTTCCTGTCTTGCGGCGGGGTCAAGCCCGGTCGTCGGTTCGTCAAGTATCAGCAGTTCCGGAGCGTGCATAAGCGCCGCAGCGATCTCACATCTGCGCTTCTGTCCGCCGGAGAGCGTGCGGTACTTCTTGCCGGACAGCGCATCGAGCGAGAATATCCTGTTGAGTTCCTCCAGTCTCTGAGCCGCCGTTCTTCTTGTCATACCGTGAATTATCCCGCGGCAGATCATGTTTTCGCGCACCGTCATCAGATCGTCAAGGACATTGTTCTGATACACTATGCCGATCTTCTCACGGACTGTTCTGCTGTCTTTCTGAGTATCATGCCCGCAGACGGATATTTTTCCGCAGGTCGGCGACAGCAGTGTTGACATCATATTGATAGTCGTGGACTTTCCCGCGCCGTTTACACCGAGAAATCCTATGAGCTGCCCCTTTTCCGCCGAAAAAGAAATATTATCAACTGCTGTAAATCCGCCGTACATCTTCGTTAAGTTTTCAATATCTATAACTTTCATATCAGTGACCTCCCGTCTGTCATCATCATATCACAGCCGGAACGGAAAATCAAGCGGTTTTCGGTAAGATGCAATATCAGACGGGTAAGCTGCAATTGCGCACAATTAAAACAAGCACACGGCACAGGCGGGTATTTCCGGAGAAATTTTTCCGGGCCTCTTGATTTATCTGAAATATTATAGTATAATGATTGAGTTAGGCACTGCTAATCAGCGTGCCATTGTTGGCAGCGCTGATAATATATGTGTGAATGAAAGGTGAAACACTATGATTTTAACGGTATTTCTTGCGGTAGTTTTTTGCGCGGCGATAACTCTTATGCTGATATCGGCGGTCGTGTTCATCAAGGACAAGAAACTGTTTTCTTCCGCTCCAAAGGAAGCGCTTGCTCTTGTAAAAGACAGAAAACAGGAGGAATTCTATGGAGCGCGGAGGATCGGCTGGGTTTTGATGACAATAAGTATCATCATGATACTGGGGGTCGGTGTTGTCTCGATATGGGACGGGTTCCGGAGCAGCTTCACGTTCTGGCAGTTCTTCCTCAGATTTGTCATGATCTTTACGATATATAAGATCTACGATATGACCTTCTTTGACTATTTTCTGCTGTGCAGGTTCCGTTTCTTCCAGCACTTTATACCGGAGGTCACACCGGTATATACGGACAGAAAGTACGGTTATAACATAAAGAGCCAGCTGATGAAACTTCTGGTCATATTTCCTGCCGCTTCTGCGCTTGCCGCATGGATATGCGAATTGATCCGGGGATCGGTATTACAGTGAGCTTTGAAATAACAATGAGACCGTAAAAGTGAAACCCATTCATCCCGCTTTGTGCGCACCGGGCGTGGAGTGAATGTGTGATCTGACCCGTGCCGGCTCTCTCTGATCTGATACTGTATTCATCACAGCCTGCTCACCAAAATCAACGCCTGTTTTCACCGGAACCGTTAAAAAGCGGTATAATGAACCGAAAATTCGCAAAAAATGCTTGATAATATCCGCATTATATTATATATTTGTATTATATTTCAGAGATCATTCTTGCGGACTCTTATCTTGTGCTTGCGAAAGAGACTGAAAATTAAGATCATATCATGCCTTGAGACGGTTCTGACCGGCTGCTGCGGGAAATAAAAAACAGGGGATTCTTCCCCTGCTTTCAGTTTTTTTGTGAGTCATCATGGCTCCGCAGCTCATCAGCCTGTGGTCGTCCAATTGTCCGGGCTGCTGTATTCGCTGCCGCGTTCACGGTTTCTGACATTTTTGAGCATAAGGTATGTGTCCCTGTATGCCTGCTGTCTGCCGTTGGAGAGAAGGTAAGAGATATCGCTGTACACCTCCGGTGATGTCAGAAGATCGTAAAGATACGGAGCATATCTCGTCCCGCCAGCAGACCGCACCTCGGCGATATACTCGTCCAGAGTCTTTCCGCTGTTATAGCTCCTGCCTACGGTATCTGTGGCGGCATCCATACAGTCCGCGCAGGCGGTTATGTCGATTATGACTTTTACAGGGCTGTCGGCAGTTCTGAAATCGTCCGGGTAGCCTTTCTCTTCATTATACCATTTATGATGTCCGCGCGCGACATCGGCGTACATGCGTGTCGAACCGTGCTTTTCAAGCATCATTGCTCCGAGGGCGGGGTGCTGCTTGATGATGTCGAACTCGGAGTCAAAAATGTTTCTGCCATAGGTCGAGACTGTCTCGATTATGATAAGCTTTCCGAAATCATGACACAGCGCCGCGTGATACGCGTACTCACGGATCCTCTCCGAATACGCCGGAACACTTTCTGCGTCCGGGCATCCGCACACCCCTTTGAAAAGTCCGGGCTGCTTCTTCATCAGGTGGCTCGCAATACACTGGGTTATACTTGCGACCATTATGGAATGGATATATGTCTGCGGGTGGAATGCGGCGAAAGACTGCAATCCCATTTCCTCGAATGTCATTCCGCCCGGCAGTTCTATGAACGACAGCAGCAGGGGAGTATAGCAGTCCAGAAGTTCGTAGAAGGTCATGCTTTTCGGCATGCTGAATATATATGCCATCGCGGAACGGTACATCTGCTCGGCTATAGCTTTCTGCTGTTCGGTGAGGTTGTCAATGTCCAGTGACATTATGTATTCCGCGGGTATCTCAATATTTTGTGCAATACCGTCAACAGAGTAATCTCCGCTGTTACGTCTGAGATAGAGCTTGTATAATTCCTCGCAGTATAGTTTTCCGGTGATCCTGCCCGCGTGCATCTGGTTGCGTAAGGTATGGGCGTGGATATAACCGAAAGGATCCAGCTTTTCGTAGTATTCCCTGTCCGAGAGCCAGAGAGCTTCGAGCTGTTCGCCGAAATCCGCTGTGCTTTGCAGTTCATCGTCATCGAATCCGGCATAGTTTCCGAAGAAATCGAAACTGGAGATATACTGGAGAGCCCTGTATATATGGTATTTCCATTCATATCCCGGAAGTTCGCGGGTATAGAACGGGTCGTCCTGCAAAGCTATCGACTTTCTGATCTTATCAAATCTGTATTTCCGTTCGTCGGCAGTGAGCGGTCTTGCAAGAATAAACAGACCGTCGCCGTACCGCGAGTCGATAAGTATGAGTTCCTTGCTCTCATCGCTCAGCCTGCTGAATTTGTCCTTGTCAAGATATGATGTGATATGTTCAAAGGCAGTCAGCCCCGCTTTCATTATCCTGTCGGTTATTTCCGGGGCGGTGTGTATCCAGTGCATCTGCACCGAGAGTGCCACAGCAATTATTATCTGTTCGTCGAGGCAGCGTATAAGGTAGTCATCGTCGCATTTTTTCTCGGCGTCTCTCATAAGCCTGTCTGAAAGCATATTTGTTATATTGATGTCGATGTTCTTATGCGTCATCGCATCGAGAAGATCGGATTTCAGACGGTCTATCTGCGATATCTCACGCGCGGACAGAAGATCATGTGAGCGGAGTATCGGCTCGATATCCTTCGTGATCATATCCCTGTTTTCACACGCAAGGTCGCCTATCTGTCTGAAATTCTCCGTCAGCATTATCCGGTAGTCGTCTGCGGAGTTGATATTGTCTATCTGCGGAGCCGAAAGCTGCCTTATTTTTATCATTCTGCGGGCATATTCGTCAAAATGCCTGTTCTTTTCTTCGGAGTCCGAAATGTCATAGATCTCCCCGTACTTTTTTTCGAGGTAGGAGAGAAAATACTCCGCGGTAAGCTCCTCACCGGTAATATCCGTTATCCAGTCTTCCGCGTCCAGTCTGTCCGCCTTTGCGAAGATATGCTCCTTCATCCATGCGTTGACAGCGCTGAGATCCCCTTCCGCTATTGCCGAATCTATGTCTATGCTCTCACGCATTTTCTGCGCATACATGGCGTTATAGAAATTTCCGAGGGCATAAGTGGGGAAATACCCGAAAGATGAAGTCCAGTGGCTGTCCTGGAGTGCGCCTTCGCTGTCGTCTCCGGGGGTAACGCCGAGATACTGTTCATACTTCTCCTTCCAGATACGGGGGATATCATGCACGCCGATCTCTCCGTCCATGAGCATTATCTCGATCTCATAGCGGATAATGATATGCAGGGTATAGGTAAGCTCGTCGGCATCTACCCTGATAAGTGAAGGCTGCACATAGTTGACCGCCTCATAAAGCTCCTGCGCGGTCACGTCAAAGAACACCTGCGGGAAAATATCGCACAGGACCGGATAGACGGAGTATATGAAGCTGCGGGAGCGTCCGATCATATTCTCGTAGAAGCGGGACACCGATTCGTGCATTCCCATGGTCTTTCTGCCGGAAATGTGATGATCGAAATTCTCTCCGGGCTGAAGCTGCTCGAAAAGCGCGTGACCGCCCTCATGGAGAATGGTGTAGAAATTGGAGAGGAAGTTGTCCTCATAATAATGTGTGGTTATCCGGACATCATTCCTGCCAAGCCCGGTAGTGAACGGGTGTTCGGATTCTGCCAGCGCACCTGCCGACATATTGAGACCCATAAGTCTGAGCAGATATCCGGACAGCCGCTTCTGCTGCTCCGCGCTTACGCGCCTTGTGAGGAAATCGGTTCGGATATGTCTGCCTTCGTCGCGTATCCGGCGCAGAAGCGTGGTGATACGTGTCCTGCACACACCGAACAGTCTGTCGAGGGCGGAGCGTGTGATACCGCGCTCATACTCATTGAGCATACGGTCGTAGGCGGACATTTCTTTCTCGTGCGCGGACATGGGTTCCCATGAACAGACCCGCTTTTTCTCCGATTCCACGAGAGCTTCAAGTGCGCTCTCAAAAAGCCGGAAATCCTTCTGCTCCTTTGCTTTGAGCCAACAGCTCCATGCACGGTTCCTCGCGTTGAGGTTCTCCTCATTCTGCTCCGGGGAAATGTTTTTTATGTGCATATAATCCGTGTAAAGCTGCACCGTCATGACCCTGTCCCATTCGTCCAGTTCATCTATGCGGCTGTACAGCATTGTTACAGCTTCGATGAAACCCGGTTCGTTCATGAGCGAGAATATTTCCGAACCGAGCATAGCCGTGACCGCTCCTGCCTCGTCAATGCCCTGTTCGGGGCAGACGGTCATCATATCGACCTCAACAGTATTCTTTGCCCGTGTCAGCATATCCGCCTTATCCAGTGTTTTTCTGACTGCCGCGAGATATTCCGCAGTTTCGGCGCTGTATCCTCTTTTATTTTCCATTTTGCTCTCCCTGTGTTTCTTTTTCATCTGCCGGTCAGATACTGTTTAATGCGGTGAGCGTGTCAGTAAAGCTCCGGGAGTTCATCCAGTGTAACGGAGTTCGGACTGTCATACATTTTTTTCAGAAATTCCGGAGCTGTATATTCATCACTGAGACAGAACTCTTTTGACCATGACATATAGCTTGCCCAGCCGATCTTTTCATCATGTACGGCATCTGCGTCGGGAAGAGTGCCTGTTTCTCCGATAACCGTTATTTTCGGCTGTTCGGTTATTCTGGTCAGCTCATAATACATATCGCTCTGACTTGTGTGTACATTCTTATCCGGGTACATATCCCTCGATATGATATCTACAACGTCATCGCCCGGGTAACATTCCGGCACCTGCGAATTCCAGACCCATATCAGGTTATTGAGATCATGTACTTCGGTGAAACGGTCAAACATAATACACCACAGCTTTTTTACCGTGTCTGCGCCCTTTGCTCCCCACCAGAACCAGTTGCCGTCCCCTTCGTGGAACGGTCTCCATAGTATCGGTATACCCTTATCGCGGAATGGACGGAGCAGTCCTGCCATCATGTCCATATCTGAAAGAAGGGCTTTGTTTTCGGGAGTTCCGTCTATTACCGCGCGGCTTGCGTCAAAATCGGTATTTCGGCTGAAAAAGGATTTTGAATGTCCGCCGAGGGGTGAAAACCAGTGCCATACAAAAGTTATCAGCCCTTTCTTCTCGGCCCATTCCCAAGCCCTTTTCAGCGTGCCGTAATTCTGTGTCACCTCGGTCATACATTCTTCGTCCGTGTCAAGGTAATTGATATTGGGCGAGTATGACAGCAGTTCAAAGCCCAGCAGAGCCGGCTCTTTTCCGGTGATCTCTCTTATGTGGTGAAGTTCCTCCATTGCCATTGTCTGAGTGTGCTGACCAGTTATTATCCTGCTGTATGAAATATCGGAAAGGTATTTCAGAACACTTCCGGCACAGTCCTGCGCATTCGGGTTTACGGGTGTGTATAGCTTATCACTCATAGGAACATCTCCTTTTTCGGCGGTCGGATTTGTGCTTGCATTATCAATATATTTATATTATAACACAGATCAGGAAAAATTTCAAGGATTATCGGATATAATTTTACCGTTGTTTATAGCTTTGTTTGCTATTGATTTTCCCGGTTTTATATGATATAATGTGTTTATTGTGTTGAGTCGGGTCACATAAGATAAATAGCCTGCCGGCATTCATGAATATCGGCAGGCTTCCGGGGAACCGGGTATTACAAAATTGATATAATACGGAGACAGGAAAATGAATAAAGTATGGGAACTGCTTCAGAAGGCTGACACTGTTGTGCTTTTCGATGTTGACGGCACTCTGACAAGCTACAATTACGGTGAATATCATGCTCATCACGAACTTGACTTTACGCCGGAGTTCAGAGATGTGAACATTTACGCGGACTGCAAAAGACTGCTGCCGATGTACAGCTACATACAAAAACACGGGACAGACAGGATTTTCTGCATTTCAAAAGAACCACACGGGCATGAAGCATGGAAGTCGGAGATGCTTGAAAAGCTGTACGGCATCCCCTCAAGCCATTGTTATTATACGCTTGAATACGATGAAAAGCCCGCGCTTGCCAAGAAGATAGTAAGCGAATATTTCGGGGAGATATCGCCGGGAAAAGTCGTCTGCATTGACGACAGCGATACAACGCTTGCGATGTATATGAAAGAGACGGAATTCTGCACCGCGCACCCGATGATATTTATGGAGCATATCGAAGAAATTATCTGAATGGGGCAAGATGTCATGTTTAATGAATACTATGAAAAGTTATTGAAACAGCTGTCGGTTGATTACAACTGCACGCCGGAAGATCTGATGGAAAAAGAAAATATCATCACGGTTTCAAAGCTGAATGAAGGAAGAAGAAGTTACTGCCCCGGAGTGCCGTTTCTGCAAATGGTCACGCTCGGCAGGAATACCGTCATCATGGCCGATGAATGTCTCCACGGGTTCCTGCGTGGATTTGTGAGAAACAGGGAAGGGCATAGTCTTTTTGAATTCGATCATCTTACAATTATGAACGAAGAACTGAAAAAATACGGCTATAAGATAGATCCGACCCACCACATGTTTCTGCCGTACCGGAATGTCGTTTTGCAGGAACGCTTTCGCGTGAAGTGGCTGTATGACAGTGAAATAGACCGTTTCTATGGTGATGAACGGTTTCCGAATGCGATATCCTTTCCTGTACCTTGCCCTGTTCGTCCCGACAGGATAGTTTGCATGGCATTTGACGGGGATAACATCATGGGTATGACGGGGTGCTCCGAAGACGCACCGCACTGGCAGCAGATCGGGATAGATGTCCTGCCGGAGTACCGCTCAAAAGGAATAGGCTCATATCTTGTGAGTCTGCTGAAAAACAGGATAATTGAGAACGGTGATGTTCCGTTCTACGGTACCGCGTCCGCGAATATCCCTTCACAGAACATTGCGTTCAACTGCGGATTCAGACCGGCGTGGACGGAGACCGAAGCGGTGAAGATCGAAGAAGAAAGCTGACGGAACAGATATGCCGGAGAGGTGGAATTATGGAAAAACATGATTTTATTGTGAGCGATATTCAGGGCGATTACGCTTATCTCACACAGACGGACGCGGACAGCACAGAGCCTTTTCAGGTGGCGCTTGCGCTGCTCCCGCCGGAGACAGATATCGGTACGAAGCTGCGCGGATTTATGGGAATGTTTGAAATAATTGATTAGTACGGTAGTGACGGAATATATCAGAGAACTTTATTTATCACAAAACGCCAGAACTCTGTCATAAAAATCTCCGGCTTCCTCAAAAACACTGTGTCCGAGACCTTCATAAATATGTAATTCGCAGTCGGAGATCCTTTCGCTCATTTCATAAGGCGCGTCGTTTCCGACAGTTTTATCATCATCTCCGGCTATTATCAAAGTCGGACAGGTGATCTTTGACAGCTCATCACGGGCGTCAAAACCGAGAATAGCACAGGCGTTTTTCATGAAACGGTCATAATCCGCGGGCTTTGTGAATTTTGCAATTAAAGGAAAATATTTTCTGTTTTTCCGCAGATACTTTTCCGAATACATTTTTTCGGCAGTGTCGAGCATTAAAGATCTGTGATCGCCGCGCCCTGCCATGTCTATCCAGCCGGAAACGGCATTTTTTGCGACATTATTCGCGTATGGAGCCGTAACTGTAAGTATAAGCTTTTTCACGATCTCCGGGTTATCTATGGCAATATACTGGGATATCATACCGCCCTGTGAAACACCGAGAAGGCAGAACTGCCCGATACCAAGCTCCCGTGCTGCCAAAACCTGATCGTGCGCCATGTCCCTTATAGTATATCCTTCGGGCATTTTGTTCTTTCTGCTGAACATATAGACCGTGTAATCCCGAAAAAATTTCCTGTACGGAAAAGACAGTACCCACGCTTTGCCTTTTACTGTTGCCAGTCCGTCTGAAAGACCGGGCAATACGACCAGATTTTTGCTGCCGCTCCCGAATGAAACATAATACATCCCGGTATCACCGATCTTTACACAACCGTTCTTCCGCATAATGTTCAGTTATTCTCCGTTTTTGTTTTTTATAATGCTTTAAAAATTTTTGATTTCCGCATTGACTGCTTGTGTTGTGTGTTGTCCTGCGGTTATCTGACACGGCTGTCACAACTGCGCCGAGCGGTTTGGAAGGTTCCTTTTATGCGTTGTGCGCGCTTTTGGGAACCTTCTTTACTGCTGATAACTCTTCGCAGAAAATATTATACATTTATCAGAGTCCGTTCGCACTTGAAAGGTCTGTCCCGTTCTCACCGAGTTTTATCGCGTGGTCGAGCCCTACGAATTTTCCGTTTTCCTGCCAGAGAACTTCTTTTACGAACGCGTATTTATCCTCGTCCCACGTGGTAAAGTCATCGAGCACAAGTCCGCCCGTGTCTCCTGAGTTCGCGTTGAAGCACCAGAAGGTGTGGCTGAGATGATTGTCGCTTATCAGCTTTCTGATGTAGGTCATCCATGTGAGATTAGGCTCTCTCATAAATCCGCCCCACTCTCCTATAAGAAGCGGAGCAGTTCCGTTCTCGTGAATGTAGAACCAGTTGTCCCTCCAGCAGTCATTCATAAGACTGTCGAATGTGTATGTACCCTTGAACCACGGCTGCTGATAAACTGTCGGACCGTAATCGTGCGGCGAATAAACAAGCTTGTTCCGATATTGTCCCAGATCAACGGGAAAGTCTTTTACGCCTCTGAGATTACCGCCCCACCAGTTGAAATAGTAATCGTCATCGTCTGTTGATCTGTAGTCTCCGTTTTTCTGTATGTCCTTCGGGTATATCTCCGTTCCTTCGACCATTATAAGAACATTCGGGTTCTTTGCGAGTATCTTTCCTGCCGCGGCTTCCGCCGTGTTTTTCCAGTTGTTTTTGGATTTCGAGTCATTCCATATCGCGGCATTGTCGCCCTCGTAAGGCTTTCCGTGCGGCTCATTTTTAAGGTCGTACGCAATTATGGTGTCATTGTTTTTGTACCTGTCAGCCATCCATTCGAGTGCTCTGTAATAGTCCTCTTCACTTACCCTGTCAGTGTACCAGAGATTTATGTTGTGGCCGGACGCGTCGGTATTTGCCGAGTGAATGTCCGGCATTACCTTTATTCCGTTGTCCTCAGCCAGTTTCAGGAAATACTCAAATATCTCCAGGCTGTTCATTGAGTTCAGTTCCTCATTGTAGGCATTGTTGTAATTTGCTCTCGGGTATTCTCCGGCAGCCCACTGATTTATAAGTTCTGCCGATATCGGCACTCTGATAAGATTGAATCCATGGTCTGCAATAGCCTTTACCGAGGGCGCAAGACGGCTGTTCCAGAGACCGTCAAATGTGTTTGTACCGGTGTTGTATCCGAACCAGTTCACACCTGTAAGCCAAACCTGCTTGCCATTCTTGTCAAGTATCCTGTTGCCGTCCGTGTGAAGCCAGTCGTCTCCCTGAACGGCATTCTCGTTCCTTGTCAGAAGCGCCTTTACATCGGCTGCCGCGTTTCCGCCGTTATTATTGTTATTGCTGTTGTTATTCTGATTATTGTTCTGCTGATTCTGATCGACATGACCCTTTGTAATGGTGCATACCGTGCCGTTCAGCACGGCACTTTTTATGTTCAGCGATGATGCTGTACCTATGTTGCAGCCTGTCACCTGCGCCCCGCCCGCGGGAATATCCCCGTTGTAGTCGGCGTTGGTAATTGTCAGTGTGTCTCCGCTCACCGTCCATGTTCCGTTCCAGCCCTCGGCACTCTTCAACCCGTCAACATCAAGTTCGAGTTTCCAGCCGCTTATGGCAGCAGATGTGTTGTTCTCTATTTTAAGCTCCAGAGTGCACATCTGTACACCGCTGTTTTCCCAGCTGTTTCCTGCGCTGTACACCACAGTGTAACCGCTGCTCTTTGTGTCACTTTCGCTCTCCGCTTCCGATGAAAGGTCAGTCTGCGGTGTACTTTCTTCCGGAACCGTACTCTCTTCCGGTACGGCAGTATCCTCGCCGACAGGGGAGGTGCCTGTGCTTTCGCCGGTGGTGTCTTCGGTCGCTTTGCTTTCTTCCGTCGGCTCTGCATTACCGCCTACCGGAAGTCCTGCTGCACTGATCTCGGAAGATGCTGCCGGGGGTTCCTTGCTTTCCTCCTGTATGGAGACTGTGACCGAAGAACCTTCGGCAGATGATGTGCCTGCGCTCTCGTTCGTCGGATTTGCTTCGCCCGTCTTATTACCACATGAGCAGAGAAGCAGTGTTAAAGACATAGCGATCATTGAAAATCTCAGCGATTTGTTATTTTTCATTTTATTATCTCCTTCAAATTATTTCACCCGGCAAAGCATCTGCAATTCGTTTCCCGTTCAGCCGGTATTTTGTGATACTCTTCGTTTCGGGTCGTTCATTTATCAGCATAATGAGCGCCTCCTTCTTATCATCTCTGCATATATTATAATTGCATACCGATGTATTGTCAAGTTTTTTCTGATTTGTTCTGCGGACACTCTGAAACAGCAAGGCAAAAAGAAAATGCGTAACGAAGCCGCCGGGGGATAAAGCGTGTATCCCTGCGGCGATAATGCAATAAAAACAAAAATAAAGACAGTCAGCTGAAACTACGGCTGACTGTCTTTAATGAGCATTCCGGAACTGATGAACGCTCACGGAAGTTCTATCCTCGGGAGCATACGCTTCTGCTGTACGGAAGCTTCATACGGGATATTTTCCTTTTCGAGCAGCCTGCAAAAGCGTTCAAACGGTTCTTTGTCCTTGTTTACCAGTTGGAATGCAATGCAGAATTTATCTTTCAGTGCTATTACTTCAAGCATAAGGTCGCCGTCTGTAAGGAGAAAGAAGTCATTTATGTACTGACTCATTCCGCCCCAGTCAACAGGTTTGGTGTAGCTTATCGTGAATGTGTCGCGTGTGTCATTGCGGAAGGTACTGTTTGCTTTGGCGTACTTTTTCCTTGATTTCAGATCAGGCTGTTCGTCGATGCCGTTATGTACTTTCACAAGGTTCTTGTAGCGCTCATAGCTGAGCTCCGGCTGGCTTTGTCTGATGATCTCTCCTCTTGCACGCATACTGAGTTTTTCTATCGTTTCATCCCGCATATTCCAGTCATATTTTATATGCAGAAGTCTGACAAAGTCACGGTAAGATTTTTCCGCACCGATGTCCTTCCTGTAATCGTCTGCTATACGAACGGAAAGGTGTGTGTCCTTTTTCTCCTTGAAATAATCCACACAGGACTTGAAATACAGTGCAGACAGCACTGTGTTCGGGGTACCGTCTATACTTCTTGCGTAATCCATAAATTTATCTGACGGTATTGTAAGCTGAAAGTAGTAAACGTCTTTTGAAAACGGATTGAGAAGATGTTTCAGAAAGCGCGTAATGCCTATATTTGTGCTTCCGCCTGTATAGCGCGACACAGGTTTGTCATCAGGGAGAAGATCGGGATCCGGAAGGGCTGTTTCTTCCGGATCGGGTAATGTCCCGGGAAGTTTTATTTCGTCCGGCTTTTCTATGTCTCCGTATTTTTTGGAAAGGTAAAGATAAAGCGTGGTCTTTACCCAGAACATAAGACCGTATCCTCCGCAGACGCTGTGTGAAAAGCTGAACCAGACAGTGTCTGCCCGGTAAGTTATCGCGAAAAGGTGTCTTCCAAGCTTTTCAGAGCCCAGAACGAGTCTGTTGTCGGGATCCTCCGGAATGACCGGCACCGGCGCATCATTGTGCTGTATAACATAATTGCCGCCCTCGTCAAGAACAGCTTTTACACTGAAATACGGGAGTGTTGTCACAGCCTCCTGTGCCGCTTCATTCAGAAGCTTATCGTCTATCGTTTCACTCAGTCGTATCTTTGCTCTTACTGTATAGCTGATCTTGTCCATATACTCATAGAGCAGATATGCGTCGGGATTTTTAGCCATAGTATCATTCTCCTTATGATATAAAATCCGATTTGATTAGCACATTAATATTATAGCATATCTGCTAAGAAAAATCAATAGTTAGTTTTTGAAAATTCAGGGAAAACGATCGGCAATGGATAAAAGAGATCTTCACTGACGGAACCTGCCGTATAAGGGAGATCCATGTCAGTCTGGTCTGCATTCCGGAGCTGTATGTACATCGGCTCCTTACTCATGAGCGCGGATATTCCGCTTTGAGAAATTCAAGCAGCATACCCGGCACATACTGATAATGATGAGATTCATAAAGCTTATATGTAAGGTCGGCTTTGTGTGCCGAGATGCGTTCATTCAGCTTTTCAAGACCTTTGAGCAGACTGTCGTGACCGTGGTAGGCTCCCGAATAATCCGGGTCTTCAAGTGAACCGCCGCATATAAATATCTTCTTTTTCAATACTTCGTTCCTGTCAAAATAACCGTATTCGCTCATAGCGCTGTCGGCATCGTAATCCGAGACTGTACCGTAAAGATTGAAGAAAGCAGGGCTTCCTACAATATATCTGAAAAACGGCTGATTTTCATAGCAGTCCGACTTAAAGCACGCACAGTGTGAGAATACTCCTCCCATAGAATGTCCGAACAGCGTTGAATCTGCATAGTCTATCCTATAGTTTTCTCCGAGATATGGCATGAGATCGTCGCAGATGAAATCAAGCAGCTTTTCTCTTTCTTTTATCAGAAGATTGTCACGGAACTGATCTTCCGTGCCGTTTATATAATAGTCATACGCCAGACTTACAAGTATCACATCAGCCGCTTCTCCCTGTTCCATAGCCTTGTACAGAGCCGCGTGATCGTTGAGTCTCCACACACCGTCGGTCATGAAGAAAACCGGATAGGACTGCGCCGCGTCATAATCCGGCGGCAGAGTTACATGAACAATAAATTCAAGTCCGAGCTGTTCGTCATAGACGAGGTATTCGTCGATATGATCCTTTATCTGCGAAAGAGCTTCGGCATCATATTCCCACGAAGAACGGAAATCCGCAAAGGGATCACTGTTATTGAAAGACATATCAAATCTTTCATATCTGTCCGGAATTGCGGTGTATGTGCCGTTTATCACCGCATCGAAAACAAGCTCGGTCTGCTTGACGAAACAGTCTGTGCTTGTCTTGTCCATGCCGTCCTCTTCACAATTCTTCCGCTGGGAATCAAAAAACTCCTCTTTGCTGTCAAAGGATAATTCCTCATCAATGAACAGATACCCGCCGTCGTAACCGTCTTCCGGTATATATCCGGTATAGACGACGCCATTGATCAATGCTCCGCGGTAAGAATAGTTGCTGGCTTCGCTTTTTATTTCATTGAACTCCTCTTCCGTCATACGCCCGTTATCCAGCAATTCCTGATACAAGGAAACAGACGCCTCTTTTGTGACGATGACATTTCCGATCATTACCCCCGGTTCTGGCAGCTGCTTGTCAAGCAGCGAGAACGGACGTTTTCTTACACAGGAGCGCTCAAGCTCTGTCATTTTGTTTGTCAGGACTATCGTTCCCGACGTTTTTTCCGCAATATATTTTTCCGTTGCAGGCGCTTCTGTTTCGGTTGTTTCCTGCGCGTATGCCGTTGTGATTTCTGTTTCCGCGGGTGTACTTACCGGTATGGAAGTGCTCTGTTCATTCTTTGAACTGCCGGAGCATGAACCGGCACACAGCACTACCGCAAGAGTCATTAATACAGACACTGTTTTTTTCATTACGTAATTTCTCTCCCTTTGTGATCTCAGTTATCGTTGTTTTCACAAGCTTGGCCGTTGCTGTCAAAATAGTCACGTTTGCTGAACATTGCAGTGATAAAGTGTGACAAGAGCCTGCCGGTAGTGAGCCGACATATATGCACGTTGTTTTTCGGATTCCTCAGCATTCTCTCTACAAAAAACTGTGCGACGACATCGGGTCTTTCCGCTGCTATGTTGTAAAAGCGCTTTGTTTTTTCGGGAAGTTCTATCTTTGGTCCGGTGCCTAAGGCGTTCGTGAGAAAATCGGTCACCATTATTCCCGGCGAGAGTCTGCCGGCTCTGACCTTGCTGTGCCGTTCTTCAAGCTCCTTTGCGAGCGCGACGGTAAAATGTGTTACAGCCCGCTTGCTTGTGCCGTACATATTGAATCCGAGCATCATGGCATCGTTGCTGCCGTAGCCCTCGATATTGTAGATGTATCCTCCGGACGGCTGATTTTCCATAAGCTGTACCGCGGTCTTGCTGCCGATGATCGCACCGCGAAGATCAGTATTCAGGATCGCATCTGTCTCGTCATCATCAAGCTCCCATACAGCTTTCATCTGCTGATTTATCCCTGCGTTGTTTATCCATATATCGACCGTGTCGAACTGCTTCTTGGCGCGATCGGCAAGTGCGTGAAGATCCTCCGACGATGTGACATTTGCCCGGAAGCCTGCGACACTTCCTTTGCCATTTATATTTCCGAGAGCCTTTACCGCAGCTTCAAGCCTTTCCGCACTCATGCCATTGAGCATGACATTCCATCCGTT
>CAMVGH010000055.1 GCA_947166945.1 uncultured Clostridia bacterium
GGCGAGGGACGCGAATATCGAGCCCATTGACTGTCCGTAAACGCTGAGGTGCTTTATGCCTTTTGTACCGCGCAGGTATTCCGCGGCGGGGACAAACATATCCACCGGGACTCTGTCGGGAGAATCCGGCAGTCCCTCCGCTCCGTACAGCGAGACCGCCAGTCCCGTGATGCCGAAGTCGGCGAACCTTTCCGCGAATACTATTCCGGGCAGCAGGCTCTGCTCACCGCCAATTATCACTATAACGGCACGGTCGCTGCCGTTATCCGGCTCTGCGAGATGCCCCACAAAGCCGTGCTCCTTCATGTTGAAATTCTCATGTTTCATTGCGTTATCTCCGTTTCAGGGCTGCTTCTTCGTTCTTTTCCACACAATAAACCGTGGATAACGGTTCCCGCTGAAAAGTAATATTCATATCAGGCTGCCGTAATCCTCATCCGATACCGGCTCACACCATTCCGTCGAGCCGTTCTCCCCGGGAATTTCAAGCGCAAGGTGACTGAACCACGAATCGCACGCGGCACCGTGCCAGTGCTTTACCTCTGCGGGAATATTTATCACCGTGCCGGGAACAAGCTCCTGAGCGGGCTTTCCCCACTCCTGATACCAGCCCCTGCCGCCGACGCAGATCAGCATCTGACCGCCGCCCTTGCCGGCATGGTGGATATGCCAGTTGTTGCGGCAGGCAGGCTCGAATGGCACATTGAATACAGGCACCTGCTCGGTGGTGAGCGGCGCGAGATAGCTCTGCCCGACAAAGAATTTTCCGTACGGGTTAGGCTCGCCCACGGGGAAGAAAACGGTGTTCTGATATTTGTCTTTTTCGGTGAGTTCCGGCGACTGCTCATTCCAGACTTCCTTTGCGAGCCTGAATACCGCCCAGCCCTTAGGCCAGCCGCAGTACATTGCCGCGTGCGTGATCACCGCCGCGATCTCGGCTTTGGTGACGCCGTGCGCTTTCGCGTTCTGCAAATGGTACGAAAGTGAGCTGTCGGTAATTCCGGAAGCCATAAGGGTAACGACCGTTATGACGCACTTTGTCTTTGTGTCGATCGCTTCCTCGTTCCATACTTCTCCGAACAGCACATCGTCGTTGAGATGAGCGAACATGGGCGCGAAATCCCCGAGCTGCTGTCTGCCGGCTGTCTGTGTTATTTTTTCTTTCATATTGTATCGTTCTCCTTAAAACATTCTTGACACAGTGTCATTATTGATATTATAAACCTTCCCCGATGATTTGTCAATACCATTTCTCATTTTTCTCCGCAAACTATGTGTCTCAGACCTGTCCGGAAATACTTTGAAGAAATTTTCAAAAACTATCGGCTGTAGGACGGAATTGTTTGTGTCCATTATTATGACATATTGTCAGCGCAAGTCGGATCTTCAGCACCGGCAAATGCGGTTATTTTTTTTGCAGCCCCTTTACAATTCCGCTTCTGTATGATATACTTTAACTATATCATCAAAAAACATACCTGATATATTTGTTCAGCAGTACATAATAACAGGAGGGTATTAAAATGTATTCAGCAAATGAAAAGCGCTATGAAAAAATGAAATATTTCAGATGCGGCAGCAGCGGTCTGATGCTGCCTGCCGTATCGCTCGGTCTCTGGCATAATTTCGGGGACACAGGTGTCTATTCCAACATGGAGCAGATGTGCTTTACCGCTTTTGATAACGGGATCACACATTTCGACCTTGCCAACAATTACGGACCGAAGCCCGGCAGCGCCGAAATAAACTTCGGCAGAATACTGAAAGAACATTTCAGACCATACCGCGATGAAATGATCATTTCCACAAAAGCGGGCTACGATATGTGGGCGGGTCCTTACGGAAACTTCGGCAGCAGGAAGTATCTTATCGCAAGTATTGACCAGTCGCTCAAACGAATGGGACTTGAATATGTAGATATATTCTATCATCACCGTATGGATCCCGATACTCCTTTAGAGGAAACAATGGGGGCGCTCGAACAGATAGTCCGCAGCGGAAAGGCACTGTATGTGGGGCTCTCAAACTACGACGGGGCAACACTTGAAAAAGCAGCAGCTATTCTGGACGAGCGTCATGTGCCGTTCATCATAAATCAGAATTGCTACAATATACTCAACCGAACTATTGAAAACAACGGGTTGAAAGAAACCTCACACCGTCTCGGAAAAGGTATTATATGCTTCTCTCCGCTTGCACAGGGTATGCTTACAGACAGATACTTCAACGGTATTCCCGCTGACAGCCGGGTACGCACCGACGGCAGGTTCCTGCATGAAGATCAGGTTTCGGCTGAAAAACTGGATAACATAAAGAAACTGAACGGGATAGCCCGGAGCAGAGGTCAGACACTTGCAGAAATGGCGCTCGCATGGCTGCTTCATGACGGTATGATCACTTCTGTACTTGTGGGTGCTTCAAAGCCTTCACAGATACTCGATAATATAAAGGCGATCGGGAATACATCATTCACTCCCGATGAACTTGCGGCGATCGACGAGTTATCCCGATAAAAGCGCCAGGTCTCGGTGACCGGTTATTTTCCCCATATTTATCAGCAGCTCTTCGAGAACCGCTGCCCCGTAAAGCCGATAGTCCGCGCCGGCAGGACAGTCCGGAAGCGGCAAATGCGCAGCGCGGCAAAGAAAACAGCAGGACTGCTTATGATGATGATAAGCGGTTTCCTGCTTCCCGGCGGTTTGTATTACAATGATGATACGACGGCTGTTTTCTTACTTGTCATAGATCCTATGTATCTCTCCCCAGTCCGGTATTGCCGCTCTCATTCTGTCCCATACCGGCATTCTGTATTCCGGTGCGGCATCGCGCAGCTTGTTGAACTCACGGTCAATGTACTCCATTTCGGTCACGGCATTCCTGCAATGGTCGGTGGCTGCAAGCTCACCCACAAAGGTTTTCGCCATTGCCCGAAGCGCCAGATTTGTTGCGATCATTTTAGCCCTGCTCTCAAAGAATGTTTCATCTCCGACCGGACGTATCTTTATCCCGGCTCGTTTTATCAGACCGTAGGCTTCCTTCGCTGCGGCGGTTATGTCGTTGACTTCCTGCCTTTCAGCTGTCCGAAGGTCACAGCCTCTCTTGTAACTCAGATATACTATCGGCAGTATGAACGCGGCATGGCAGTACAGCCAGCCCTCCATATCGTCCACGAACTCAAGTCCGTATTTCGAGCCGGAAAGCGCTGCACGCAGCGCTGCTTTGTCCCGTGAGGACGGGAGCCGATGCAGCCCTCCTACAACGAGCCGGCTGCTGCCCCACCTTACACAGATCGTGTGATTGCCCTCGCGCACTCCGCCTGTACCCTGAAAGCCGAAAAGCAGGGTCTTGTCATCACCCGCAAGACGGTGAAATTCACGCTCGGTATCTGCTGCACAAAGATTATTTCCCACAAGCACAAACAAGGGAGCGTTGACTTCTGCGATCACCGACAGGAGCGCGGTCTGCTGCTGTCCCTGCATTATCGAGAACACGATGTCGTAGCGTTCGTTTTCGTCCGCTTTTCCTATGACTTCCGGACGGTCGATCGTTTTCTTTTTTTGCAGCTTATGCTTGATGCGAAGCCCGTATTTTCCGAGTATTTTCCTCGTTCTTCCCCGCGCGCATACAGTCACATCATTTCCCGCACGACACAGAACGTGTGTCAGGTATGAGCCTATGACCCCGCAGCCGTAAACAAGTATTTTCATACGTTTATCCTCCGTCTGTTAGTGTTCGCTAACTTATATAATAGCACATTGACATCAGATTGTCAATATCATATTACAAAGGAGGTATCAGTACTGCTCGATAGTCACCAGCTCGATACAGGGATTTTCCGGATCTTCCGCAATGTAGAAACTTGCAACATCCCGGACATCTATATCGTATGTGTCAATTATATCCTGAAGCCTTACAGGGAAAACAACAATATCCGGAGCGCTGAGCATGGGAGCGGGAGCGATCCCGAGATCAGCAACGCTGTTTTCCGCGACCTTGTGATCCGCAATGATGAGCCCTTCGCTGTCAAGGAAGATGAAGTGGGACTCAAAACCGTTCTGTACAGCGTTTTTATTGAGCTGGAGCATGAAAGCGTTATTGTGTCCCGCCACCGCGTTCATGTCCATAAGCGTGTTTGTGGCATCCTCCATCTCCCAGCCGGTATCCGTGTGCCGGAACGGGTGAGCCGGTTCATAAGCCTCACTCTGCTGCGGCTCCGCAAGAGTTATAACAGACGGATCCGCGCCGCGGATATAACTGAACATAACTCCGGCTCCCGAACTCTCATACTTGCCGACAGGTCTTCCGTAGTCGTCAGTGCGCATTGTCATCGGGACTTCCGTACCGTCTTCGGTGGTCATCACCATTCTTCCTTCGCTGAGTTCATAAGTGAAAGTCTCGCCGGTACCGCCGTAATTCATCATTCTGCCGTGTGATTCATCATCAAAGATGCAGAACCACGCAAATTCATTGCCTATGACGCCCGCGTAAACGCCGGGAACAGTGAACGGATATACAGCCGGAGTTTCGGGCATCACATAATTATCCGGCATAGTTTCAAGGTAGCTGAAGGTGTACTCGATATCAAGATCCTCGTAAGTCCCTACCGTGTAGAGGTAATCGTCTTTATGCACCTTCATTATCGTTGTGTCGTCGGGGCTTCCGAAGTGGAATGTCACCTCATCGAAGGTCTGTTCGTAGGTGAAGGGCGTGCCGCCTCTGCCGTCGAACATCTCTGTACGGCCGGTCGTCGCGTCCTCAAAGATGTAGAATGCCCTGATCTCACCGTCCTTTACTGCCGCGTAAGCACCGGGCTGAAAGAATCCCTCGTCAGGATCACCGTCATCGGCGGGAACTTCCGTCTCTGCCTCGGACGCAGTCGTCGCGGCAGTTGTCGTTTCTTCGGACTGTGCGGCAGCAGTTTCTGCTGTCGTTGCCGTTGTTTCTGACGCAGTCGTTGTACCGGCTGCCGTGCCGCTCTGACCGCACGATGCCATAGTAAGCACCGCGAAGCATACCGCAGCTGTCATGACCGGATGTTTGTTTTTCATATTTTTCTCCTTCCGCTGCCGTTATATAATTTCGACAGTTATTTTATATAAAGGACCCGGAAAGTATGCAGCATACCTTTTGCATATTTTTACGATATGACCGCTCCGAGTACGCTTCTTTAATTGCTTTGTGTTCTTTCGTTCACAGATTTATCAGGGAATGGTTGTAAATATCCGATTTATCGTTGAAATAAAACCCTTTCCTGCTCGTCTTCATCGGCGCTCTTTTTTATTTTCCCGTTATTTCCCTGCTTTTTTCATTCGTTCTGTAACAAAATGCGCGCACAGACCTGTGAACAGACCCGATATGACTCCGCCGATCATAAGGAATGGCAGATAGCCGATAACGGCAAACGAGCCGAAGCTGATAATTACCGCCGCTGTCTGACCTATGTTGTGGAGAACTGCACCTATCACGCTGCATATCCATATCGGAAGTTTCGGGAACAGCCGCGAGACCGGTATCATACCCAGAAGGCACAGAAAAGCGCCGGACGCGCTGTACAGTATAGTCGAGAAGCTCGCGGCAAACATCGCACCTATGATAACTCTGACAGCGACGACAAGGGCAGCCTCCCACGGTTTGTAACGATATACGCAGTACACCGTGATTATGTTCGCAAGTCCGAGCTTTACGCCGGGGATAGCAGTCAGCGGCGGTATCTGAAGCTCGATCACGAATATTATCAGCGCCACCGCCGTCAGCACCGCAAGTTCGGTAAGCCTCTTTACCGGAATTTTCCTGTTGTCACTCATCTATTATCTCCACCGGAAAGCCGGAGCTGTTTCTGAAACTGTCGGCGATATTTTCTGTGATATATACGTTCCCTTCATCGGTAACGAGCACCATATCAAAACCGCCTTCCTCACGCCAATATCCGACAGCGCGTTCTTTTCCCATAACGAACAGCGCCGTCGAAAGCGCGTCGCACATTATCCCCCTGTCTCCGATCACGGTGACGCTCACAAGCCCGCTGTCTGCGGGATATCCGGTATGAGGGTCGAGGATATGGATATACACATTGCCGCTGTCGTCTGTGAAATATCGCTGATAGCCGCCGGAGGTTATGACGGACTTATCGTGTATCTGCAATATACCGAGCAGTTCGTTCGGGGAAAACGGGTTCGCTATCCCCACAGACCATTCCGCCCCGTCCGGCTTTGAGCCGAGAGCCTGCACATTCCCGCCGAGATTTACCAGCGCGGAAGTTGCTCCGAGTTCCGACATCACCGCAAGCATCTCGTCACCCGCGTACCCCTTTGCGCAGGAGCCGAGGTCAAGCATATACCCCTCCGGCAGTGTTACAGTGCTGCCGGATATGCCGATATTTTCGTATCCGGTTTTTGCGAGTGCCGCTGCAATATCTTCATCAGCCGGAACGTGCATATTTCCCGTAGTAAATCCCCATTCACGAAGAACCGGGTATATCGTGATATCCAGCGCACCGTCCGTGCTTTCGCAGACATTCAGCGCTTCGGATACGACATACGCCGTATCATCGGAAACACTCGCCGTACCAAGTTTGTTGAGGATCCCGATATCGCTGTTCTCGTCCGTTACGGAGAAGCGCGATTCAAGCTCTTTGAGCCTGTCGGCTGCGGTGTTTACAGCTTCCTCGCTGCGCTGTCCGTATGCCTTTATGGAAATTATGGTGTCCATTGCGAAAAGCTCGCGTGAAGCTTCCGTTTCCAGTACCGAACCGCAGGACGAGACTGCCGTGAGTGTGAGGACTGCAAAAAAATACTTAATCTTCTTCATAGACATTATTTTATCATTGCCGGCGGAGATTGTCAAGCGAAAGAGAACCTTTTATTGTTCACGGAAATTTCTGAACCTCACGCAGCTTTCATTCATCGGTCAGTTCCATTCTCATCAACACAAGCTCCTGCCAGCCGGTAAGACGCGACTTAAATCCTCTTGGATTGCGCCCGTATCCGACAAATCCGGCTTTACCATAAAGTGAGAGAGCGGCTTTGTTTTCAGCGACAACATCAAGTTCAAGCTGAGCATATCCGGCTGATCTTGCACATTCGATACAGGCTTCTGTAAGAGCCATGCCGATGCCAAGCCCCCAATATGCCTTGTCTATGCTGATACCGAATGTCGCGCGATGCCGCAGCTTGCATTTATTGCTCACACATTCGATACCTGCGGAACCGACCGCAATACCGCCGACCTCCGCGAGAATATTCACCTCGTTATCACTTTCCGCGATCTTTTGCAGAAAATCACGTTCCTGCTCAACCGTGAACGTGTTTTCATCGGGATAGGTCAGCAGATAGTCGGTCTGTTCATGGGTCTTGATAAATATATCAAGCACGGATCCGGCATCGTCAGCCGTACCGCTGCGCAAAACACATTCCCTGCCGTCTTTGAGTTTTATTATCTTCTTGTTGTATATCATTTCGTTTACCTCCGTTGTCAGCCGGTATAATACCGCACTCCGCCGCAAAGATGACCGGAAGGAATTACTGTTTTTCCATCATCTTTTCCATTCCCGCGCCTGTTTCCTCCGTCATTATGTTATAGCCGAGCTTCCGGTAAAAAACCTCTTTTCCCTTGAATGATCTGATAAGTATATTTTATCAATTTATTATTTATATGTCAACCGTGTAATAAGTAAGTTGTCAAAAACAGGACGCAGACGGAAGTTGATGCCGTTTCCGGGGCTACATACAGCTCAGACGCAATAATGAAAGCTGTCGCGGCAGCTTTGGAATCAGCAAGGAAGTAGTCTGATCCGATCCGTAAAAAACAGTATCATTGTGCATTTGTCAGTTGATTTATACATCGTAACCGCATGATATACCCGAAGCGCGTTATTCATCGCTGACAATGTTTTGATCTTCACCGAATAATAAATCAATCAATAATTACATTGACAATAACTCGGCAAAGTTGTATAATTCAGACAGACATTTGTTCTGTAAAATGGTATAATAGAATTCTGTGAATTTTATGTGAAATATATTTTGGTGACTTGACAAACTATACGAAGTCTGCTATAATGTAAAAACGAATTTAAAATCTGATTTCAGATTTGTCTTTAAGGAGGTCGCTATGGCAGCTTACAAAAGCGTCAAGCGTGAGTGCCTGATTGATTTTCTTAAGTCTCACAGTAAATATTCATTTACAATAAGAGAGATCGCAGCCGAAATCAGCAGCGATAATACCATCAGATCCGCCCCGTCCGAAAGCACGGTATATAGGCTGATGCGGGAAATGGAACGCGAAGGGACTGTCCGGAGATATATCGACCCGAAAAACCGCGAGTACGTCTATTGTCTTGCTGACAATGACGAGATCCCGGTGAATATGCGGTGCAAGGTGTGCGGAAATGTTTACACCGTTGACGGTGAGACGAGCCGCAGGATCAAGGAAGAGATAGTTAGCTGCGGAGCCGCTGTTCCGGCTGACAGCATAGAGTTTTTGGTAAAATGTAAGAATTGCAGCCAATAAGAATGATCTGAAAAAGGTGGTGAACAGAATGACAGACAGCAGAAAGAAAGCATTATTGATAACGACCGTGCTTGTGATATGTCTGTCCGTGTTCTGTTCGTTCCTTTTTATTGCCGGATTTGCGGATCACGACTGCACACACGATGATGACTGCGCGGTCTGCCATACTATCGCGCTTTGTATAGATGCCGTCCGCAATACATCTGTAAATGCAGCAGCACTTTCAGCTGCATTTGCGGCAATAATTCTGTCACTTGCCGTCACGCTTTCTGCGGGGACGGTAATGAATAACGATACGCTCATATCATTAAAAGTAGAGCTTCGGAATTGAGTATCGGTTGAATTTATACCGATAAAGGGTTCTTTTGCGACCCTTTTATCGGTGTACAAAAATCCAGCCAGATAAATTCAATTACGGAGGTCTATTTATTTATGTACAGCAAAAGAAACGCGGGAGCGCTGATGATAAGCTGCTTCGTGGCAATGTCGGCGCTTGCCGGCTGCGGAAACGCAGCCGCAAATGGCACAGCCGCAAATACATCTGCTCCTGCTCAGACAACAACCACAACTGCGGCAAACAGCGCGGCAGATACAGAGAAAACCGATGCTTCCGCAAATGACAATACTTCAGGCACAGAGCCTATAAAGGTAGTAGCGACCATTTTCCCCGAATACGACTGGGTGAAGCAGATAATGGGCGACAAGGCTGACAGCGCTGAGATAACATACCTGCTTGAAAGCGGTGTAGATCTGCACAACTTCCAGCCTACTGCCGACGACATCATCAGAATATCAGACTGTGATCTGTTCGTTTATGTGGGCGGCGAGTCCGACGAATGGGTGGAAGATGCCCTCGAAGGCGCTGTCAACAAGGATATGAAAGTCATTAACCTTATGGAGACTATGGGCGACAAGGCGAAGCTCGAAGAGGTCAAGGAAGGTATGCAGCACGACCATGACCATGAGCATGAGGAAGGCGAAGAAGACCATGACCATGAGCATGAAGAGGGCGAAGAAGACCACGACCATGAGCATGAAGAGGGCGAAGAAGACCACGACCATGAGCATGAGGAGGGCGAGGAAGACCACGATCACGAACATGAGCATGAGGAAGAATACGACGAGCACGTTTGGCTCTCGCTTGTGAACGCAAAGCTCCTCTGCGGCGAGATAACAGATGCTCTCTGCGAGATCGACCCCGCGAATGCCGACACCTACAAGGCAAACTTTACCGCATACTCCGCGGAACTTGACGCTCTTCACAGCGATTTTCAGAAGCTCACAGACTCGGCTTCGATAAAAACAGTCGTATTCGGTGACAGATTCCCATTCAGATACTTCGTTGACGATTACGGACTTGACTACTTTGCTGCATTCTCCGGCTGCTCCGCCGAAACGGAAGCCAGCTTTGAGACTGTCGTTTTCCTCACACAGAAAATGGATGAGCTGGGATGCAAGACTATCTACACAATAGAAAATTCCGACAAGTCCATAGCGCAGACCATAATCGGCAGCACTCAGGCAAAGGATCAGACCGTTGCGGAGCTCAACTCTCTCCAGTCTATAAGCAGAGCCGATATTGATGCCGGTGCGACGTACCTTTCTCTGATGCGGAAGAATTATGATGTCCTTGCTGAGACGTTGAAGTGAGGTATGTATGGCAAAAAAGCATAACACAGGCAGGAAAAAGCCTGTCATTATCATCACGGGCTACTTGGGTTCCGGCAAGACTACGCTCATGCAGAACCTTCTCATACAGGAAGAAAGGCGCATAGCGCTTATCGTCAATGACATGGGGAGCATCAACATAGACGCTTCCCTGCTCAAAGACAAAAAGGAGCACGTGGCGCAGGTGGATATGGTCGAGCTTCAGAACGGCTGTATCTGCTGCACTCTGCGGGACGAGTTCATTGCCGAGATCGAGCGTATTTCAAATCTGCCGGACATAGACGCGGTATTCGTTGAAGCCTCGGGGATAAGCGAACCTTCCTCCATAGCCGGAGCATTTATCGGCTATCAGGAGGACTGCCCCGACACGAACGTGTATCTCAGCTCGGTGGTATCGGTAGTCGATGCGGACAGGATCTACCGCGAATTTATGGGCGGCCTGCAAATGGACGCGGAAAGCGAAGAGGGCGACATAATCAACCTCATCATAGATCAGGTGGAGTTCTGTGATATAGTTCTGCTGAACAAGACCGACCTGCTCACCGCCGAACAGCTTGAGGAAGTGAAAAAGACCCTGCGTGACATTCAGACAGAAGCGCCTATGATACCGTGTGTGAACTGCGATATAGACGCGGGACTGATAATGCACGGAAAAGAGTTCGACTATGACGGGGTGCTTGCTTCATCATCGGTGCAGCGTGCGCTGAATACCGCGGAGCCGGGCGACAAGGAAGCCTGCATGGACGAATACGGCATAACCTCATTCGTTTACGAGGAAGCCCGCCCGTTCAACCGCGAAAGATTTATGACGCTGCTTGCGGAATATCCGAAGGAGCTTATCCGCACAAAGGGCTATATGTGGTTTTCGGACGATGATGTGCATATCCAGCTCTTTGAACAGGCGGGACGCAACGCCAGCGTGACGGAGATGACCGAGTGGCTCGCAGCGATACCAAAGGACGAGCTCGACGCGCTTGTTGAAGCATATCCCGACCTTATGGACGAATGGGACGAAAAATACGGAGACAGGATAAACCAGCTTGTCTTCATCGGAAAAAACTACAGGAAAGAAGCTATTTTACAGCAGCTCAACAGCTGCCTTGAAAGTGCATAACGGAGGTACATAAAATGGAAGAAAATAAAACACTTTGCGGAAATCCGGAACATAATGCGAATGACGGAAAAGACCATACACCTGCCGACTGCGGCAAGGAGGGCCACTACAAATGCGACGGAAGAGACCATTCTCCTGCCGGCTGCGGTACGGAAGGTCACTACAAGTGCGACGATAAAGACCATTCTCCTGCCGAGTGCGGTACAGAGGGTCACTACAAGTGCGACGGCAAGGATCACTCTCACGAAAAGTAAGTAACACAATGTGTGCAGGGCATTAACACCCTGCACCGTTTTTCAAGGAGACAGTTAGTATGGCTGAACAACTGATATGCCGGAACGTTACTCTCGGATATGAGGGCGATACGGTGGCAAGCGGGATAGACTTCAAAGTGTCCGAGGGGGATTATCTCTGTATTCTCGGCGAGAACGGCTCCGGAAAGAGCACTCTCATAAAGGCTCTGCTCGGACTTAAACCGCAAATGTCGGGTGAGATAGAGCGATACGGCGACATAAAGGTCGGCGATATCGGCTATCTGCCGCAGCAGACTGTGGTGCAGAAGGATTTCCCCGCTTCCGTGATGGAGATAGTGCTTTCAGGCTGTCTGCCGAAATGCGGACTGCGCCCGTACTATAAAAAGGAAGAAAAACAGCTTGCGGAAAGTACGATGGCGCGGCTCGGAATAACGGAGCTTGCGAACCGCTGTTACCGTGAACTTTCCGGCGGTCAGCAGCAGAGAGTTCTGCTTGCACGGGCGCTGTGCGCGGCACAGAAGATACTGCTCCTTGACGAGCCTGTGACGGGACTTGACCCGAAGGCGCAGCTCGATATGTACGAGCTTATCTCGGAGCTGAACAGGGACGGCGTCACGATAATCATGGTGTCACACGATTTCACAGCCGCCACAAAGTACGCTTCGCACATACTCCATATCGGCGCGCATCACCAGCTTTTCTTCGGTACGGCCGCCGATTATCTCGCAAGCGATGTGGGAAAAATATTCTCGGAAAGAACGGTGGCAGAAAATGAGTGACTTTGCGGCAAAATTACAGCTTTATTTCAGCTATCCGTTCGTGTGGTACGCGCTTATCGTGGGACTTCTGATAGCGCTGTGTTCCTCGCTGCTCGGCGTTACGCTGGTGCTGAAACGGTTTTCTTATATCGGCGACGGTCTTTCCCATGTAGCTTTCGGCGCTATGGCAGTCGCGGGCATCGCGGGACTTACCAACGATATGTATGTTGTTCTTCCGATAACGGTCATATCCGCGATACTGCTCCTGCGGACGGGACAGAACGCGAAAATAAACGGAGATGCCGCTATCGCCATGATCTCGGTGGGCGCGCTTGCGGTGGGATATATGATGATGAACCTGTTCCCGTCGTCCGCGAACATCTCCGGCGATGTCTGTACCACTCTGTTCGGCTCGACCTCGATACTTACGCTGAAAGAAACTGACGTTATCGTCTGCATCGTGATGTCTATAATCGTTATCGCGGCATTCCTGCTGTTCTACCACAAGATCTTCGCCGTAACATTCGATGAGAATTTCATGAAAGCAGCAGGCGTAAAGGCGAACGTGTACAATCTCATAATCGCGGTCATAACCGCGTTTATCATCGTGCTTGCGATGAACCTTGTCGGCTCGCTTCTGATCTCGGCGCTGATAATATTCCCGGCTCTGTCGGCAATGAGGCTGTTCAGGAGCTTCCGGAGCGTGGTGATCTGCTCCGCCTGCGTTTCGGTATTATGCGCGGGTGCAGGCATATTCACCTCGATAATGGCGGGAACTCCCGTCGGCTCGACTATCGTTGTGACGGATATCATCGTATTCTTTATATTCTGTCTTCTGTCACTTTTCACAAGGAGGAAAACAAATTGAAAAACACTGTTAAGATCACAGCCGCACTTATCTCTGCCGCAATGCTGCTCGGTTCCTGCTCGGATAACAGCATCGCGGGAAAGAACGTCATGATAGACGCGATCATAAATGAGGCGGTAAGCTCCGCGGAAGCCGAGAACAGCGCAGTCATTTCCTCTGCCGAAGAAAAAGCGGCACAGATCACAGCGCAGTCCGATACGACATCTGCGCCGGATACAGCTCCGGGAAATATTGACATGGATCTGACGCAGATGAATTCAACGATGATATATTCCGTCATCTACGATCTTATGGTGAAGCCGGACGACTACTACGGCAAGTCATTCATGGTTGACGGCTATTTCGATACTATGTTCAACGATGATCTCGGTGTGCGGTACTACTTTGTCGTTGTCCCGGACGCGACGGCGTGCTGTGTGCAGGGGCTTGAATTCAAGCTCCCGGAAGGAACGGTATATCCGGACGATTATCCCGAACCGGGAACGGATATCCGGGTGCGCGGGATCCTCGGAAGCTATGAGGAAAACGGACAGCCGTACGCATATATAAATGCCGATCTGATGACGGTTCTCTGATATAAGAACAGCCGTAGGACCGCCCGGATCCGGAACGATCAGCAAATATTTTTGATCTGCTGTTATCCGCAATTGTTATATGAGAATGACGAACAAAAGAGGCCCGGACATACCTGTTCCGAGCCTCTGTTTTTCACCCGCAGAGCTGAAATCCCAGAACGCCTGCTATCGCAAGCACACCTCCGAGAATATTCATCATAGAGTGTTCCTCACGCCGGATAAGCCCGATAACAAACAGCGTCACAAGTATCATCGGCTGTATCAGCGAATAGTCCGCAAGACTTATCGCTATGACGGCATTTTCCATTATCATTCCGGCAGCGTTCGGTATCCGCGCGAGGGCTACCAGAGCTGTGCCTTTCGGCTTTTCCCTGAACTCCCCGAAGCGCACCTTCGGAAGTACGGCTAATGCGACAAGCATCAGTCCCGGCAGGAGCAGCATTATTGACGAAGCATAGCCGGAAAACGTGCGGATCACAAGTCCGTAGCCGAATTTTGAAGCAAGGTACAGAGCAAGCGGCAGAACAATGCGCCTGTAGTTTATCTTCTCCGCCTTGTCAGAGCGGACGATAAGCACAAGTCCGACTGCCGCCGCGCAGATGAAGGCGAGTTTCGGGAAGCTGAGACCTGCGCCCATGAGTACATCGGCAAAGTACGACACGAACAGCGTCACTCCCAGCCATGCTTTAAGCTCGAACGCCGACATCTCTTTAAGGACGAGTATGCTCATTCTGAATTCCAGCAGCTTGCACACCGCGACAAGCACGATCCCCGCAAACGCCTGCCATGTGAGCGTGAACGCTATCGTCTGGAACGGCAGCGTCAGTGCCAGAAATACCGACATCGAGGCGCACATGAGAAATGTGAAATTGTCCGGGGACAGTTTCGCTTTTGCGGCGGCGTATTTGTCGCTGAGCGACGTGATCGTGTAGCAGAGCGTGACCCCTGCCATAAGAGCAAGACCGTTCACCAGTGTACCCTCCAGCGCTCCGTAAGTTTCTCCGCAGGCTCACTTATGAGCGGCGGCTTTTTTGTTATCTTTTCGTTGTGGCACAGCCAAGCGAGATTTTTCTCGAAAATATCCTCCGCAACGGGTATCTCCGCCCATTCGTCAGTCCATGACGAAAGGTAAGCGGCGTTGGATATCGACAGCGAATTCAGCCCCTCCTCGCCGGGAGCGATAAGCTCCGTGCCGTCGAGAATGCAGTCCGCGAAATTGTTGAGTATCTCCGGGTGTCCGTCGGGCTCGGAGGCGGTGAATTCCTCATACTCACATTCCGGCTGAACAAAGCCGTTTTTGCACTCGGCGCAGATCGTGCGTTCATCTTCTTTCAGTTTCCACCATTTAAGTTTTCCGTCCTCCAGAACGAGCTTGCCCTTTGTGCCGGAAATTTCGAGCCTGTTGGAGCCGGGAGCTTCACCCGTGGTGGTGATAAAGGTTGCAGTCGCGCCGTTCTCGTACTCGCCGTAAATTGTCACGTCGTCCTCAACGCCGATATTGTGGTATTTGCCCACAGTGCAGAACGCACGCACTCTTTTTGGCATACCGAATATCCATTGCCACAGATCAAGGTTGTGGGGAGCCTGATTGAGCAGCACTCCCCCGCCCTCTCCGTTCCATGTTGCGCGCCAGCTTCCGGAATCATAGTAAGCCTGCGTTCTGTACCAGTTTGTGACTATCCACACAAGCCTTTTCGTATCGCCGAGCTGACCGCCGCGGACTATCTCCCTCGCCCTTGCGAATATTGGGTTAGTTCGCTGATTGAACATAATGCCGAAGCATTTTCCGGAGCGCTTTGCGGCATCATTCATCTCCCTCACCTGTCGGGTGTAAACTCCCGCAGGCTTTTCGGTCAGAACGTGCAGACCGTGTTCAAATGCTTTTATCGCGACAGTCGGGTGGTCGTAGTGGGGGACTGCTATCAGTACCGCATCCGCTTTTCCGCTGTTTATCAGACCTTCCGCGCTGTCATAAACAGCCGCAGAGGGGAGCTTTTCACTTGCCCTTTTCAGCTTTTCGGGGTCGGTATCCGCAAAAGCCGTTATCTCAACCCTCGGACATTCTCCGTTCAGATAATAGCCGAGATGTCCGCTGCCCATATTTCCCATACCGATGATTCCAAGTTTCAGCTTATCCATTTTGCTGTCCTCCGATAATATCTTTCAGTGCGTTTACCGCCGCACGGAATGCTGTCCGCGGGTCGGGGTAGGTATAGTTCATCTTGCTTTTCTGCTCTGCTTCTAATTTGTCGAAGCTCGCAAATACCGACAGATGCGGCTCGACGGTAAGCACCTCGCCCTTGTACTGCGACAGCAGAAACGGCAGTTCGCCCACGCCCTTTCCCGCGGGCACTACCGAGCCGTCGGGAAGCGCGTCCTTTATGTGCATATACTCAACATAAGGGGATAGCAGCTCCCATGCCTGCTTTGTGTCCTGTCCGCACTGGATAAAATTTGCCGGGTCGAATACCGCCCGAAGCTGCGGCAGAGCCTTGTGTATCTCAAGGCACTTTGCGGCAGTGTCTCCGTATATTCCCTTTTCGTTTTCGTGGCAGAGTATGATACCCGTACCCGCCGCCGCTTCAATGAAGCGGTTCAGCCGTTCAAGCACCGGGTCGATTTCCGCTGTCCCGTAGAAACTGAAAAGCCGGATATGCTTTGCGCCTAAAATGCCGGCAAGCTCTAAGCTGTGCCTGAAACTGTCAAGGTGCGGTGCGAAGTCATCGCCTATCCCGATCTTCCCGAAGGGTGAACCGAGCGACCAGACCGCGATACCCGCGTCATCGAGCATTTTTCGTATCCCGCGAGCTTTTTTGTCCGATATCCTGTCGATGTTCTCGCCGTCAACTCCCCTTATCTCAAGAAGCTCTATCCCGTTTTCCCGCATAGCGGATATCTGTCCCGCGAGATCGGGAGCCGCTTCATCGGCAAATGCCGCAAGTCTGTATTTCATGGTATTACCTCCGTTTTGTTTTCGCTGACAATATAATACCACATAACGATTTGCATTACAATTGCAAAAATCACCGGAATACATTGCAATTTTGCGCATGATATGATATAATAACATGGGGGTGGCAGAATGGACTATCTGAAAGAAAGCGAAAGCACCGGTCTGTATATCCGTCATGCCATAGATGAAGCACCGGCAGGCAGCGGATCTGACTTTCATATCCACGACAGGTGCGAGGTGTTCTATTTTATTTCGGGCAATGCGCAGTATCTTGTGGAAGGCTCGGTGTACCCGCTCACAAAGGGCAGTCTGCTCATAATGCGTCCGGGCGAAGCGCACTGCATCAGATTTCTCAGTGCTGAACGCTATGAACGTTACGCGGTCAACTTCCCGATCTCGCTTTTTGACAGCTTTGACCCGCAGCGGCGGCTTATGAGAACATTCACCGATCGTCCCCTCGGAAGGGATAATCTGTATTATCTGCCCGGACTTGAAGAAACATTCCGGGATATGTGCTATTATGAAGGTGACGATTACGGCAGGACACTGCTGATGACGACAAGGCTTGCCGATATAACAGCAATGACAGCGCAGCAGAAAAGCGGGAAAGCTCCAGCCGGGTCAGCGCTTTCCGAACAGACAGTGCGGTATGTAAATGATGTGCTTTTTGAGGAGATCACTGTCGAGCAGCTTGCGGCGCACTTCTTTCTCAGTGCGTCCCAGTTCTCCCGTATCTTCAGACAGGCTACCGGAACATCACCGTGGGCATACATCACCGCAAAGCGGCTCAATCAAGCAAGAGAGTTTCTGCGGGAAGGCATGAGCGCGAAAAAAGCCGCAGAAAACTGCGGCTTCGGGGATTATTCGGTTTTCTACAAGGCTTATGTGAAACGATACGGGAAAAATCCGAGCGCCCACGGAAATGACTGACATTCAAAAAAGTCGTTTCACCTGCTTATTCCTTACAGCATTTTTCCGATTGAAGAAAATGTGTCAAGCATTATTGACAAATTCACATTCCACTTGCGGAAACAGAGATGATCTTATTTTCCTTGTCCGTGAAACTG
>CAMVGH010000056.1 GCA_947166945.1 uncultured Clostridia bacterium
TCCCTGCCGAACGCTTTAGATTTTTCAAAACTCCGGACTGCGAGGCAGAAAAATACCGTATGTCACCGAAGTAACATACGGTTTGGGTGCGGCGGCTCGCCGCTGTCCCTGCCGAACGCTTTAGATTTTTCAAAACTCCGGACTGCGAGGCAGAAAAATACCGTATGTCACCGAAGTAACATACGGTTTGGGTGCGGCGGCTCGCCGCTGTCCCTGCCGAACGCTTTAGATTTTTCAAAACTCCGGACTGCGAGGCAGAAAAATATCCCGCCTCAGGTAAAACCCGAGACGGGATTCGCTGCGGGGCGTTCCCCGCTGGCGCGCCACAAGGGATTCGAACCCCTGACCCCTTGGTTCGTAGCCAAGTACTCTATCCAGCTGAGCTAGTGGCGCATAAACTTCTGTATTCTCTCAAATGCTTGTTATATTATACACCAAACGTCCGGGTTTGTCAAGCATTTTTTTGAAATTCTGCGAAATATATGAAAATACTCCTTGACCGGTATGTAAAAATATGATATAATAAAATATCATAATAATTCTTTAAAACGTTAAAGGAGAAGAAAATGACCATAATCATCATTACCATTATCTGCTATCTGGCGCTGATGGTCAGCATAGGCGTCTCTTTTTCAAAGAAAAACAAAGATGTCAGCGACTTCTATCTGGGCGGCAGAAAGCTCGGACCGATAGTCACCGCAATGAGTGCGGAGGCTTCGGATATGAGCAGCTATCTGCTCATGGGACTGCCGGGGCTTGCGTATCTGTGCGGATGTGCGGAAGTCGGCTGGACCGTTATCGGGCTTGCGGCCGGCACATATCTCAACTGGCTGATCGTAGCCAAAAGGCTCCGCCTGTACTCCCAGAGATGCGGAGCGATCACAATACCGGATTTCTTCGCGAAACGCTACCGTGAAAACAAGAACATACTTCTCGGCATTTCAGCGCTTATAATCCTCGTATTTTTCATCCCCTACACAGCATCGGGATTTTCCGCCTGCGGAAAGCTGTTTGAGCAGCTCTTCGGCTGGGATTATCATGTTGCAATGCTCATCAGCGCTGCAATAATCATTCTGTACACAAGTATCGGCGGCTTCCTTGCGGCAAGCACCACCGACCTTATCCAGAGCATTGTTATGACCGCGGCACTTATAATAGTGGTCATATTCGGTGTCAATACGGCGGGCGGTCTTGACAATGTGATCGAGAACGCGAAAGGGCTTAACGGTTATCTCACACTTTTCGAGAACCACAACGCCGCAGACAACACATCGTCCCCGTTTGGATTTCTCAGTATCATATCAACTCTTGCGTGGGGTCTCGGATACTTCGGAATGCCCCATATCCTGCTTCGCTTCATGGCGATAAAGGATCCCGGAAAAATAAGGACCTCGCGCCGTATAGCTTCGGTATGGGTAGTCATCTCCATGGGTGTTGCGGTATTCATAGGTATTATAGCAAATGCTCTGAGTGCGCAGAATGCTATCCCGGTACTGCCGTCAAGTTCCGAATCCGAAACAGCGATCATCAAAATGGCATTCCTTATGAATGACAGCAACATGATCTTGCTGATGATATTTGCGGGACTGATATTTGCGGGCATACTTGCCTGCACTATGTCAACCGCGGACTCGCAGCTCCTTGCCGCATCGTCCAGTGCTTCCGAAAATATTCTCAGGGGTGTATTCAAGGTAAAGCTCACCGAAAAGCAGTCCATGCTTGCCGCAAGAGGCATTCTCCTTGTTATTGCTGCGATCGCGGCGCTGATAGCATGGGACAAGGACAGTTCCATATTCAGCGTTGTATCCTTCGCGTGGGCAGGTTTCGGTGCCACATTCGGACCCGTTATGCTGCTTGCTCTCTTCTGGAAGCGTTCCAACAAGTGGGGCGCGGTCGCGGGTATGGCAGTCGGCGGTATCATGGTATTCGTATGGCATTTCATACTTGCGCCTATCGGCGGCGCATTTGCGATCTACGAGCTGCTTCCGGCATTTATCTTCGCGCTTGCTGCGGACATAATGGTATCGCTTCTTTCCAAAGAGCCTGACAAAGCAGTCGAACAGGAATTCGAGGCAGTCAGAGCGGACATGAAGAAGTAAGTCATAATCAAAAGCGGTGATCAGAACAACCTTCCGTTGTTCTGATCACCGCTTATTTTTTATTCACTTTACGACCTTTTCATTATTTCAAGGCACATTCTGCCGTTATGGTACGGGCATTTCCAGGGATCCACCGTAGGTTTTGCCCGATCCGGCTCGCCGTTTTCAAGTATCTGTGAGAACCACTCGCCGCCCTCACGCTTGTCGATGATCTCTTTCTTTATATTTTCCCAGAGAGCGTTGGAGATATCGAGAAAGCGCTGTTCACCGTACTTCTGCCAGCCGTTCATAAAGCCGACCACACCTTCTGCCTGCACCCACCAGATATGCATTTTACTGATCTTTGAATTCTCGCGCTCGTTATTCAGCGCTCCGTTCTCAAATGCTATATCCGCGATATTCTTAACTACCGCCTCATTCATCTTTCTTACTTCGGCGGTAAGTTCATCATCTCCGATCACTTCACAGGCGCGGTCTATCAGCCATGTAGCTTCGATATCATGTCCGTAGGAATGGATATCACCTATCACATTCAGCTCACGGTCGAAGAATACCAGCAGTCTGTTCTCGGGCTTATAATATATCTTATCGAGAAATATCCGTATCTGGAATTTCAGCCGGTTAAGCACTCTTTCGTCGCTGCTGACCCTGTACAGCTCGGTATATGCTTCCAGCAGATGCAAAGTGGTATTCATTGTCTTATCTGCCATAAGCCCGTTTTCGGAAAGCGCGTCGTTGGGGATAAGCTTCCAGTCTGCGGACATGGCTTCGAGATATGCTACATCATCGGTGCATTTCTTTTCTACTGTTTCAAATATTTCCAGTGCGAGTTTCAGCGCACTGTCGTCCTTTGACGCATCGTAGTAGCTTGCCAGCGCATAAATGAAGAACGCCTGACAGTAGGTATGCTTCATGCTGTCGCTTACGGAACCGTCATAATTCATAAGCCAGTACACGCCGCCGTTCACCGGATCGACGCAATACTTTTTCATGAACTCAAAGCAGTGTCTTGCATTATCGAGGCAGTCCGTATCTCCGAGTACGAGGTAGCAGTTGGAATAGAACCACAATATCCTCGAATGCAATATAACGCCTTTCTCTGCTTTTTTATCAAGTTTCAGATCATGATCCATGAATCCGTAGAATCCGCCGTTTTCGTTATCGCGGAGCTTATTCCAGAACGGTATGATGTGTTCTGTGAGTTCTTTTCTTACTTCACTGACTATTGCCATATTCAACACTTCCTGTTTTGATACTGTTTTCTCCTCGATCTGCAAACGACCGGAAATATGTATAAGATGATAACTCTGTGATCTCAGCGCGAAGCTTCAGAAGTTTTTTGAAAGGGGTTCGGGGGAAACTTTTTTTCAAAAAAGTTTCCCCCGATCTCAAGCGCAGCGACCCGTTGCGGCGAAGCCGCCCATTATTCTGCGGGTTTCTGCTCCGCAGGCGCCGACGCAGCGGGAGCCTTCTTCGGAGGCTTTTTGGCAACACGGCGGGTACCCTGAGGCATATCCGGACGCATTACCTGGACGCGCTTGGGGGGCTGACGGTTGGGCGCGATACGGAATGTGAGGATAGCGCGTGCTGTGTCCTCTCTGATTGCCGCAACCATTTCATCGAACATGGCGAAGCCCTCGAATCTGTACTCGACCACCGGATCCTTCTGACCCATGGAACGCAGATAGATACCGCGCTTCAGTTCGTCCATAGCGTCGATGTGATCCATCCACTTCTCGTCAACGTTGCGAAGCAGTATAACACGCTCCACTTCACGCATGGTCTCGGAACCGTATTCGGCTTCCTTGGCTGCGTAGATAGTTTCCGCACGCTCGGTAAGAAGTTCGACAACATCGGATTTCTTTATCTGATTCAGCTCGTCCACCGTATAGGTAAGATCGTCGGGCATGGTGAGCACACCGGCATAGTGTTCGCGCAGACCGGTGAGGTTCCAGTTGTCCGGGATATCGCCCTGGCAGAACATATCCACATTATCCCTGACGCTCTCGGTGATCATGCTCCTGATGCTCTCGCTGATATCGTCGCCGTCGAGCACCTTTGCACGCTGCGAATAGATCGTCATTCTCTGCTGTGACATAACATCGTCGAAATCAAGGACGTTCTTTCTTATCGCATAGTTCCTGCCTTCGATCTTTCTCTGGGAGGACTCTATAGTCTTGGTGAGTATGCTGTTCTCGATCGGTATATCCTCATCTATGTTGAGGGATTCCATTACTGCCTGAACGCGGTCTCCGCCGAACAGTCTCATAAGGTCGTCCTCAAGGGAAACGAAGAAGCAGCTTTCGCCCGGGTCGCCCTGACGTCCCGCACGGCCTCGCAGCTGGTTATCGATACGTCTCGATTCATGACGCTCGGTGCCGAGAATGAACAGACCGCCCGCATTGCGGACTTCCTCCGCCTCCGGAGCTATCTGTTTCTTATACTTGTCATTGAGCTCCATGTAGAGTTTTCTTGCTGCGATGATCTCCTCGTCGTCGGTCTCCGCGAAGCCGGTAGCTTCAAGGATAAGCTCGGGGGGGATACCCTGACGGCGCATCTCCGCCTTTGCGAGGTACTCGGAGTTTCCGCCGAGCATTATATCGGTTCCGCGTCCCGCCATGTTGGTGGCGATAGTAACGGCGCCCTTCTTGCCTGCCTGAGCTACGATCTCCGCCTCACGCTCATGGTTCTTCGCGTTGAGGACTTCGTGCTTTATGCCGGTTTTTTTGAGCATTTTTGAAAGCAGTTCGGACTTTTCTATGGATATGGTGCCGACCAGAACAGGCTGCCCCTTTGCGTGGCACTCCTCTATCTGTCTTATCGCGGCAACGAACTTGCCGTGTTCGTTCTTATATACCTGATCCTGTCTGTCGATACGGATAACGGGCTTGTTGGTGGGGATCTCGATAACGTCGAGACTGTAGATGCCTCTGAACTCGGTCTCCTCGGTCATACCGGTACCGGTCATTCCCGAAAGCTTGCTGTACAGGCGGAAGAAATTCTGGAATGTGATCGTCGCGAGGGTCTTGCTCTCGTGATTTACCTTGACGCCTTCCTTTGCCTCGATAGCCTGATGCAGTCCTTCGTTGAAGCGGCGTCCGAACATCAGACGTCCTGTGAACTCGTCAACTATGACGATCTCGCCGTCCTTGACAACGTACTCTACATCGAGGTGCATACAGCCGTGAGCCTTGATAGCCTGGTTCACGTGGTGGAGTATGGTGAGGTTGTCGGGATCCATGAGGTTATCTATGCCGAAATACTTCTCGGCTTTCTTGACGCCGTTGGGGAGCAGTGTAGCAGTCTTAGCCTTCTCGTCGATGATGTAGTCGGCGCTGTAATCGTCCTGTTCTTCCTTTGCATCTACTTCCACGACCTTCATGGGAATGAGGGTCCTTGCGAGCTTATCCGCCCTCTCGTAGAGGTCAGTGGGCTTGTCGCCGCGTCCGGAGATGATAAGCGGAGTTCTCGCTTCATCTATGAGTATGGAGTCAACCTCGTCGACAATGGCGAAGTTCATCTCACGCTGCACCTTATCCGCCTTGCGTATGCACATATTGTCACGCAGATAATCGAAGCCGTACTCGTTGTTGGTGCCGTAGGTAACGTCACACGCGTACGCTTCCCGTCTCTGGTCATTTTCTTTCTCATGTACTATAAGACCAACGGTAAGTCCGAGGAATCTGTGTACACGTCCGATCAGTTCACTGTCGCGCTTTGCGAGGTAGTCGTTTACGGTAACGACATGGACGCCCTTGCCGGTCAGCGCGTTCAGGTAGGACGGTAGAGCCGCGACATAGGTCTTGCCCTCACCGGTCTTCATTTCGGCGATACGCCCCTGGTGAAGCACGATGCCGCCGATTATCTGTACGGGGTACGGCTTGATGCCGATAACGCGCCACATTGCCTCACGGCATACCGCGAAAGCGTCGGGCAGGATATCGTCAAGGGTCTCGCCCTTCTCCAGACGTGATTTCAGCACGCCTGTCTGGCTTTGGAGTTCCTTGTCGGACATAGCCTGATACATAGGCTCGCGGTCAAGGACAGCCTGCTTCGTTCCGTCTATTCTCTTTAATTCCTTTTCGGAGTATGTGCCGAAAAGCTTGCTGAAAAGCCCCATTTGTTTATCTCCTTTGAAGTTGTAGCGATACACTAAATTATTATACTATATTTTACACAGTTTGTCAACTTTTATTTGCTTGTTTCTGCGGCAGAAATAAGCGCCGCCTCCTGTTTCTTCATTATTGAAAATTCACCGAGCGCCATTATCACAGTCACCACAGTTGTGAGGATATCCGCCGCGGGACCTGCGTAAACTATCCCGTCGATACCCATGAACAGCGGGAATATCAGTACCAGCGGCACAAAGAACAGTATCTGTCTGGTAAGGGAAAGGATAACGCCTTTCAGCGGCTTACCGATAGATGTGAAGAAGGTGGAGGTCACCGGCTGTAAGCTTACCAGCGGCACGAAGAACAGAAATACCCGGAAGAAGAATTCTCCGAATGCAAAGTACTGTTCCGTTCCCTCGCCGAAGAGCGACAGGATCTGACGGGGTATAGTCTGGAAGAACACAAAGGCAATAAGTGCTATCGCCACGCTTGCCGCCGACGCCAGCAAAAACGCCTTTCTTACGCGCGGGTACTGCTTTGCGCCGTAGTTGAAGCTTTCAATGGGCTGACTGCCCTGCCCGAGACCGATAGCAAAGGAGAATACGATCTGGTTCACCTTCATTATTATGCCCGCGCAGGCAAGAGGTATCGACTCTCCGTATTCCGAAAGTCCCCCGTAATATCTCAGCGAATTGTTCACTACTATCTGCACCACCATTATGGCGAGCTGGGTGAAGAATGCCGCAAGTCCTATCTGTGCGATCCGCAGTACATATCGCAGATTCGGCAGGAAATGTTCCTTTTCGAGTTCGGAAGTGCGGAACCGGAAGACGATATACCACACCGCTATCGCGGCGGATATTATCTGCCCGATTATGGTGGCAAGTGCCGCGCCGGACATTCCCCATTCAAATCCGAACACGAACAGAGCGTCAAGCCCGGTGTTTATCACCGCGCCCACTATGCTTGTGAACATTGTCATTCCCGGACTGCCGTCGGCGCGGATCAGATGTCCGCCGCCCGTGGTTATCAGCAGGAACGGGAAGCCTATCGCAGTAATGCTTACATAGTCCCGCGCAAACGGCATTATCTCCTCGCTTGAGCCGAACAGCACCAGCATAGGCTCCAGAAACAGTTCGGTCACCGCCAGCAACACCGTGCCGCAGACCGCGAGCATGGTGAGGGAATTCCCTATGAAATATGGCGCCTTTTTCGTATCGCCCTCTCCGAGGGACAGATTGTAGCAGCTCGCTCCTCCTATCCCGAACAGCAGAGCCAGCGACATACACATAGTAGTCAGAGGGAACGCTATATTTGTAGCCGCGTTTCCGTTGGTGCCAACTGCATGTCCGATAAACAGCTGATCCACTATATTGTACAGTGCGCCGACCAGCATCGCAATGATGCTCGGCACCGCGAATTTTACCATTAACTGCCCTACGGGTCTCGTCCCGAGAGTATTTGTTCCTTTTTCCATTATTCTCCGTCTTTTCTCATTAATATATAAAAGTATAATAGATTATATCACCACACAGCCGTTATGTCAAGCGTAATGCGGGAAAATTGTCAGAAATGTGCTTTTTTATGCTTGACTTGACGGTTTATTTGTGTTATAATATATCGAATATAAACAGCACTGTTATGAAAAGGACTGATAAAGTAATGGAAATGCCGTTTGAACCCAACGAAGGCAAAAATCTTACCATTGAAACGGATTTCGGCACATACGCCCGTTATCCCATAAAAACTCATGTAATAATGAAAGAGGACGTAATGACCGACGTTCTCGATAAATATGTATGCCCCTATCTCCAGGAGGGCGATACGGTCATAATCTCCGAAAAGATAATCGCGATCACTCAGGGGCGCGCGTTCCCTATTGACGAGATAAAGGTATCACCGCTCGCGAATTTCCTCAGCAAGTTCGTGGTAAAGACCAACTACGGCATTGGTCTCGGTATGCCCCAGACAATGGAACTCTGCATACGTGAGGTGGGCGTTCCGAAAGTGCTGTGGGCGGCATTCTGCGCCGCGATAGGCAAGCTGTTCGGCAAAAAAGGCGTTTTTTACAATATCTGCGGTATGAAAGCTCGCGCTATCGACGGACCATGCGATTATACACTCCCGCCCTATAACCATTACGCTAAAATGGCTCCCGACCACCCCAATGAGGCTGCCGCGGAGCTTGCGAAGCACTGCGGGTGTGACGTCATCATCATCGACGCAAACGATATCGCTGCCACCGTCCTCGGCAAGAGCAGAAAAGACCTCCCCGACGCGTTCGGCGAGCAGGTGTTCCGCGACAATCCCCATGACCAGTGTTCCCAGCAGACACCTATCTCTATCGTAAGAAAAGTGGCGTGAAAGCGCTGTATGTTTTAGCCGGCATTTATGCGATCATTGCCGTGATGCTTGTGATCGAGCTCATAAATCATGGTCTTAGCACCTATGCGTGGAGATACATCTTTATCCTCGCTCTCGGTGCGGCGTATTTTCTTGTACACTTCATCTTTGCAGACCGCATAGCCAGAGAAACTGTAAGAAGCGAATACTCCGGAATAAAGCAGGATATGGAAAAACTCCTCCGTGAAATGAGAGAGGAGATATACGGTAACGAGGACGAGGGAAAAGAGCCGATAACGCTTGATTCGCGTATCATCGGTACCCTCACCTACCGCCGCAGGCCGGAATGGTATGAATGCGACAGTAAATGGTGCGGCAGTAAAGTAAGAGTAACGCTGCACCAAAGCATTGGCAAGGATCCGTCAGCCGCTCTGGCTGCACTGGAGGACTTTTTCAGGAACTCCCGCAGAATCGACCGGATCCTTCGCGGCAGAGTTGCAGAAAAAAAGGATAAACAGTTCGCAAAGCGCATCTTCCCGACAAATATCACCCTTACCGCCGAAGACGTTCTCGAACTTGACTATGCGGACAGCGATCATCGTATTCTCGGCATATATAACGGTTCTGATATGAAAGTTAAAATCAGAAGATAAAAATTTGAAAATACCCCTTGACAAATTTTGTTTTTTGTGTTATCATTATAAAGCATTAAATGCGGGTGTAGTTCAATGGTAGAATGTCAGCCTTCCAAGCTGAACACGAGGGTTCGATTCCCTTCACCCGCTCCAGTACGGCGGTTTACCGCCGATTTATTTATCCTGTGCGCCATTAGCTCAGCTGGATAGAGCAACCGCCTTCTAAGCGGTAGGTCGAAGGTTCGAATCCTTCATGGCGTGCCATCTAAAGCGAACGCTTTAGATATTTCGCCCACAAAAGGCTCTGTTAAGCCATTTGTGGGCGAAAATCTTTTGAACTGAAAAATCCCGGTTCCATAGATATTTTTTGACCGAAAAAACAGCAAAAGGGATTTGAACCCCCTCGGGTATAGAATTTCCAAGCGAAAATTCGTGACAATTTAACAAATTTACAGAAAACGCCCGCAGGTCTCGGAAAATGTCCGCGCAAACACAATATGGGTGTTTTTTCTATGATATGGACAAAATTTTCTTTGACAGTTTGTGCAAGCATCTGAAAAGTTTGACTTTCTTCGACATATATGATATAATCATAAAGGTCGTCAATCGACCGAGATTGGAGCTGGAAGTCAATGGAAAACATAGAAATAACGGTCATCGGCGGCGACATCTCCCCCGCCGAGCGACAAGAATATATAGAGCGAGGAAAGAAGAACAAGCTGGACATGATATTGACGGCTGTGGAGATAGTGCTGGACGGCGAGTATGCCGATGTCACATACAGATACAGCGATATCCCGCCGAACATGACGATCTGCATCGGCGGCTGTATGATCGGTAAGTTTGGCAGCTTCAACCGCGGCAAGCAAGCCGAATACCTTGACCGTGTACCGAACAGCATAAATTAAATATAGTATATATGAGCCTGTAAGCTCAGATGTGAGTAAAATCACATTTGAACTTACAGGCTCTTTTTTTGTTGTAAAAAATCAGTAAAAACAGAGAATTTGATTTGCGAAAAGAAGAAAGATTCAGCAAAGCAGATGAAATTTTTACAGAAAGGAATTCCCATGTATTTCACAGAAACCCCACATTTGCAGAGCGTCGAGGCGATGATGAAAACCATTCCCCGTCACCCGCAAGCCCAGGAATCAGAACAGAAAGAAGGAAGCAACATGAAGTTAAAGCTTTTATCGAAAGAACACCGCGAGAGATTTCTGGAACTTTTCAAAAGGATAAAGACTAATCCCCTTTGCAGCGAGCAGGAGTATTGCGCGGCGATCTATCTGCTGACAGCCGATCCCGAGCTGTGGAAAACTGTCATGAACAAGGTCACGGATGAAAACATTGATTTCAAGAGCATTAAGCTGGGAGCCGTTGACTGCGACCGATACGCGCTGTATAAGTCGGCAAAGGATATCCTTTGTCACAAGTATAAGTTGTCGCTGTCGGAGTTGCGGTCAATGGAGTTCCTTGACGAAGTCACCATAAAGCTCATACGGACGGCTGTTCTCGTCTCCAAAAACGGCTGCGGGTATATTGAGGAAGATAAATTCGGTTTAGACGACATCAAGGTCTGAAACCGTCTTTATAAATATCACAAAAAGGAAGGTGAACATAATGAGGGAAGCAGAAATCCAGTTTTACAAGGATACATATCCGAAAGGAACGCGGATCATGCTTGACAGCATGGGCGACGACCCACATCCGATAGAGTCGGGCATGACCGGAACAGTAGATCATGTTGATGATATCGGAACTTTGCACTGCAAGTTTGACAATGGAAGATATCTCGGTATCTGCCCCGATGTCGACAGGTTCCATATGATCGAGCCTGTGGAATCCGAAGAACCTGTTATGTCAATGTGATGACAGCTATTCCAAACAGCGAGGAGGTGAGAAAATGCCAAATTATGTATTAAACTGTGTTGTAATGACAGGCAAGCAGCAACGGATAGACGAGCTTGTCCGCGCTGTACAGTTTGCGGACGAAGCCCCCGGCAGCGTTGATTTCAACAAGGTCATACCTATGCCGACGGAACTGGATATCCCCGAATGCTCGGACACCGACAACGGCTTCAGACTTTATTCCGATTTTGTTGAGATATACAAGATCGGACTCGGAAACAGACCGTTCGACGCGCTGAACATTCCGATAAAAGCGGAAAACGCCTTTCTCGATTACAGACGAGGCATCAGCGAGAGAACTTGGACGCACGGAAAAGCCGCGTACCGCAATTTTGAAAAATACGGTTTCAAGACATGGCTTGACTGGCGCTTGAAGATGTGGAACACGATTTCCGAGGGCAGACGGTTTGAGCCGTTCGCGGACAATACACTTCGCTTTGAAACGGCTTGGACGAGAGCTTCTCCCGTTGTCGAGTGCCTTTCGAAGATGTATCCCGATATCACTTTCGGATACGCCTGGGCAGATGAGGATTTTGGAAACAATGTCGGAGAGGTCGAACTGAAGGGCGGCAAGAAAACTTTTGAGAATATCCCCACCCCGTTCACAAAAGAAGCCTACGAAATGGCAGCCGATATCCGTGGTGAAGATCTGCTGGCAGACCGTCACATGATGTTCAATGAAGATACCAGCAACTACGAACGTCTTTCCGATGATGAATGGGAAGCTCTCGAAGCATCAGGAGAACCGCAGCAGTCAATGTAACTGCCGCGGTATTTTTATGTAGGAGGTGATAAACGGCTTAAAGGTATTGGAACTGTTCGCGGGTACGCGGTCTATCGGTCGTGCGTTTGAACGGCGCGGTCACGAGGTATTCAGCGTCGAATGGAACAAGGACTTCGAGAATATATCACTGTACAAGGACATATCCGAGCTGACAGCGCAGGAGATAATCGACAGCTTCGGACGACCGGACGTGATATGGGCTTCTCCCGACTGCACTACATTCAGCATCGCGGCGATATCACATCACAGACGGAAGAACGAGGAAACCGGAAATCTCGACCCCGTCAGCGATTACGCGAAGTTCTGCGATAAGGTGGACACTCACGTTCTTGACCTCATTCGTGAACTCAAACCCAAGTATTGGTTTATTGAGAATCCGAGAGGCGGTATGAGAAAGATGACCTGGATGCAGGCTCTTCCGCGGTACACTGTTACATACTGCCAATATGGGGATAATCGAATGAAACCGACCGATATCTGGACGAACCACCCAGATCCGAAGTTCCTTCCTCCCTGTCACAACGGCGACTCGTGTCACGAACCTGCACCGCGCGGCAGTAAAACAGGAACACAGGGGCTTAAGGGTAGCGTCCAAAGGAGCATGATACCGGACAGGCTCTGCGAACACATTGTAAGAATATGCGAGGAATGACTCGCACCGTTCTCCATGATATCTTGAGCGATGAATGTTTAAATAAATAAGAAAGTATGAGGTAACAGAAATGAAAAAGAAAAAGGTAAGAAAACTGTTCAGAAAGGTTTTAAAGCAGTCGACAACGGCTGCAAATCAGATAAGCAAAGTCTCGATATGGGTACAGAACTTCATCGGCAGATCATCGCCGGATATCATGACGAGGGCGGATACGGAAGTATCAACCCATTGCGACTGTCTTTGTGACAGCTGCAGACAGAGATCAAACAGGAGATGGTCACAACAATCAGGTTTTTCGATATGTTCTCCGGAATCGGTGGATTCCGTTCCGGACTTGAACGAGCCGAAGGATTTAAATGTATCGGCAACTGCGAGATCGACAAGCACGCGGAAGCCGCCTACAGAGCAATGTACGATACGAAAGGAGAAACCTACTATAACGACGCAAGAACGATCGACACTGACAGCGTTGGAGACTTTGATCTCATCGCTGGAGGATTTCCGTGCCAATCCTTTTCTGTCGCCGGACACAGATTGGGTCTCAATGACGAGCGAGGTAATCTCTTCCTTGAAATTGCAAGACTCATTGAAGCCAAGCGACCTGCGTTTTTTCTGCTTGAAAATGTTCCCGGACTGTTATCGCATAACAAGGGGCAAACTTTCAAAGTCATCCTTACCAAATTTTCCGAATTGGGGTATTCATTTGAATGGATGGTGCTTAACAGCGCGAATTTCGGAGTCCCGCAGCAACGGCGAAGGGTGTTCATTGTCGGATATTCTCGAAGCGAATGTGCCGGAAGAATATTTCCTGTCGAACAAGGCAATGGAAAGGATCTTAACTGCATAATACCCGGAAGTCAGACGTGGCGGGTATATGGCACGGAAGGTGCCGCCTGTACACAGTGCGCAAGCTCCGGTGGAGGCGGCGGTAAGACCGGTCTATACTTCATTGATAATAACCGTGATCCGAAGATCACCGATCATGCACGTTGCATAACGGCAAGACAGGATTCCGGCGTCAGCAAGCGCCGCGGTGAGCATTCCGCAGTGCTTGTTGAAACAGGTCCGTGCGCCGTGATAAATCCCTCAAAGGAATGTGTACGTCAGAACGGCAGACGTGTGAAAGGACCGAATGAGCCGATGTATACGATAACCGTCCAGGACAGGCACGGTATCATTCATCAAGGCAGGATCCGCAGACTTATGCCGATAGAGTGCTGGCGGCTTCAAGGCTTCACCGATGAGCAGTTCAACAAAGCTCAATCGGTATGCAAGGCAAATACCCACCTTTACAGAATGGCAGGAAATTCGGTCACAGTTCCGGTCATAACCGCAATAGCACAGAAGATCAAGGCAGCGGCTGAGATGATAGGACTTGATACGACATAAACGAGGTAAAGCAATATGTGTAAAGTAAATGCCAAAACCGAGGACTATGAGTCTTTCTTCATTCTCGGTCAGGACGCTCTGTTCACGAATTCACGGCTCGACCGTACAACGATCCCGGAAGGGCTTTATGCCTACGACCTGCGGGACGAGTGCGATGGCAACATCAACGAACTGAAAGAGTTCGTTCTGGTCAACCATTGGGGAACGGTACTTGTCAAGGAACCTATTGCGGGTGCCGGACAAGGAGTTCAGATCAAAGCCAATGATTACAACTACATCGGTGACACAATGACCGTTGACGAATTCATGAGCGGACAGCCGGAAACGGCACAGACACAAACCATGTAAATATCCGTATTGCCTGCAAGGACAGGCGATACTTTTAATATACAGCAATTCTTTCTCCCCTTTTGGTTCAGCCTGTTTTTGCGGGCTGCACCGAGAGGGGGTGATGATATAAACAGCTTTATGAGCTGGATAGGCGGCAAGAAAAGCAGCCGCGACATAATAATCCCGAAATTCCCGTTGTACTACGAAAAGTATATCGAGGTGTTCGGGGGCGGTGGCTGGATCCTCTTCGCAAAGCCGCCCGGTAACGACTTCGAGGTGTTCAACGACTTCAACAGCAACATCTCGAATCTGTACACCTGTGTGCGTGATCACAGCGCGGAGCTGATAGAAAGGCTACGGTTTGTGCTGAACAGCCGAGAGGACTTCGACCGCATAAAGCACATAATCAGCGAGAAAGCCGAGATTGGCGACGTCCGGCGAGCCGCGGAATTCTATCAGCTGATCCGCTACAGCTACGCAAGCGGCTGCGACAGCTTCGGCGGTAAGCCCCATTCGATGTGGAGCAACTTCCCGCTGATAGAACAGGCATCACGCCGCTTGCAGAGAGTCATAATCGAAAACAGGGACTTTGAGAAGCTCATCGCGTCACAGGACAGCGAGGTGAGCTTTTTTTACTGCGACCCGCCCTACTACGCGACCGAGAGCTATTACGAAAATGTGGGCTTCACAAAAGCCGACCACGAGAGGCTCCGGAACGCGCTTGCGGGAATACGCGGGAAGTTCCTCGTTTCGTACAACGATTGTGACGAGATACGCAGCTTGTACGACGGCTGTCGAATGTTCTCCTACGAACGGCTGAACAATATCCGGCAGCGCTTCGACGGCGGCAGTATGTTCGGCGAACTGCTGATCGCCAACTACGACATGGACGAGCGGAAAAACAATCCGCCAATACAGATCAGTCTCTTTGATGACAACGAATTTATGGAGGAAATGCAATGATAACATTTCAGACAAAGCTTACGAAAAAGGGCAACATAAAGGTTCCCCTTGACATTCTCAACCTTATGTCGGCTTGCCCCGGCGACGATGTGATCGTGTCGGTCGATCTCGACTGCGACTCGCTTGTGGTCAGCAGATACGACGATGACGAGGACGGTATCAATGTACCCGTTGACCTTCTCGATGAAGCGGGCATCGACGCAGAAAACTATCAGATGTACGCCGACAACGGCAGAGTTATTATCACGGAAGGAGATGAGTACGATGACTGAAAATCAGATAATGGAGTTTACAAACGAGCAGTTCGGGAAAATCCGCACTACACTCATTGACGGTGAGCCGTGGTTTGTTGCAAAAGATGCTGCTTTAGCGCTCGGCTACAGTAAGCCCTTAAATGCTATAGAAAGGCATATTGATGAGGATGACTCCCTGAAACGGGGACTCATCGACAGTGTTGGCAGAACGCAGGAAGCAATCTTTATCAATGAGTCCGGTCTCTACTCGCTGATACTCTCCAGTAAACTCCCGAACGCAAAAGTATTCAAGCGCTGGGTCACTTCGGAGGTTCTGCCCTCTATCCGCAAGACCGGCGGCTACGCGACACCCGAAGCAATATACAAGACACTGACAGAACCAAAGAATCTCATCATCGTGCTTGAAACGCTTGCCGAGGAACAGGCGAAGAACAAAAGGCTGACCGCCGAAAATGCGGTGCTGTCGGTCAAGGCGAAGTATTACGATGCTATTCTCGCCAGCTCCGAATCGCTTCCGATAACCCAGATCGCAAAGGATTACGGAATGTCCGCGGTAACGCTCAACAAGCTGCTTGCCGAAATGGACATACAGTTCAAGCGCTGCGGAACATGGATACTCTATCAGGACTACGCCGACAAGGGGTATACGCAGACAAAGACATTCATCATCAATGAGAATAAGACCAAATCGTACACTACATGGACGCAGAAAGGACGGCTCTTCCTGTACAATCTGCTCAAGGCGCACGGAATCGTGCCGATGTGCGAGCGTCCCGAGATATCAGGGTACATAAGCCGCTGACGGCTTATTGATATATACCGATCGGACAGCCTCGGAATCAGCGGTCAGAGCTGACAAGAGCCACAGTATATATAAGTCTTTGAGCAGCATCGTCCGCGCGGCGACAGGAGATCCGGTAAACAAACCATTTTTACTTATGAAAGGAAAGAAGAATCATGAAGTTTTTCAAGAATGTTAAGGAAAAGATCACAAACAGAGCAGCAAAGGCAAAGGCTAAGACTGTCGCACTCTGGGCTGTCGCAGCCTGCAACCGCGGCGAGAACTATGTTGACAGCGGTGTGAAGATCCTCATCGCTGTAGTTATCGGCGCACTCCTCCTCGGCGGTCTTTACGCTCTCTTCGGCGACACGATCATGCCCACAGTGACGAGAAAGGTCGAGGAAATGTTCGAGTTTAAGGGCTGAGATTCTGCCCACCGCGACCGAAAAGGTCGAAGAAGATGTTCCGCACTATAAATAGTGCATTCAAGGGCTAAGACACAGCCCCGTGAGGGGCAGGAGGTAAACCGTGAAACTGAAGATCTCAGCGATACTGCTCGTGCTGTGCATGATTTTCGGCGGCAGTATTCCGCATACCAATGCGGCAGCATTTGAGCAGGACATAACAGGCACAGTGCCGACGCAGCTTCCCGAGATCGAACCCAACCCCGATGATGCCGCAGCTGCGGAAACCGCAGCTGCCGTCATCGTCATTATTCTCGTAGTCTGCGTGGTAATTTACATCTGCGACACATCTGATTAGAACGAAAGGAAAATGACTATGGATATCGATGTAAGGATAAACAAGATCAACACAACAGGCAGCGTCAAGGCGACCGCTTCCGTAACGCTCGATGAGTGCTTCGGCATCCGCGGAGTCAAGGTCATAGAGGGCAAGAACGGGCTCTTCATCAATATGCCGTCGTACAAAGGCTCGAACGGTCAGTACAACGACATCTGCTTCCCCACTACAGCGGAGTTCCGGAAGCAGCTTGCAGATTCAGTTGTAGAGGCGTACAAGCTCGCAATAGAGCAGATACAGAAGCAGTCGCCCCAGTATGAACCCGAGCCTGTCCCCGAAATGTCAATGTAACATAAACAACAATATTTATTTACGAAAGGAAAAATACTATGAACATTATCAAGAACATCAAGAACTTTTTCAAGAACGCGGCAATGACCGTAAAGAACGCTTTCTCCGGCGTTATTCGCAGAGTAAGACTCGCATTTGCGAGAATGAACACTGTCGCTGCATGCGCCCGCGGCGAGAACTATGTTGACAGCGGCGTGAAGATACTCATTGCCGTAGTCATCGGTGCGCTCCTTCTCGGCGGACTTTACGCTCTGTTCGGCGATACCATTATGCCGACCGTGACCAAGAAGGTCGAGGAAATGTTCGAGTTCAAGGGCTGATGCCGGTCATACAGACAGCCGT
>CAMVGH010000057.1 GCA_947166945.1 uncultured Clostridia bacterium
GTGTTGTCAAGAGTATAATTTCCGCCTGAAATGACGATGCGTCTGCCCTCGACCAAAGCCTGAGCAAGTTTTTTTCTTGCGGTATCATAGATTGCCGTGACAGTCGTTCTCGCCACGTTCATCTCCTGAGCACACTGTTCCTGCGTCTTTGACTGATAATCTATCAGACGTATCGTTTCAAACTCATCAAGCGACATAACGACCGTATCGTTTGCTGTATCCTGATCGGGTGCAAAGCTCCAGTAATCGGGATAACAACAGATACGGCGTGATTTCTGAGGTCTTGGCATAATAGCATCTCCTTTCTGACTTATGTCAATTATAACGCATTTATCGACTTATGTCAAGTATATTCTTGGCATTTTCGGATATTGACGGATACTGCATCATTTGGTATAATTACATACATGGAAAGCGGTGTCGATGTGAGTGGATATGTGAAAGAGTTCGTTCTGTCACCATAAACAAGTATACAGAGCTGTTGCTGACAAAGCAATGGCTCTTTTTCTTTTTGAAACGATGCAGAAATGAATTACTGAACATCTGATATGGTATAATAAAATTTTGTTTTTCTGAGCAGAAATGAAAGTTTGGCGTTCTGGTTTGGTATAATGTATTAAGACAAACATACAACTCGATTTTTGTTATTTCATTGACAGTTCCATTTCGATGGTGAAAAGATCAGCCTTCCTGCTGAAAACTGAATAAGCATCTGATAAGGGCTATGCCTTCCGTACACGGTCACGGAGGACATAGCCCTTTCCTTATGCTATGATTATATCGGTCCTGAATCTCCTGTATCACAGTCGCACCGTCCTTGAAACTGAACATTTACGATTACGCACCGATCTTTCATGTTCTGACCGGTGTATTATTTTTGATTACATCGGGGAAAACGGAGAGTTTCCGAGAGTTAGTTCGTAATGCGGATAAACTTTTTGCTTCACTGCGCAATAAAATTGATGTAACTGAATGAGTAGATCCGCAGGGGTAACTGTTTTGGGCAAGGGTTCCCAAAACGAGATTTTTGATGGGTTAGACGTTCAAAAATCTTTGAAAGTGGAAAGAATGCACCACTTTCTGTGGCTTGCTATTCCGAGAAACACCCAAAGTATGACCATAAGAGAGCAGGTCATGCACGTCCTGATGTGACACTGAGAATTTACTCTCACACACTCAAAAAGAATGATCTGCACTGCTGTGAGGCTGTCACGAAAGCAATGCCGAAAATGCCAAAGCGTGAAGCGTAGTGACCGGATATGTCAAGTTGCGTGAAGCCTATCTTCCTGTATCTTGAAGTATCGTAAAAGTTGACCGAATGTTGACCAAAGTGATATGCCCATCGCTGAAAACGCCCGAAAGCATCGTATTTTCGGCATATGGGTTGAAATTTCACTGTTAATATGATATAATAATTTGATAGAATGATTGGGCAGGCTGGAGGGATAACTAATATGAAAGATTCAGTTCAAAGAGTTGTCAACAGACGGGTATGCCAACAGTTATAAAAGTGAAGAAGAATTCCATTCAACCGTTTCTGAATATCTTGGGTTATTAAAAGAGCATGGTGTAAAAGCTGTATCTGATTCGCTGCCAAACCGGCTCACAGAAACAAGCTCTATGGGCTGCGGCGATGACATTACAATGTTAGTTGCATATTTCTCACAAGAAGATGAAACAGCCGAGGAAAGTGGGAATAACAAAAATGATAAATGAGAACATTCATAACTACGTCTTTGACCTCTACGGCACGCTGATCGAAATGCGCACTGACGAGGAAGAACTCCCGTTCTGGGCGAAAATGGCTGAGTTGTATGCCGTCTATGGCGCTGACTACACCGCAGCCGGATTGCGCAAGGAATACAAGCGGTTATGCAAAGAGGAAGAACGCAAGCTGATTGCGGAGACCGGCTGCCGCATACCGGAGATAAAGCTGGAGAAAGTGTTTGCAAGACTGCTGACCGAAGCGAAGCATAGCCACAAGACCGCGCATGATCTCGGCAGGAATATCGACGAGACCGCATACTACATATCCAACTCTTTCCGGGTCCTGTCACGGCACAGAATGAAGCTGTACCCGGCAGTCCCGGAGCTGCTTCAGTATCTGCGTGACAGCGGCAAGGGCGTTTTTATGCTGTCCAATGCGCAGGCGGTTTTCACAACACCGGAGATCGAGCAGTTTGAACTTGAAAAGTATTTCGATGATATCTTCCTGTCGTCTGATATCGGGGTAAAAAAGCCGGAAGCGACATTCTTTGAGAAGCTGCTGCAAAAGCATTCGCTTGACCCTGCAAAAACCGTAATGGTGGGAAACGACTTTTACGCTGATATGGGAATTGCGCTTGCCTGCGGAACTGCCGGAGCCCACATAAATTCCGATAAGCTGTCGGCGCGGGAACGGGCGAAGCAGAAGAAAATGCTTGAAACAGAATACGGCAGGAGCACAGAAAAAATTTTTGAATTTCAGAGTATCAGAGATTTCCTTAATACATTAACTATTGGTGGGTAAAAATGTCAAATTATGTATGGAATAAGGTAGTATGTTCAAAAGACACGTGTGAAAAATACTTTCTTGATTATGACCCGTTTGGTGACGGTCAATTACGGGAAGTACCTTATATCACATTCAATAAATTGTTTGGTGTCAAAAGTCTTGACGCTTATGATAAAAGTATAGGTCGAACTATATCATACAGCTGGGGAACAAGTTATAAAGAGACAGAAAACAGTCTTTATGAGATAAAGTTTGCAATTAGGTGGGACTATCCTATTCAGGCTATAAAAAAGGCAATAGAACTTGATAATAGCCTCGTTTGGTATGCTGTTGAAGAAAACGTAATATATGTTTCCAAATTCTATTGGGATAATGGAATAAAAGAGGATGTTGTATTTGTTGAAGATGAGTATTATGAGTGGTCTATGAAAAATGCGGAATTTGATAATTCGATTTTAGACCGTGACGAGGGTGATGACGGAATCTGGTATTTTCTTCCGACAGCAACATTGAAATGGCGAAATTGGGAAAGTAAAGACGGATTTAAGAGATACGAAAATGTACCGGCATATGATGTGAGATATCCATGGTTATAGATCACGGTAAAAAACAATTGGAAAAACAAATCCCGTTGAAAAGGAGCCTTTATGATAAGACGCATTCTGAACGCATTGCTGTTTCTGGTGATGCTTGCGGTGCTTGAACTGAACAAAAACACGATAGTGGGCTGGGTGGTATTTATCGCGCTTACAGCGGGATATATCTGGCTTCGGGAAAAACCGCTTAAAGACAAGAAATTCCTGCCGAGAGCAGGAGCATGGCTCGGCTGGATCGCGTCATTCGCGGTCGTACTGATCCTGTCGTTCCCGCCTGTCCGGAGCATTCCCGCAGCAGATGTGAACGCACCGCAGACTACGGGTGTCGTAACTGTTGAGCAGGGACAGCTTACAGGCGTATTCAATGCCGACAGGACAGTTGAGGTCTATGCAGGAATACCTTATGCACAGCCGCCGGTAGGTGAACTGCGCTGGAAGGAGCCGCAGGATGCTCTGCCGTGGGAGGGCATTCTTAATGCCGACAGTTTCAAGCCTATGAGTATGCAGCCGACAAATCTGCCGATATATAATTCGCTGTCTCAGATAATCGGATATCACGATTACGAAATATCGCTGACCGACAACTATATCCCGCCCGTGAGCGAGGATTCGCTTTATCTGAATATATGGAAGCCGGCGGGCGATGTCAGCGGACTTCCCGTGCTCGTGTATATCCACGGCGGTTCGCTCCAGACGGGGCAGCCGTGGTATGCGGATTACAGCGGAGAAGGACTTGCAAAACAGGGCGCTGTTGTTGTGAACATGGGGTATCGCCTCGGCGTTTTTGGATTTTTCGCGGACGAGGAACTGCAAGCGGAATCCGCGAAAGGTACAACCGGGAACTACGGACTTCTCGACCAGATTAAGGCGCTTGAATGGGTGCGTGATAATATCGCGGCATTCGGCGGAGATCCGGATAACGTGACGCTTTCGGGCGAATCGGCAGGTTCCGCCTGCGTGAGTGCATTGTGCGTTTCGCCCCTTGCGTCGGGACTGTTCCGGCGTGTTATAATGGAAAGCTCGACTGTAGTTTCCGCAAAACCGCCGCACTCGTTCAGATCACTCGATGAAGCGTTCGACAGCGGAAAAGCGCTGAAATCCCGTCATAACTGCGCAAGTATAGAGGAACTGCGGAAGCTGCCCGCGTCGGAACTTGTGCAGGAAGCCTACACACAGCATCATATCACCGTTGACGGCTATGTGCTCACCGAACTGCCGTATGAATCCTACAAAAAAGGCATACATAACGAGGAAGCGATACTGCACGGGTGCAACGAGGAAGAAAGCGCGCCGTTCATTATCTTTGACCATGCAAATATGAGCAATTATTCCGCGAAAATAAAGGGCTATTTCGGGGCATACGCAGACGAGGTACTGCGCATTTATCCTGCCGCGACAGATGAAGAAGCTGACAAGTATTGGGCTGAGATCTACGGTTCCGTGTTCTTCAATTATCCCCATTACTGCCTTGACAGGCTCGCTGTGCGGAACGGTATCCCCGCATACGAATACCTGTTCACGAAGCATAACGGACGGCTCGGGTGCTGGCACAGCGGCGAGATGATCTACTGTTTCGGCAACATTCCCGGCGGCTCGGCTCTGTATGATACGGCAGACCGAGAACTGAGCAGGATAATGACAGCTTACTGGCTGAATTATATGAAAACCGGCGATCCCAACGGCGCGGGACTTCCGGTATGGGAGCAAAGTTCGACATCGGAAAAGCTGCTTGAGTTCGGCGAAAATGTCGGAATGACAGACGAAAAGCGGCTTGCGCTGTATTCGGTGCTTGACAGAATGGACGGATTCGATATTTCATCGGATAATTGAAATGCAGGTTTTTAAATTCGGACTGAATTTGCAAAAAGATTAAATTCGGTTTTATTTTCATAAATTGTTGTTAACAGAAAAGTTAAGCCTAAGATCTAAGAGTTTTGAAGAGAAATATGACAGGTATAATAAAAACAATCATACCAATTCCGGAAGATCCTGCTTTTACCGGACAAATCATTGACAAAAAGAACAAAGAAGGAAAGAAGGAAGAATATTATGTACAATTCAAAGAACACGGCTCTGGAGAGACTTGAGGAATTCGCGCATAAGATCCCCGATAATGATGCCGTCATTTTTGAACCGGATGAAAGAATGACCTTCGGAGAGCTCTGGCTGCTTTCGGGCAGGATCTATGCATGGCTTAAAGGAAAAGGTATTGGCGCCGAGAATGTTGTTATGTACTGTCTGCCCCGCGGTCTGATGCTGTATGCGTGTATGGTGGGGACGATGCGGGCAGGTGCTGCCTTTGTCCTGTCAGAGACACAAAACGATCCCGAACGGACGGAATACATACGAAAGGATTCGCATTGCAAGCTGTTTGTGGAAGAGAACTGCGTTGCGGAGATCCTCGGCTGTTCGCCCCTGGAGGGGTTTGAACAGATCGGGCTTCATAATCTCTGCTATATCGCCTATACTTCCGGAACAACAGGTCACCCAAAGGGAGTAATGCATGAATACGGCTCTTTGGATAATGCATGGAAAGCAGTCATAGTAAACGGCAAGGCGATCATGTCCGAAACCGACACGTTCCTTTCCATGAGCCCGATGAATTTTGTTGCAATGCCCATTATCTTTTCGTATTCGTGCGGTCATGGCTGTGCGATCGCTGTAATGCCCTATGAATACTCCGTGAACAAAGAAAGATTTTCAGATTATCTTGTTCGCGCAGGTGTCACCTGCGGATATGTCACGCCTTCATTTATGCGCAAACTCCTTCCGTTCAGATTCCCTTGGCATATGTGCATTCTTTCTGCCGAACCGGCTGACGGTCTTTTTATACCCGGTATGAAATGCTACAACACCTATGCCTCAACAGAAGGAGGCTGCTTGCTCTCGGTCTATGAATTACCCGAAGCCATGTCTCCCGCTCCTGTGGGAAGATCATATTCAGACGTGAAAGTTCTCATAATGGACGACGACCGAAAAGAGGTCTCCCCCGGAGAAGTCGGTGAGATATGTTTCAGAACTCCTTATGTCCGCGGCTATCTCCATCACCCGGGAAACCTGTCCGATCAGCAGGAAAACGGAATTTATCATGCGTGCGAAACTGAGAAAAACGGGCTGAGAAGTGACGGCTTGTTTCATACGGGTGACGCAGGGAAGATCAGACCCGACGGGAATATGGTAGTTCTCGGCAGGATAGATGAGATGTTCAAGATCAGAGGCTATCGTATAGAACCGGACGAAGTTGCAAACGCGGTCACAAAAGTAAGCGGACTTTCCCGTGTGGTGATCAGGGGCTTTGTTTTCAGGAGTATCTCTGCGATCATTGCTTTCTATACCGATGATATTGCGATTGACCCTGTTTCCTTGAATGACTCTCTGCGCAGGGAGATCCCGGAGTACATGATCCCAACAAATTATATCCGTCTGAAGGAGTTCCCGCTTCTCGGTTCAGGCAAAGTCGATAAATTGAATATGCTGCCTCCGGAAGGAAGCTGGGATCGTTTCAAAAAAGCGGTCGCTGCGGAACTGCCTGTTATTGACAAGGGCAGAACAGCAACGATCTATGATATGCGAGACGGGATCGCACTGAAACAGTTTGTCTCTTCTGTCCCTTACAGGACCGCATGGGAGGAACTTACCTATATCCGTATCGCTCATTCAGCCGGACTTCCCGTGCCGGATGCCTATGATATAACACGATCTGATGACGGATACGGCATACTTATGGATAAACTATCCGGAACGAACTTGGAAAAGATGATACGGGAGCAGCCCGAAGAGAGACTTACTCTGATCGACCGATTTGCCGAGGCGGTAAAGGAGCTGCATCGGTACGATATGTCCGATAACGGTCTGCCCGATGCGGCAGATATATCGCTCTCGGTCTGCGATCGGCTTGACGGCAGCTTCTGTACGGATAATGAAAGAAAATTGATACGCGCTGTATTTGAATGCATTCCTCATGCCGGAACATTTATCCATGGGGACTGCCATCCCGGCAACGCCATGAGCGACGGCGGAAACCTTCAATTCTTTGATCTGACCTTTACGGGGAAAGGCAATCCTGTTTTTGATCTTATCGCAATGTATTCCCACTATGTATTTCTCCCGTCCTTTGTCACAGATGAGGAATATGAAACGGAAAACAGAATGAAAAAAGCCGAAGCCGGTGCTTTGTACGACCGTTTTCTTGACACATATTATTCCGGAAACAACAATATAGATCTTCCTCTTGTCAAAGAATGGATCACAGGGGTCCACGCGGCAAGGATCTGCCTTGCTTCTGTTATCATACCGGGTGTGTTTACGGACGAAATGCTTGCAGAAGCAAAGCGAAGAGCTGTCATTTTTTCGGCGGAACACTGCGGGAACAAGTCAGCCCCGTTTACGATGCCTGTATGATGAAAACAAAAATGAATGATATAAACTATCGCCTTATAACAAAAAAATACAGGGAATTCTTTTTTCCGATGCTGATGATCGCCATGTCAAAATATCTGACTTCCTTCGTTGACTCTGCTCTGGGCAGTTCTTTCCTTGGCGTGGATAAGATGACTGCGATTAGTATCTGCTTTCCCGTCGTGTGCTTTATCAGCCTTTTTCACGGAATGTTCGGGATCGGAGGAAGTCTCGTCGCTGCAAACGCGTATGCAGACCATGACAGAAAAAAGGGCAACAGGGTGTTTTCTGCTGCCATGGTTGTTATTGTGCTTATCGGTATTTTTACGGCGGTTATCGGGACAGTTTTAAAATCCTGTATTGTCCCGCTGTTATGCGTGGAACCTTCCTTGCGGAAAGATGTGGAGATATACTATTCCGTACTTGTTCTCGGATTTCCGTTTATGTGCCTGCTGATTTGTCTCTCGTATTTTGTGCGGACCGACGGCTGTCCTAAGCTGGCTACGAAAGCTATGCTGATCTCCAACGCTGTCAATCTGTGTATGGACTGCATACTGATGAAAATCTTCGGAATGGGATTGGAAGGGGCTGCGGCTGCCACCATAATCGGATATCTCTGCGGAATAGTTTTCATGATCACAGGATATGTCAAAAGCCCCAAAAGACAATCCAGACTTGTTTTGCCGTTCTCGGACGGTTTGATGTCATTTTGGGGTGATATAAAAAATATCTGTATCAGCGGCTTTTCGACCGCATCTGTATGGCTGTACCTCATGATAAGCATACAAGTTATGAACAGCCTTATACTCAGCTATTGTCTCCCGGCGGATATTCAGGCATTTTCTGTCTGCAAAAGCAGTGTAAACCTGTGTTATGTACCTTTTCTCGGAATCGCGCAGACTTTGTCCCCGATCGCCGGAGTGTATGCTCACAGCGGGGATCATGACAAGGTACGCTTTATACTGAAACGTTCTGTCATATATATGGTTGCTGCCTCGGTAGTCATGGGGCTGCTGTTTGCTTTATTCCCTCATCTGGTATTGCTGCTGTACGGTGTCAGCGATCCGCAGACTGCCGACTATCTAAGCAGCTGTCTCAGGATATATACGCCGGCTTTTCCGGGACTTGCCTTTACGCTGCTGATGAATTATTATTTTCAGTCAATCGGGAAACAGAAGCTGTCAACAGCTTTAACGATCCTCGAAGGGCTTATTCTTCCTGTAGGTCTGGCGTATCTTCTGACGCCGGCTTTTGGAATGGCTGGGATATGGACGGCTTTGATCGCGTCTGAGGCTGTATCGGCACTTTTTATCCTCGGTTATCTGCTGCTTGACCGGCGCAAGAGCCGAGCCGCCGCGGAACGAATATTCCTGCTTCCCAAAAAAGATGACAGTAAACTGTATGAGTTTTCTGTCAGAATGGATATTCGGGAAATAGTGAAAAAGACAAAGGAGGTTTCAGATCATATTGAGGAAAAGACAGATCACCGAACAGCTGTGATCACCTGTCTGGCACTTGAAGAAATGCTGACAGGAATAGCTATGGCAAACGATGATCCACAGAATACCATTGATGTGATGCTGCGGCATACCGATAACGATATTATAATTTCCATAAGGGATATGGGTATCGGGTTCAATCCACTGGTGCATGATGAAAGGCTTGCCTATGATTTTGACAATGCACGGGTCCTTCAGAGCATTGCCTCGGAGATCCGATATGATCTTTCTCTTGGAATGAATGATACTATGATACGATTGCCCGGCTGATACGGCTTTCCGTCTGAGCCGGGTGATTTTTATATGCAGTTTTCATTTTTCGTCACATTCATCACAACTTCCGAGAAAAACTCGTTTCCCTCATGGTGAAATCTTGCCGTTCCGCCGTTTTTCTCCGCAATGGTCTTTACGGACGAAAGACCTATACCGCTGCCGTTCCGGTTTGTGGAGAGATAACGTCCGCCTTTTTGTCTCACCTTGCCGCTGAACGAGTTCACAGCGATGATATAGAGGTTAGATCCGTTATGCACCCGGACAGTAAGTTTGATATACCTCTCCTTTGCCTGCACGCAGGCTGTCATGGCGTTGTCCAGGATATTTCCGATAGTTATGCAAAGATCGGTGTTGCTGATACATATATCTTCGGGCAGGTTTATCTCCCAGCTTATACGGATATCGTTTTCTTCCGCTGCCTGGGCGTAGTGGTTGAGCAGGGCGTTTACCGCGTTATTTTTGCAGTAGTGCTGCACATCATTTTCCGGAAGTGTTTCGGCATATCTTACAAGGTAATCCCTTATCGCGTCAATATCATTATCCGCCGCAAGTGCAGCAAGAGTGCGCACAGTCTGTTTGAAATCGTGTCTTGCGCGGGCAGTCTCCTCGATATAGTGCTGCTGCTTGAGGTAACTGCTTTCCTGCGCTTCAAGGAAACGTGTTCTTTCTTCATTTCTTGCGGAGTTGAGCAGCCCCTCGACTATGAAATAGAATATGACGGCAAGGACTATTTCTATGAAGAAAAACATTATCTGCAATTCCCAGAAGATCCGGAAAACGTTATTTGTATAGAGTGTCTGATAATTCTGCGGGACCATGCTTATATTGACAGCGAGCACTGTCCCGGAAATAAGGACTGTCACATACCATATACGGTTTATGTTCAGATTGTCGATTAGAAAGCTCCCGTATCTGTACATCGGGAACAGCAGGATCAACGCGCCGATTGAACTTAGCGTGAATTGCAGTACAGCGTTCTCATGCGTCACGATCAGAGCGTTTGCATCGGGATTTATAAGCGCGTCAATACCGTTTGATGTATTTGCAAACACCGACATTATGGCGCAGACGTATGCGAATATTGCCGCAGACTTGGCAATATGTACTTTAAGGCACTTATGATATGATATAAAGAAAATCACCAGCATAGGGAGCAGCACAGTATTGGCGTTCAGAGAAAATTTCAGCTGTAAATATGAGCCGACCGGTATTAAAACTCCGAAAACGATCGCCATACCTATTATGGTTTTCTTTCTGCTGTATCTGAACTGATTATTCATTGGAGCAAGGCACAGTACAGCCGACGGAATGACAACTAAGTTTGAAAGGACAGTGAACAGATATTCGATTATATCCATGGCTTATTTTCTCCGTACAGTCTCGTTTCGCAGAACATCGAACATATAATTCTGCCATATCTGCCTTATCGACCTGCTGTTTTTCACATTAACGGGAAAGTTCATTCCGTTTTTCATACAGCATATACCTTCATCATCAATATTGACTATCATATCGAGATTGACGGCAGTTCCTCTGTTTATCTCAAGGAACCGTTTATCTTCGGAAAGCTCTTTGCATACCTCGGTATATGATATACGAGTCTTATAGACATTTTTATCCTCATCGGTTATCTCTGAGTAATGTCCGCTTGATGTCACGGAAGCTATGCAGGAGTACGGAAGCCGGATCGTTTCCTTGCCGCAGGTGAATTTGAGATTGCTGCACGGCTCGGTGATCTTTGATGTGATATCGTCGAACAGCCGGAAAATTCTATCCTTTGTTGTCGGCTTTTTCAGAAAATCATAGGCGTGGAGCTTCAGCGCGTCCGGGTAGTGTTCCTCACTTGATGACAGGAAAACTATGAGCGCGTCCCTGTCCCGCTCCTTTACCTTTGCGGCGGCTTCAAGACCGGAGATGCCGTCCATATATATGTCCATTATTATAAGAGTATATTTCAGCGGAGAATAGTCCGCGAGAAATTCCTCGGCGCTGCCGAAACATTTTACATCTATCTCGATCCTGTTGAGAGCGCCATATTCTTTGACGAAATGTATAAATGCCTTCGTTTCCATCTGCGCATCATCTACTATGGCAATGTTCATAAAATCACCTTCTTTACCCGCTGTCTCTTTATATATTATAACGAAGAAATTTGTCCTTGTCAATAGAAAAAATGCCATTCGTGCCAAAAATCCGCCGTTCGTGCCAAAAGCATTGACAACTGCATCGGTTTCTTTTATAATAACAGCATAAACCAATCAGCTATGTTTAGTTTGAAAACTATATGATTTTTTATAAAAAAGGACTTGACAAAATGACTTTGATTAGCTACAATTCAGACAGCAGACAGCAGACAGCAGACAGCAGACAGCAGACGCAAGAACTCTGCCATCTTTTGTCATTTTCAAATTTAATAAGCGATAACTATGTCCGTGATCATTTTTTATAAAAGTGTTTCGCGGATTATTGTTTTTATTAGACTTAAAAGGAGGATCATATGGAAGCTTTGGTCTATACCAAGGACGACAGCGAGTACGAGAAGATAAGAACAATGCTTGAAACCGAAGCAGGACTCATAGATGTGTACCGCGATCCGCTCAGCGGACACAACTACTTTTCGCACGAATACGATATTGTGGTGGTGGCTCTGAACGGAGCACGGGGAATGGAGCTTGTCCTTGAATACAGCAGGCGTTTCGATATGACTCTGGTGGTATGGATAACCGATGACCCGTACTTTGCGGGAACTGCGATACGGGAGCATATATACGACTTTATTGAACGTCCGTATGACGATGAAAAACTTCGGGAGACAATACACTCGGTGATACCGAGATGTCCCAACAGATATAAATGGGTATTTGATCCCAGTAAAGACAAAAGAGAGAAAAGATAATGGAAAAACTAAGAAAATTTGTTGACAGCAGTGCTTTTCAGAATACTATATTAGTTGTTATAATCCTCAACTCTATATTACTCGGTCTTCAGACTTCACCGGCGGTAATGTCATCGTTCGGCGGCGTTCTGAATATACTCGATACCGTTTGTCTCGGCATTTTTATTGTCGAAATGCTGCTGAAAATGGTGGCATATAAGTTCATCGGGTACTTTAAAAGCGCATGGAACTGGTTTGATTTCGTAATAATCATCACCTCGCTGCTTTCCGGTCTTGCTGTTCTTTCTTCGGTAAGAATACTCCGCGTGTTCAGAGTGTTCCGCTCGCTGAAAGGATTGCGCGGTTTCAAGATGATAAGCTCGCTAAAGCCTTTACAGGTGATAATTGCCGCGATCGGAAGATCAATACCCGGTATTTCATGGACTGCGCTGCTGCTTATGATAATCTACTATATATTCTCAATAATCGGAGTGACGCAGTTCGGTGAGACTTTCCCGGATTGGTTCGGCGATATACCTAAAGCGATGTACACGCTTTTCCAGGTAATGACACTGGAAAGCTGGTCAATGGGTATTTCCCGCCCGGTAATGGAAGAATTCAGCTATGCCTGGGCATATTTCGTGCCGTTTGTACTAATTTCTTCGTTCGTGATGATGAACGTTGTTGTCGGCATCGTGGTAAATGCTATCAGTGAAGTTGCAGAGTTCAACAAGAAAGAAGAACATGAGGAAAGCGGTACTGCTGATATAAAGGCAGAGATAGACGCGGTAAGAGAGCATCTCGCAAAGCTTGAAGATATGCTCGCAAAAAATGAAAAGTAAAGGAGCGCTGTGACATGGAAACAAGGAAATGCCCTAACTGCGGCGGAGGTCTTGAACTTACAAGATCGAGGAATATGCTCGAATGTCCGTTCTGCGGCTCGAAGTTTGAAGTAGATGCCGAGGACAGGGAAAAGATCGCAAAGGAACGCAGCAGCTTAGATGAGAACATATTCCGCATCGAGCGGGATTTCACCGATGCACGCAGAAAGAAGCAGATCGGCAAGTGCATAGAAACGCTTATCTACTGCATGAACGAGCTTGAGACTCCGGAAAGAATAGAGGATCACATCAGAAAGAGTCTCATGACAACAGATGATCTCGCAGCGGAAGGCATCAACGAAAGCCTTATCAACGCCGTAAGAGGACGCATAAACGGAGAACTGACGGCAGACGAACGGATCATCGTGTATAAAGACCTCGGGATCTTCTCAAAAGGCAAGGAATTTACGGTGCTTACGAATAAGCGGTTCCTTTTCTTCAAGAAGAAAAACTGCATCACTTCGTATCACACCGATATCGGAACGCTTAAACTCGCCGACGGCGGCGATCTCGCGGCATGGTACATAAACGGCGATTATAACAAGCAGATACCCTCAATGGAGCCGAGCGGACAGCTTACCGGCGCGGCAATTGCGCTCGCCTGTCTGTTCAGCTTTGACCAGCAGCCGGACCGTGACAGGATAAGGCTCATATGACCGGAACAAAACAGCAAAGGGCTGTTTTGAATAAAAAATTTTTTTACAAAAGGAGAAAACAACAATGAAAAAGACGATCAAGGTAATGGCAGCGATAATGCTCGTTGCGGCAATGGTATTCAGCATCGCGTCCTGCGGCGGCATGGACATCAGCAAGCTGAACGGCGACTGGTCACTCAGCTCTATCGACGGCAAGTCACCCACTGACAAGGCAGGAGAACTCGGCTTACCTTCCTACGCGCTGCTGAACAACTACACGCTCTCCGGCAACACGTTCACTGTATCCAATTATGACCCCAACTCCGGTAATGTGGTGGCACGCGCACAGTTCACTGTTGAAGCAGCCGGCAACGGCTTTACCGCTACCGACAGCAACGGCGGCAAAACAAGCTTCGTTTATGACAGCTCGGCTGATACACTTTCATACAACGCGGTAGAAGCTTCCGGCGCAACTGCGTCTTATGTTCTCACGAGAGGTGCTACCGATATTCTTGCTGCTGTTCAGGCTGCAAGCGGCGCTTCCGAGGGCGGCGAAGAAGCTGCTGAAGGCGGCGAGGAGTACAGCGAAGAAGAATACGCTGCTGAATAATTCTTTTCATCTTTCCTCCGGGTCATGCTCCGCAGTCATGTCTGCGGAGCACTGACCGATTTTATGTTTGTTTTGCAGTGAGGGTTTCCGGAAGCGATCGCGAAGCTCGTTTCCGGAAGTCCTCAGGAAAGGAGTATTATGAATAAGAAAATCTTGTCTGCATTTACAGCCGTTTGTGTTCTGTTCACTGTGACAGGCTGCGGAAGCAGCGCTCCGGCTCCTGCACAGGGTGCCGATGCAGGAACCGTATCGGATAAGCCTGTAAAGGAAACTGCAAGCACAGAAGAAGCGGAAAAAGCTGACGGCGAAGAAAGCGGAGAAGCCGATGAAGCAGAGGAAGGCTCCGGCGAAGAAGTAACCGGGCAGTACTCTTTTAAAGACGGCGATGATGAGTATGAATTGGACTTTGATTTTGATACAGATGAATTCATAAACGATCTGGAAATGAAGGGAATGGGCGAGCATACCTCCGGAACTGCCGGATATCCCTATGACGGCTCAAGAGGTACGGCAAGAGAGCTTGAAGGCAATATCGCCGTTGTTTCAGCCTTTGTCAGCACGCCGGAGTGCCAGTGGGATTTTGACGAGCTGTTCTATACCGAAGCATTTCAGGCTTATTGGTTAGGCTTAGAGACAGCTGTGAAATTTATTGAAGAGAAAAGTAATGAATACGGTCACTCTCCTCACTTTATATACGACTGGAATGAACACCCCGAGCTGATCTATAAAGGAGATGTCGATACAGACCCTATGGATATGATGAGTACAATGTCGGCAGCAGATCAGTATATTGACAGCAGTATATATACAGCTGATATACTTGAATCCACCGAAGCGGATCAGGTGATCTATATGCTCGTCTATAATACGCCTGCATATAACCGTACCACAAGCTACACAAAAATCGTGCTCGGCATGGATGAAGAATATCCTTATGAGATGTGCAATATGCTCATGAATGTCAATGACAGAGAAAATACGCTTCCCTCGACCATAGCTCATGAGATGCTTCACACATTCGGCGCTCCCGATCTATACACCACCGGAGGTATATCATCATATTTCGGGTTCACACAGGAATTTATTGATTATCTGAAACAGAATAATGTCAATGATATCATGCGCGTTGATGCCGACTTTGATCCAGATAAAGGCGAAGCTGATTATGAGTCCGTATGGCAGGAGATGACCGAAATAACGGCGTACTATCTCGGACTTACCGACCATTCCGATATAGTTGAGCAATGGGGTCTCGAACCGAGTCAACACAGTTATTATAATTAAGGAGGACACTCTATGAAGAAAAAACTTACAGCAGCTTTCGCGGCAATGTCTGTTCTGCTCATGGCGGGCTGCGGCGGAAATGAGACCGCACAGACAACAGCGGCTGTACAGGAAAACCAGCCGGCGCAGACAACCACCGCTGCGGCAGCGAATGACACTGACGACAACGATGATGCTGACAGCGAGGAAGAAGATGACAGCGGGGAAGAGTCCGATGACGGGGAACGCAGCGTAAACGGCTTTGCGCTTTCGGTAAACGGCTCCGACGGTAAAATGAATATCACCCGTGCGGCGAAGAAATCCACGTCAATGGGCGAAGCGGACACATGGACGATCTTCGTCTACCTCTGCGGAACAGACCTCGAAAGCGACGACGGCTACGGCGCGGCAACAAGCGATGTTTTGCAGATGTGTCAGGCAGAGGCGAGCGACAATGTGAGATTTGTGTTCCAGACAGGCGGCACGTCTCAGTGGGCGAACGAGATATTCAGCGCCGATGCGTGCGAACGCTATGTTGTGCAGGACAACGATGTTGTGCTTGTTGATTCCGCACCGCTCACGAACATGGGCGACCCCGCGACGCTGAAAGATTTCCTTGACTGGGGAGTTGAGAACTATCCCGCCGAGAAAATGGGGTTCGTATTCTGGGATCACGGCGGCGGAAGCATTACGGGTGCCTGCGTTGACGAACTGAATGAGGGCGATACTCTGTATCTTTCGGAGATAAATTCGGCTTTCTCGCAGGTCTATGCCAATATGACCGATAAATTCGAGTTCATCGGCTTTGACTGCTGCCTTATGGGTACGGCTGAAACTGCCAACGTACTCGCTACATACGCAAGATACTTCTACGGTTCGCAGGAAACAGAACCGGGCTCCGGCTGGGATTACACGGCTATCGGCAATTTCCTTGCGCAGGATCCGTCGGCAAATGGCGGCGAGCTTGGCAAGGTGCTTACGGACAGCTTCTATGACGAATGTGCCGCGGCAGAACAGGAGGACGGCTGCACATTCACGATAATCGACTGTGAGAAATTTGACGATTTTGCCATTGCGTTCAACGACTACGCAAAGGAGCTGTATGAAGCAGCAGGCAGCGATCTCGCCGGCATCGTAAGAGGTGTGAACAACGCGGAAAACTTCGGAGGGAACAGCAAGTCCGAGGGCTTCACGAATATGGTCGATATCGGCGGTATCGTTAAGAACTGCTCTTCCTACGCCGACGGCAGCAATGTGCTTGCGGCGCTTGAAAACTGTATAGTTTACAACAAAAACGGCAGCAACCATTCCGGAGCGTCCGGTCTGTCCGTTTACTATCCTTTGCAGGTAGAGGGTTCCGAGGAACTCAAGACCTTCGCCGGAATCTGCATAAGCCCCTACTACCTCTCGCTCGTTGATATGGTGGCAAAGGGCTACACCGGAAACGGCTATGACAATCAGGTGTTCTTTACCGAGGACGGAGACTGGTCAAACGAGGACTGTGACAGCGAGAGCTATGACGACAGTTACTTTGACGACGAAAGCTACGGCGAAAGCGGAGAAAGCAGCCTTATCACCTTTGCACAGGATCCCGGTTTCGATGACGAAGGATATTACAGCTTTGTTCTTGATGAAAACGGACTTGAATATACAGCAGATGTTTCCGCGCTGATACTTATGGATCTCGGCGACGGTCAGTTGCTCGAACTCGGCGAGACATACGATGTTTACACGGATTGGGACAGCGGTTATTTCAGTGACAATTTCGACGGTATGTGGCTTTCGCTTCCCGACTGTTCACTTCTTTCCATGTACATCGTTGAAGCAGATGATGACTACACAGTCTATACTTCACCTATCGAACTCAACGGCAAGCGCACCAATCTCCGTATAGTTCAGTCCGGAGACAGTGTAAAAATAGAGGGCGCATGGGACGGTATCGATGAGAACGGTATGGCGGCCCGTGAGG
>CAMVGH010000058.1 GCA_947166945.1 uncultured Clostridia bacterium
AATCTCGTAGTTGCCGATGTGTGCGCTCAGCAGCATGAAGCCTTCCTTCTGTCTGCCGAGACAGTCTCCGAGCTGATAGTACTTGACAAACGGAACGAGAGACCACCAGCCCTTTTTGCCGAATTTAAGGAATATGTTCCACATTCCCATTATTACGATAAGACGCGTGACAGCAGCGAAAATGGAGCCGCCGAACGATATTATCATAATTGCCTGATCAATAATGTTTTGCACCTCTGTACCTCCGCTTTCTTATTATCGTTCGATATCGAGCATACCCGCAAATCCGGTGACCTCAAACACCTCATACACCATGGTCGAGGGCTTGTATATGAGAAGGCTGCCGCCTTTTGCTTGTTATAAGTTTGCTCATAGTGATTTCTCCTTTACAAGATACGATCACCTCTGTATTATCGGTATATATTTATTATAACACATTCCGTATCATTTTTCAAGCAATAAAGCCGTTAAAGAATAAATTTTCTGAAATATAAAACTTGCAAGATCACATTTTTTATGGTATAATATGATGTAAAATTTTATTTACGGGGGTATAAATGGATATTCTTATTTACTTGTATCTTGCTATGTTCGTATTTGCGGCGGTCGGATTCACGTTCGGGGCTGTCCGATACCTCAGACCGCATAAACCGCTGTATGCCTCGATGATAACGCTGGGGATAGGGACAGCTATGATAGGAAAGGCATACACCATGCTGAGACTGCTGACCGGACTTCAGGTCACAGATGTGTTCCATGTCGGGGCGCTCGGCGCGGTCGGCGCGTTCGCCTTCTTCTTCTCCGCGAATTTCGGACAGATAGATTCGCTTGTTGACGGAGGCGAGAAAAAATTCATGAAATACCGTGTTCTCTCTGTTGCAGGTATTCTCGTGACCGCTCTGCTTTCGATCCCCATAATACTCAGCGGCGCGGATATTTCCGAAAAAATAACCGACCTTATCACCGCCGCAGTTATCGCAGCCGCGTCGTACTACCATGTCAAGCATATCCTCATACCGGACGTTGACTATGGTGTCGTGAAGTGCCTGCGCCTTTACAATACCACCGCTCTTATATACGGTATCCTTTGTATGCTTGAAATGACGGCTCTTTCCAACCGCATGGATATCCTTCTCATAACAGCCTGCCTGCTTGAAGGCATAGCCTCGGCAGCTCTCATAGTATTCATGGATAGGGGGGTGCGCGAATGGAGCATATAAGCGGGATCCTGTTCATCTGTATCGCACTTCCGATGATACCGATGCTGTTCATACTGCCGGACAAGAAGTCGCGGCTCCTGCTCGGTTATATGATAATCGGCTGTGCGATATGCCTGTGCGCCGGAGCGCTGAATACGCTGCTGCTGGAGCTTTGCGGCAACAATACCGTTTATGTTACCACCACAGTCACCCCGATATCCGAGGAGATACTCAAAGCTGTACCGGTACTGTATTTCGCTCTGATATTCTCGGACGACCGCGATACGCTTCTCTCGATATCCTTCGCGCTCGGCGTCGGATTCGCCGTACTGGAAGACGCGGTCATACTTGCTCAGAACATTGATTCGATCTCGATAGCGTGGGCTCTTGCCAGAGTCATCGGTGCCGCCCTCATGCACGGTGCCTGCACCGCGATGATAGGAATGGGAATGCATTATGTTCACCGGCGCAGAAAGCTCTTCTACTGCGGAACATTCGCTCTTCTTGTAACGGCTATACTCTTCCACGCCACATTCAACGTCCTTGTTCAGTCCGAATACCGTATTGCGGCATTCATTCTTCCCACCGCGCTTTATCTGCCTGCCGTTATCCGTGAAATAATGCTAAGAAGGAGAAAAAAATCAGATTCCGGCAATAGGAACAATTCCTGAAACAAAAAAATACTATATGAACTCCCGGTCGGCCGGCTGAAACCCCGTCCGGGAGTTCTTCGTTATACAACAAGACCGCCGGGGTATTCCCCCGGCGGTCCCGTTTATTTTATTGCTTCGGAAAAGGAGCCTGATTTTTTAGTCTTTCTTTTCGGTGTCCGATTCTTCCTTGGCGCCGTTCTGCTTTTTCTTTCTGCTTACTGCCACGCCTGCCGCGACACCGCCGCCGACTACGACCACGCCGCCCACGATCGCTGCGATGAGACCTGCGCCGCCGAATGTCGAACCTGTGTAGCTGCTGCTATAGCGTATTCTGTAGTACGCGTTGCCTGTTATGCGGATCTCGCTGCCGCTGAGCGCATTACCGTACTCATCTTCCCAGCACTCGAATGTGTAGCCTGCGGGAAGTATCGGGAAGCCGAAATCGGAGAACGATATTACATCGTTGTTACCGCCCTCAAAGGAGATCACCGTGCGTCCGTCCGGGAAGTAACCGGGAGCCGCGTCGAATGTTACCGTGTAAAGGCCCGGTCTTGAGGGTGCCACGGGATTTGTAGGCACAGAGGGTGTCGCTGTTTTGCTCCAGCCCGCGTAGAGAGTGATGTTGTTATATACCTTATCGCCGCCCGCGATATTTCTGAGAGCGCTGTCGGTGTACCAGTATGTGAACTCATAGCCTGTTCTGCTCGGGATCGGGAGGTTGCTCTGGATTATCTCGAAGCCCTCATTCACTGTAAGGGGAGATACCGAAGAACCACCGTTGGAGTTGAAGGAGACAGTGTAACTCTGGGGAGCTGTTCTTTCCCAGCCCGCGTAGAGAGTGATGTTGTTATATACCTTATCGCCGCCCGCGATGTTTCTGAGTGCGCTGTCGGTGTACCAGTATGTGAACTGATAACCTGTTCTGCTCGGGATCGGGAGGTTGCTCTGGATTATCTCGAAGCCCTCATTCACTGTAAGGGGAGATACCGAAGAACCACCGTTGGAGTTGAAGGAGACAGTGTAACTCTGGGGAGCTGTTCTTTCCCAGCCCGCGTACAGGGTGGTGTTAGCTGTGATCTCGATCGCACCGCCGATTATCGAGCAGGCGCTGTCCTCATACCAGCCGGTGAAAGCGTAACCGCTGCGTGTCGGTACAGGAAGGCTGTCCTGATAAAGGATCGTGCCGGGAGTTACGCTCATCGCGCTCACGGAGGAGCCGCCGTTGGAGTTGAAAGATACTGTATAGCTCTGAATGGTATTCTTAGTCCAGCCCGCGTACAGTGTGATGTTGGATCTTACGTCGATCGCGCCGCCGATGATCGTGCAGGCGCTGTCCTCATACCAGCCGTCGAATGTGTAGCCGCTGCGGGAAGGTACGGGAAGGCTGTTCTGATAAAGCTTTGTGCCGTAGGTGACGTTCATTGCGTTCACAGCGGAACCGCCGTTGCTGTTGAACTTTACGGTGAAGTATGCCGGCGCGTCAGTCCACTTTGCGTACAGTGTCATTGTGCCGTTGATGCGGGTATATCTGTAATCAAAGGGAGTTGTGAGTCTCGCGTCCGTGTACCAGCCCGCGAATGTATAGCCGTACCTGTACGGGCTGTCGGGAGACTGTACCATGTAGGAGCCTATCTGTACATTTACAGGGTTGACAGCCGTACCGCCGTTGCTCTCGAAATATACGGTAGCTGTCGTGCTCCAGCCTGCGTACAGGGTGACGTTGGAGTTGATACGGGTGTTGGTGTTGAAAGACCGTGTCAGAGCCGAATCAGTGTACCAGCCGACGAATGTGTAACCGGTCCTCTGGGGTGTCGGGAGATTGCTGAGATAGCTGCCCGGATTTACGACAACAGGGCTTATTGATGTACCGCCGTTTGAAACGAAGGACACGGTGTACCCTGTGAGTGCCGAGGAGAGGGTCTTGCCGCTGATGTTGTTCGCGTTCGCGATCTGTCCGTCGGAGGTGTACATTGTCTTGAGGTACTGTACATTGCCGCTGTAGGAGTTCGCGTAAATGGAGTCATTGCTGTTGGTGTAGCTGAGGGTTATAGCGGATCTTGACGAACCGTAGCCGCTTCCTATACCGGCGCCGTTGCTGCCGCCCTTTGCCTGTACGTTACCGCCGTTGATCCTGATGTCGGCGCCGTTATCGGAGTAGCCGCTTCCTATGCCCGCGCCGTATGTACCGCCGTTAGCATAGACCTTACCGCCGTTGATGGATACGTAGGAGTTGCCGCCGCCGATACCTGCCGCGTAGGAGCCGCCGTTCGCATATACTGTACCGCCGTTGACGGTGATGCTGCCGGCATCGTTGCGGCTGTCGGATCCGATACCTGCGGAATTGCTGTCCGCGAGGAAGTTGGAGGCTGTCGATGTACCCGCGAGGAGCTGTCCCTGTCCGTCAATGGTGAGGGCGTTTCCTGTGGAGACTGTGATACCCTTCTGCGCCTTGAGCGAGGAGTTCTTGGCGAGTACGATGTTTACGTCGCCGGTAACATTCATTCTTTTTTTCACATTAACGGAATCGAAGATAGCGTATGTTCCGTCCTCAAGCTCGGTGGTGTTCTCGTCGATAGTGTATGCGGGGACGAGTGTGGAACCCGCGACTGAGCCGGAATTTACTACCACGCTCTTGTACGCGTTGCCCTTGGTGATATCGGCGAATGTATCATAGATAGTTACCTTGCCGTTGTAGCCGTTGGAGTAGATCGAGTCGCTGGGGTTGGACCAGTAGAGGTGGATCTCTTCGCCGTACATTCCCGATGCGCCCGAACCGCCGGACGCATATACGTTACCGCCGACGATGTTCACCTTTGCGCCCCTGCCGCCGATCCCGCAGTAGCCTGCCGCAGCGGTGGTATTGCTGCCGTTTGTCGTGCCGGCATAGAGGGAAGCTACGCTGTCTTCCTGGCTGTAAACATTGAACTTCACGCCCGACGCTACGTTGATACCGCCCTTGACTACCAGCTTGGCGCCGTCCTCAAGGATAAGGTATGTATCGTCCGTTACTCTGATGCGGTCGTCTATCGTGACTTTGCCGCTTACGACGTACCAGCCGCCTGTGAGCTTGGTGGTGCTGCTTGTTATCTTCGAGTAGGAAGTAACCGACTTCACCGCTCCCGATGTGTTTACATAAGTCTTGCTTGCCGCAGCGCTTGCGGAAGTTCCCAGAAGCGGGAGATCCTTTATAGTCTCTGCACCGGATAACGCTCCGACACTGAGCATTGTAGCCGCTGCCACAAGCACGCTTGCTATGCGTCTGTTTGTCTGTTTCATGGTAAAAATCCTTTCTTCAGCAATTTTTTCCTATATGACAAGGCATTGAACTGCGGTTCTTTGCCCGTTCAACTATATAAGCAGATTTTTCCTGCGGCGCGTTGCGCTTTTTTCGGAAAAAACCGGAAAAATTTTTTTGATTTTCCGCTCTCGATCATATAAGCAGAAATTTCCGGGTGCGCGTTGCGTTTTCTGAAAAAATTCCGGAAAAATTTTTTGATTTTCCGCTCTCGATCATATAAGCAGAAATTTCCGGGTGCGCGTTGCGCCTTTTATAAAAAAATTTACATTTGTTTTTTCATGCCGCGTATTCGTGCATATTTATACAAAAGGTATATAACATTCCGGCATTGAACATATTATACAAAATTTGACATTGTTTTTTTACACGTGTCACGGATAGCGTACATATTAATTATATTACAAGAAAATTCTCTTGTCAAGCATAAAATCAATGTTTCAGGCATTTGCGCCTACCAATTATTTCAATCGGTCCCACAGTTCTTTGTGCAATACTGCCAAATTCTGATATTATATTTTAGGTAATTGACAAATACAGCTTGTATATGATATACTGATTATAATGACGGATCGGTACCGGTCCGCAGATGAAAGGATCATTTCTGAAAATGGAAGACGAAAACATTATCGATCTGTATTTACAGAGAGATGAATCGGCTATCTCACATACATCGGATAAGTACGGCAGACGGCTGAACGCCCTCGCAAAGCATATAACCGATGACGCGGGTACAGCGGACGAATGTGAGAACGATACATATATGGAAACATGGAACCGCATACCGCCCAATGAGCCGCGTGACCACTTCTACCCTTTTCTTGCCGCTATCGTCCGTCATATCTCGCTCAACAGATGTGAGAAAAACAATGCGCTGAAACGAAAAGGGCAGCTGGTCGATCTCGGAGAAGAACTGGAAATGTGCATTGCCGCCCCGGACAATACCGAGAATGTGATAGACGATATGGCGCTGAAAGAATCCCTGAACCGCTTTCTCCGCTCCCTTGACGAGGATAAACGCAATATATTCGTGCGCAGATACTTCTTCACCGACAGTATCTCGGAACTGGCGGAGAGGTCGGGATACTCGGAGAGCAAACTGAAATCCATGCTCCTGCGAATGCGGGAAAAACTCAGAGAGCAGCTCGGAAAAGACGGCATAATCGTCTGAAAATATCTCCGGAAACGCGCAACGCAGATGAGCGGAAATCTGCTTATTTAAGTGAAAGCATTTTTGTGACTATTCTGAGAATCTGTTCATGGAGGTCGAAAGAAATGAACGGGAAACAACTTCTCGAAAAAATGGATCTTATAGATCCGCAGTTCATCGAAGAAGCCGACAGAATGCCCCGGAAAAAACCGGTATTCTGGCAGCAATGGGGTGCGCTCGCGGCAAGCCTCGCTATTGCCCTGATCGCAGGGCTCGCGGTCGTGTTCCTGCCGGATAACAACATTCCGATAACAGGAACGGGAGATACCGCAAGCATCTTCGGTGACGGGGGCATAGCACTGGTCGTGCTTATGATCTCACTTCTCGCTGCCGTCGGTATAACCGCGCATATCATCAGGAAGACAAAAGACAGCGAAAAAGACGATGACAGGGACAACAAGTAGAAAAAATACCCGCAGTATGCCGGCAAAGGATACCGCGGGTGTTTTTTATTGCCGGCGTATCCTTGACAAAGACAGTCGGCAGATGTATAATAAATATGTATGTTTTGTTTAAAGCGAAAAGGGGATCTTCAATGAATCTTAAAAAGCTGAACAGAATAGCTGCGGCAGTTCTCGCCGCTGTCATATCCCTCACCATTGCTCCTGCCCTTTCGGGGGCTTCGGCTGCCGGAGGCGGTGCGGACGCGGTCACCGGAAAGACGGACGGTACCGGCTATGCCGCAAAGCTGTACAACGCCGACAACGGTCTGCCCACTTCCGACGCGAACGACATTCTCGCCACTTCCGACGGGTTTATATGGGTCGGCGGATACGCCGGACTTATGAAATACGACGGTACCTCTTTCGAGCGTATCGACTCCACCACCGGCATAACAAACGCAAAAACGCTGTTCGAGGACAGCAAGGGCAGGCTGTGGGTCGGTACGAACGATAACGGGATCGTCATGATGGACAGAGGATTCAGCAAGCACTTCACATACCTTGACGGGCTCAGTTCCTCCTCGATACGCACCATTACCGAAGACGCCGCGGGAAATATCATCGTCGGCACCACACAGGGTATATGCTATATTGACAGCAGTCTGACGCTGCACCCGCTTGAGGAGCCGCAGACCGACAACGCTTATATACTCAGGCTGTGCTCCGACAGCGAAGGGACGGTATATGGAAACACACGAAGCGGATCATTCTTCCGGATAAAAGATCTCAGGATCACCGACTATTACAACGGAGACGACCTGTCTGTCGGCACCGTCACCACGATCGCGGCGGATCCGGACAGACCCGGCTCCGTGTACCTCGGAACAGACAAGGGGCTGTTCTGCTGCGGGAGCTTCGATGAGAAATTCGGCGACCTTGTGACGTCCTTTCCCCGCTACCTCGACACTGTGATACAGACCGACGAATTCGGAAATGTCACCGAGAGCTACACCGTTTTCAGCGATCTCAGTCTGAGCATAAACAGGATAGGCGTTGTAAACGGCACTGTATGGATAGTTTCCGACGAAAAGATACTGTATGAGGACAGCGGCGGAGTATTCCACGCGCTCAGCAATATACCGCTCACTGTGGCGATCGAGAATTTTACTGTGGACTTTGAGGGAAATCTCTGGTTCGCTTCATCAAGACAGGGTATAATGAAGGTCGTCGAGGACAAATTCGAGGATCTCTCACAGAAAGCCGGCCTGAAAGAAGCGGTAGTTAATTCTACCTGCCTGCATAACGGACTGCTGTACATCGGCACAGACTCGGGTATGCAGGTCACCGACAGGAACGGCGGTCATACCGACAGCAGACTCGCGGAATACCTCGGAGATGCCCGTATCCGCTGCATAAGCGAAGATAACGACGGAAATATGTGGGTCTGCACTTACACCGGGGACTTCGGACTTGTATGCCTTACAGCGGACGATCAGATCGTTCAGTACACCGAAGATGAGGGGCTTGCGAACAACAAATGCCGATGTGCGGTCACCGCACCGGACGGGACTGTGCTTGCCGCGACAAACGGAGGTCTCTCGATCGTCCGCGGCGGAAAGATAGAACGCAGCATCACCGCCGAATCGGGGCTGAGCAACACAGTCGTGCTTACAGCGGAAGCCGGAGCGGACGGGAAATACTATATGGGTACAGACGGGGACGGCATATATGTGAGCGACGGGAGCAATCTCTCCCACATCGGACGCGCGGACGGTCTTACAAGCGATATCATACTGCGCCTTAAACGCGATGACGAGCGCGGACTTATGTGGATAATCACCTCAAACTCCGTGCAGTATATGAAGGACGGGGTCATTACAAACATTGAGTATATGCCCTACTCCAACAACTACGATGTTTACTTCGACAGCGACGGGAACGCGTGGTTCCTCGCGTCAAACGGAATGTATGTGGCAAATGCCGCCGATATGCTCTCCGGAGAAAAGTTCGACTATATGTATTACGGCGTGCATGACGGACTTCCGAGCGTTCCGAACTCCAATTCATTCAGTATGCTCGATACGAACGGCGACCTATATATTGCCTGCCGGAGCAATGTCACTCTCGTAAACATAGACAGCTACTTCAACAGCACGCATGACATAATGTTCAGTGTACCTTATATAGAGGCAGACGACGCGTTCTACTACCCCGACGCGAACAATACTTTCAGGCTGCCCGACAATGCGGACAATATTACGATCCACGGCTATGCCCTCACCTACTCCATGCATGACCCGCAGATCGAATACCGGCTGAGCGGTGCGGATTCCAAATGGGTCATACTGTACAAGTCGGATATGCAGCCCGTGCGCTATACCAATCTTCACGGAGGGGAATATGAATTCTCCCTGTCTCTCGTGAACAGCTCAAAGCACGCCGTCGAGCAGTCAATGACGGTTAAGATCATCAAGGCGCGCGCATTCTACGAGCAGATATGGTTCTACGCACTGTGCGGCGTGCTGGCGGTACTTATCATAGCGGCGGTCATCAGGGCATATATCAGGCACAAGACAAATGTGTTCCTTGAAAAGGAACGTGAACAGAAGATATTCATACGCGATATGGCGGAGGCCTTCGCAAAAACCATAGATGTCAAGGACAAATACACCAACGGTCATTCCAACCGTGTCGCAAAATATACCGCAATGCTCACCCGTGAACTGGGTTATGACGAGAATACAGTGGAAAAGTATTACAATATCGCCCTGCTGCACGACATAGGAAAGATCGGCGTCCCGATGGAAGTGCTGAACAAGCCCGGCAAGCTCACCGATGAGGAGTTTCGGATCATAAAGTCACATACCACTCTCGGCTACAACGTGCTGAAAGATATCAGCATCATGCCGGAGATCGCGGTCGGCGCGGGTTCGCACCATGAGCGTCCGGACGGAAAGGGTTATCCGCAGGGGCTGAAAGGCGACCAGATACCCCGCGTTGCGCAGATAATCGCGGTCGCGGATACTTTCGACGCAATGTACTCCACACGTCCGTACCGCAAACGTATGAATTTCGAGAAAGTAGTCTCGATAATAAAGGAAGTTTCGGGTACACAGCTCACACCCGATGGGGTGGAAGCATTCCTGCGGCTGGTCGATAAGGGAGAATTCCGTGACCCCGAAGATCACGGCGGCGGCTCTACGGAAGATATCGTGAATATCCGGCAGCACTTCAAAGAACAGGAACAGGAACAGGAAAAAAGCGACGTAAAAATATATACCCCGCACGAAACAAAACAATGATACAAAATAAAGGAGAGAGACGACAAATGGAAACACAGGAGATGATCCGCGAGGGTCACTTCATCACCCGAGAGGAAGCGGAAGAGATACTCAGACTGCCGGACAGCGAACTCGCAGCTCTTATGGGTGCCGCAAACGCTCTGCGGCTCAGATACAAGGGAAAGAAGGTGAGCATACAGCTGCTCACCAACGTGAGGAGCGGCGGCTGCTCACAGGACTGCGCGTACTGCGCACAATCCTGCGTTTCCGGCGCGGATATCGAGAAATACCGCTTTGTGCGCGACGAGAAGCTGTACGGCGACGATAAGCTCGTGAGCGAGCATCACCTCGCACGGCACTGCATCGGTCTGAGCGGTATAAGCTTCAGCGACGGCGAGATAGAAGAACTTGCCGGAAGAATAAGAAAAATGAAGGAGAACGGCACACATATCTGCTGCTCCATCGGATTTCTTACCGAGCCGCAGGCTATAATGCTGAAAGAAGCGGGGCTTGACAGGATAAACCATAACCTCAACAGCGGCAGGAACTTCTATCCGCAGATATGCTCCACGCACACATACGAACAGCGTCTTGAAAATATCAGAATGCTGAAAAGGCTGGGTTTCGAGCTGTGCTGCGGAGGGATAGTCGGCATGGGCGAGAGCGCAGGCGATATCGCGGATATGCTCTGTGACGTAAGGGAGATATCCCCCGAATCGGTGCCGATAAATTTCCTGCTCCCGATAAAGGGTACGCGCCTTGCGGACAGGGATATCTCTTCCCTCACATACGAATACTGCATGAAGGTACTGTGCCTTGCGCGGCTGATGATACCGGAAGCGGATATCCGCTGCGCGGCGGGACGGGAAGTATATTTCAGAGGTCACGAAGCCGAACTCCTCTCGGTGGTGGATTCGGTGTTCGCCGCAGGCTACCTTACCGCGGGCGGTCAGGGCATTGAGGATACAAAGAAGCTCATACGCGATCTCGGGTACGAGCCGGAAGTTGAAAGCGACTGACCGGCTGCCGGTGCCTTCTCATATCTTTACAAAAGAAAAGTACACTGTCTTTTCGGCAGTGTACTTTTCAATATGTCGGTCTGTGCCGTAACGGACAGCTTTACGCCCACGGGTTGGAGCTTTCGGGAGCGCGTATGCCCACAAGAATGAACTGCTCCCAGAGATACCACTTGCCGTCCTTTGCCTTGCGCAGATTCACAAAGCGCGGGCTGTCGGCTCCGCCGGAAGTAAGAAGCATCTTCGCATAGCCTTCGTTCTGATATGTATAGGGATTTTCGCTCACCGTAACGGTATAGGGCTCGGAAGGCTTATAGTCGTTGCCCGGCACCGCGCCTTTGAAGTAAGAGCGCGGAACGTAATCCGCGTCACGGAACCTGTCCTTGATGAAGCTGTATTCCGCGGGATTGATAGTGCGGGGTCCGCTCACAAATTCAAACATCTTCATTGAAAGTGCGGGATTCTGCGGATAGAAGCATAAAGTCAGCACAGTTATCGGAGCCGTGTCGTACGGTGTGGAGAGTGATGCCTGCGGCAGTGAGGTGAATTCCTCGAAGGTGTCCGGCAGCTTCCCGAACACCACGTCCACCGATCGGTTGCCGCCCTGCTGAGCAGGCTGTGCGGCAGGCTTGCCGATATTGTCAAAAAGTCCCATTGTTTATTCCTCCTTTTTCTTATCGGATATTCATTGATCCGATAATTATCATACCAGAATATATTTCCTGCGTCAACCCTTTATTTCGAGTCTGTAAACATAGTCGTCCATATAGTATCCGCTTCCTATGCCGATCTTCTCCTCGCGTATCCTCGCAAAGCCCAGCGCTTCATACGCGGCTATGGAGCCGGTATTACCGCGGTTCACGTTAAGTTCCACCGCGTTCAGTCCCTCCGCTTTTGCAGCTTCGCAGACGAAATCCACCATTTTCCGGGAATATCCCCTGCCCCGCTTGGCCTTGAACAGATACAGCTTGCTGAGATACATACAGTCCTCCCGCGGATAAAATCCCATAAATCCGGCAGTCTCACCGTCTTCCTCAACAAGATAGTACCGATAGCCGCCGGAGAGCTGCTCCCGTATCGCCGCCGGAGACTGGAATTTTTCTACCATATACTCGGTCTGAGCCGCACCTATTATGGAAGTATAGTGTTCTTTCCATATTTCAGCCGCGGCTTCGGCAAGCTTTTCCAGCCGTTCTTCATCTGTAAGTGTCACTTTTATAATATCCATGATCCGCTCCTTGAAAGATAATAAGTTACAATTGATTGTACCATGCCCGTCCGGTATTTGTCAATATCTATCCTGTTTTTTCGGAAAAATTTGAAAAAAGGTATTGACAAAGCGCTGTTTCTGTGGTATAATTAATCACTGTGATAAGCTGATATGGCTCAGTCGGCAGAGCACATCCTTGGTAAGGATGAGGTCGTCGGTTCGATTCCGACTATCAGCTCCAAGTTGAAAGCTACATTTTTGATACAACTTGTACAAAAATGTAGCTTTTGTTTTATATATAACCAACAAAGCGTATGTACTTGACATATTACATATGCTTGTTTTATTTGAAAAGGAGAAATATAAATGCAAAAGAAACTAAGAACTGCCGCTTATTGCAGAGTAAGCAGCGACTACGAAGAACAAGACACAAGCATCGACTTGCAGATGAGGTACTACAAAGATCTCATCGAACACAGCGAAGATATGACGCTTGTCGACATTTATGCCGAGCGGGCAACGGGTACAAACATCAAGGAGCGGTCGGAGTTCCAACGTCTTATCCGCGATTGCAGGAGAGGAAAGATCGATCTGATACTCACAAAGTCGATAAGTCGGTTCGCACGGAATACTCTTGACGCATTACAGATCGCAAATGAGCTTTATGAGCGTGGCATTAAGGTAGTATTTGAAAAAGAAGGGCTTGACAATTTTGATAAAGAGATGAGAATGGCTATGACTGTATATGCTGCATTTGCTCAGTCCGAAAGCTACATTATGAGTCAGAACATCACATGGGGACTTCGGCAGAAAATGCGGTCAGGCGGAGTATGTCTCAACTGCACTCGATTTCTGGGTTATACGAAAGATGAGGACGGCAGGCTGGTGGTCGTTAAGGGAGAAGCCACTATTGTAAGAAAGATATTCGAGCTTTATCTGAACGGTTACGGTGTTCGCAAGATCAAGAAGTATCTCGAAGAAAATCATATCAAGACAGTTACCGGCAAGGACGAATGGAGTACTTCGACAATTGACCGTATGCTGTCAAACGAAAAGTATGTCGGCGATGTTCTTAGTCAAAAGAGCTTTACTTCTGATTTCCTTACGGGCAAGCGCAAGAAAAACAATGGCGAGCTTGATATGTTTCTTATCGAAAATGACCATGAACCTATTATCAGCCGTGAAATGTTTGAGCAGGTTCAGAAAAGAAAATCAGTACAGGAATGAATTATAAATCAAGTGCTGATCTCAATGAATTTTCCAATCGTTCTTTTTCGCCGCTGCCGGTAGTGTTAAAACGCAAAAGCGGTATCCGGTATTTTTCAAGAATAGTGTTTTTCATTGCATCACGTTCATGCTGACGAGTGCCTTCCTTGTGATACATATATCCATCTACCTCTATCGCTAATACAGGCACCTTGTCTATGCGGTTAAAGATCACAAAATCAATATGTGTCCATGGATTCGATGCGTACCTTATCTCGTCTGCATTCAGCAGGTGCATATCCCTGATAATATTGTTAAGCGGAAAATGAGAAACAACATCGAGCTTTGAAAAGCACTCTTCCTTTAAAATATCCTCAATAAGCGCATTCATGAGATTTTCGGAATCATACTCCGATATACGCTTGTGTTTTTTCAGATATTCTCTGCGCTTTTGTTCGTATCCCTTGTAAAGCATATCAAAAACAGAGTACAGCTCACTTTTCTGTATTTCAAAATTATTGTATTGAATATATCTGACAAGCTCGCCGATATTTGTATTTCTGTTGTTTTCATTGTCCGAAACAACTATCCTTAGTCTGTTCTTTGCCCTTGATACTGCAACATTCAGCATATTGGGGTTATCCGTAAATTCTGTAATTTCGTTATCAACAGTCGAGATTATTATATCATCGTTTTCTCTTCCCTGAAATTTATGGACAGTAGAGATCGGTATCTGATCTGTTATTTCATTTGCAAGAACTTTAGTCTGAGCATTATACGGCGCAATTATTCCGACATCATCCGAGCTCAATTCAGGCAGTATATCTTTTATTATCAGATCGACCTGCCGTTGATTGAAATGTCCTCTTGCATGGTTTCCCGAAGGGGTTATGTACGCTTTCAGAACATCTGATTCGCCGTTATCCTTTGTCATTATAATAAGCCGGTCATTGTAGAATTTCTTGTTGCAGAAATCAATGATCTTAGGGTGACAGCGATAGTGTTCACGCAAAAGTGTCCTGGGCGCGTTCTGAAACACCTCACAGGCTGACGACAGCAGACTATGTTCCTCACAGCGATATTCAACGGGAATATTGTTCTTTTCCGAAAGCGGAGTAAGAACAGCCCTGTCTTTGTCTGTTATAACATTCGGGAGCTGTTTTGTATCGCCTACTATTACCATATTACGTGCACATGACATGGCAAGCACTCCGCAGGCAAGATCGACCTGTGATGCCTCATCAACTATGACATAATCGTAGAATATATCTTTAAAACAGCTTCGGGATGAAAATGTTGTACTCAACAGCACAGGATACTCCTGTATAAAACGCGCCGGATCCTTCCAATATTTTTCATCAAATTCGATGCGTGGCTCGCTATTATTATATCTTTTCCTCAGTTTATACCTGAACATGCTGTCTGACAACGCTGTCAGTTTTCTTAAGAGGGGTTCCATACCATTGCTGTTTAATGACGCTTCTATATTTTCAGATTCATCTTTAAGTTCAGCCGCCTTATGTTCATAATATACCTTTTTTATAACAGCTATAGCCTTTTCAGTATCATTCACTAAAATATCAGTTCTACCAAGACTATATCTTATTTTATATATCAGTTTTCTGAAAAAACCAAGCTTTTTATCATTTTCATTGATTTGCTGTATTTCATTCCATAGTTCAAGAAGTTTGTCAGAATTCAAATCATTTCTCTTAAAAATCCTGAGATCATCAAAATGAGAGTTAAAATAATCAAGATAATATTTCTGTTCAAGCTCGAGCTCTGACTGTTCTCTTTTAATATTCGCAAGTCTGTTCTGCTTTTCAAAGAGCGATATTATTTCATTTGTTGTATTCCTTATCATTGCCTCCAAAGCAGGTTCATCCACTTCGGGCGGATAATCATTGAAATCGGGATATCTCATCTGCTTGTTTTTGATAAAATCCGATTTATTGTCTCTGTTTCCCATTTGAGCTGCAATAAATCCATAGCCGTATTTTTGGAGCTTTTCAAAAACATTATCTGTTGCCGAATTATTATTTGATACGACCATAACATTTTTGCCTTTGCAAATAATGTTTGCGATTATATTGAGAATAGTCTGTGTTTTTCCCGTGCCAGGAGGTCCTTCGATGATGCTTATATTATGTGACAGCGCATTTTGTACTGCGGTGATCTGACTTAAGTTGCAGCCAAACGGAAATATCGCAGCGTGATCGTTTGTCAGTTCTTTTACTGCATCACCGTTAAGATAGCTTGCAAGAACACTTTCCGATGGGACAAAATCTATTTTGTCATAAATGCTTCCGAGTATCTGTTTGCCGTCATTGGTTCTCAAATCGTTAAACTGCGCGGCAGCCTTGAAATAACCAAAAAGACCATATACCGCTTTGTCCGAAAGAGCATTTGATATAATCGTTAACTCGTTACTATTAAAGCTTCTCGAATAACCGGTTTTAAAAAAGAACCGCAGATAGCTGTCATATTCTGAGGAAAATAAATATATCTCATTGATATTATCGAGAATTTGCCCGTTTGACATAATAAATCTGAAATTATGAGGATCTGTCTGTTTGGGTTCTTTCAGTATTTTAACGTTATTATATGAATAAGGGTAAATTTTACCGCTTGAGTAGGTGATCTCCATTCTTTTGGTATTACTGTTATAATTGTATGATGTAATATCATCCTTGATCTCACCCTTGATGATAAACATATATTTTTTAGCGTCCATACCTCGTTACCTTTGCTATAAATTTAAACATATTATACCACAATAACGGATTTATAGCAAGTATTAAAGCGACTCAAAAATAACCGTGTTTACAGGAAATTTGAACAGTGATATAATTGCTCAAAAAAGGAGGTCCATAAAAATGGGCAATTACAAAGTCACAAAAGAAGAATGGACAGCGGATTATAATGCTGTTCAAAGGTCACTGACCGACAAGAAGGCATGGGAGGAGCTGTACAGCAAAGTATATCCCAAAGTCAGGAATTTCGTCTACAAACGAGTCAGACCAGATCACTTGGTGATATGTACGGCTGATGAGATCGTGGCAAGCGCATTTGAGAGATGTTATCTACACAGAGCGGAATTTCACGGCTATTGTTTTTTTTCAACATGGGTTTGTGCATTCTGCAAAAATGATCTGCGGAGCGCGTTGACAAAATCGTTGAGGTATCAGAAACGTATTGACAGTCTGACAGATTACTCAGAATACTGCGATCTGACATCCGACCCTTATTCATTTGCGGTTTTGCGCCATAGAAACAGATGTATCTGGATGGCATACGATTCCTTGGATAATGCCCATAAAATACTGATCAGATGGAAAATATTCGGCGAAATAAGTGCATCTGAAGCATCAGAAAAGACTGGTTTCAGCGCCAATCAAATAAACTATCATTTTCATAAAGCAATAAAAATACTGAAACAGAGTTTTCTTGAATTCTATTATAACAAAAAAATCAAAAATACAGATGATTATTCCTATAATGATTTTAAATAAACAGGCTTCATCACAACATACGAATAAAAAATTTTCCCGCAATTACCACAAAAATATTTGAGGTACACCTGAAAGAAATATGTGTTTCATATGCGCGAGTGAGAGAGCCGGAATACGGAGCTGCAAAAAGTGCGAGAAAGGAGGAAGTAAGGTCGAGTATTCTTTTATTCCTATCTGCATTTACCGTACTGCTGTTTACATCAGAAGATGCAAGGCGTTTCGGTGAATTGCGAGCATATCTCAAATTGCGCGGAGCGTCTATCGGTTCGTAAGATACTATGTCACGACACAAGGCGTTGCAAGAGGTCTGACTGTTGTTACAAACAATACACGAGAGTTTTCCCGTGTACCGAATTTGTCTCTGGAGGACTGGACCGAGCAAAAAATCTAAAGCGTTCGGGAGAGACAGCGGGGAACGCCCCGCCGCGAATCCATATGGTAGTTATCTGCCATACGGTTTTTTTCTGCCTCGCAGTCCGGAGTTATCAAAAAATCTAAAGCGTTCGGGAGAGACAGCGGGGAA